>NZ_VPDP01000003.1:0-336417 GCF_013417635.1 Acinetobacter sp. YH12239 | reverse complement strand
TTAGCAGATGGCGAATATGACGTAGTTGCAAAAGCGACAGATAAAGCAGGTAACACAGGTGAATCTCAGCCAGAGAGCTTCGAGGTTGACACAGTAGCACCTGAATTAACCATCGATGAGCTTAAGCCAACAAACGATACTACACCAACAATCTCAGGTAAGACTGAGCCAGGTGCAACAGTAAAAGTTGAAATCTTAGACAAAGATGGCAACCCTGTAGCAACAGGTGATGCGACTGTAGATCCAGAAGGTAACTGGACGTTCACACCGACTGAAGAATTACCAGAAGGTGAATATACAGTTAAAGCTGAAGCGAAAGATGCGGTAGGTAATACTGCTACTGAAACTGCGGATGGCAAATTAACTGTAGATACAACTGCACCATCTGATACCGATGTAACGATTGATCCAATTGCGGATACAAACGATACAACACCAGAAATCACAGGTACAACTGAACCAGGAACAACAGTAAATGTCGTTGTTAAAGACAAAGACGGTAAAGTTGTTGCAGAAGGTCCAGCAACAGTTACAGGTGACACATGGACATATACACCATCAGTTGAATTAGCAGATGGCGAATATGACGTAGTTGCAAAAGCGACAGATAAAGCAGGTAACACAGGTGAATCTCAGCCAGAGAGCTTCGAGGTTGACACAGTAGCACCTGAATTAACCATCGATGAGCTTAAGCCAACAAACGATACCACTCCTGAAATTACTGGTAAAACAGAACCGGGAGCGATAGTTGATGTTGTGATCAAAGACAAAGACGGTGAAATTGTCTCTGAAGGTAAAGCAGAAGTTGATCCAGAAGGTAACTGGACGTATACACCGACTGAAGAATTACCAGAAGGTCATTACGATATAGAAGTAACTCCGACTGATAAAGCGGGTAACAAAGGTGATACTTCTAAAGAACAGTTAGAAGTTGATACAACACCTCCTTCTGACATTACTATTGATCCAATTGGTGGTGATGATTTCGAATCGAATGATCCTCAACCTGAAATTACAGGAACAGGTGAGAAAGGTTCGCTAGTGGATATCGTGATCACCGGTCCAGATGGCTTCGAAGAGAAGGCCACTGTTGAAGTAGGAGAAGATGGTAAATGGTCGTATAAACCAGAAGCTGAGTTGGAAGAAGGTGACTACAAAATCGAAGCTACTCCTAAAGATGAAGCTGGAAACGTAGGTAATCCAACTGAACAAGATTTTGTAATCGACTTGACACCACCAGATATCGATATTGATCCGTGGGAAGATGATAATGATCCTTGGTTAGATATCGATCCTTGGGATGATGAAGAAGCTGCATGGGATGTGAGTGAAGCTGCATCTGTACAGGCAGTATCATTAGCTGCTGAGCCTCAAATTGCTGCATTCTCTGCTTTCGCTGCACGCTCATTATTTGTAGCTGAACCAGTAGTAACAGCAGCTCAAGTAACGGCGGTTGATCCAAGTATTAATTATACTAATGATCCACAACGTACAATTAGTGGTAATACAGAAAACAATCCTAAAGAGGTTGCTGTAGAGATTAAAGATGCTAATGGTAGTGTTGTATCTAGTGGTTTAGCAGTGTTGTCAGCAGGTCGTTGGAGTTATAAACCAGCAGAACCTTTAGCAGATGGTACATATACACTTGTAGCTACTGCACGTGATGCAGCAGGTAATACTAGCCGTACAGTTTCTTTAAAATTTGGTGTAGATACACTTTCACCTGACTTGTCAGTTGAAGAGTTATATCCTACAAATGACACTACCCCAGCAATTTCTGGTTCAACTGAACAATATTCTAAAGTTCAAGTCGTGATCAAAGATAAGAATGGAAATACTGTTGTAGATGCACCAGCTTCTGTAGATAGCTCAGGCAATTGGACATTTACACCGCCAAGAGATTTGGCGGATGGTAATTATACAGTTGAAGTAACATCTACCGATTTAGCAAAAAACAAAACAACTGAAACACATCAATTAACAGTTGATACTCAAGCTCCTGATGCTGTGATTATTAATCCAATTACAGATCCAAGTGACTTGAAACCAGTATTAACAGGTAAAGCTGAAGCGAATACTACTGTCGAATTAGTGATTAAGGACTCTACAGGTCGAATTATTGATTCTGCACTTGTTCCTGCTGATCAAAATGGTAATTGGACATATCCAATCAACAATAATTTACCAGAAGGTACAATTATCGTTGAAGCTAAAGCGATTGATGAAGCTGGAAATGTCGGTCCTTCATCAAGCATTGGCTTTGATTTAGATGTAACTCCGCCAGATGCTCCAACTGCTACATTTAATGCTGATGGTTCATTAGTAACTGGTACTGCACAAGCTTTATCAACAGTTAAAGTAAAAGATGCAAACAACAACGTGATTGGTACAACTACTGCGGATAGCAATGGAAACTACTCAATTAAGTTGACACCAAGTTTAAATGACGGACAAAACGTATCTGTGACAGCTTCTGACGTAGCGGGTGAATCTGCACCACGTAAAGTGACTGCACCGAACATTCCGTTGGATGCAATTGATAACGTTGCGAAAGCAGGTATCGAGTATGAGTATCCAGTTACACAGAAATTCATTAAAGATGCGATTTCGTACAATTGGTTGATTGGTTTCCTTGGTATCACGCTTGGTAAAACAAGTGGTGCTACAGAGTTTACAATCGGTGCTAACAAAACTGCTGACATACAACTTCAAGTGAAGTCTGCTTCTTGGAAAACATTGTTTGACACTGTGAAAGTTAATTTGTACAAACAAGACAGTTCTGGTAAGTGGGTACTTATCGCTAATGATAAATCGTCAGGTTTATTCGACTTTATTGGTATCTTTGGTGAAGTTGCACATATTAATTTAGATGGTTTATCAGCTGGTAAATATCGTATTGAAATGAGTAACTCGAACCTTGCTTCTTTACCAGGTTATGTACAGACTAACTTGCTCATTAAAGAAACTGATACAAGTACAACGCCTGTAGTGAAGTCAATCACTGAAGCGAAGGGTAATGTGATTACTGATCTTGATCCTGTACATGGTAAAGATCTTGTAGTTGCCGGTGCTGTTGTGAAAGCTGTAAATGGTGTTGCGATTAATGGTGCAACAACAATCAAAGGTGAGTTTGGTACATTAACAATCGATGCAAACGGTACATACGCTTATAAGCCAAATGCAAACCTTAACGCGATTGGTAAAACGGATGTATTTAACTACACGATTACTGATCCTGTAACTGGTAAGTCTGATACAGCTCAATTAGTACTTCAAATTGATTCTAAATCAGGTTCACCATTGGCTTGGAGCAAATTCACACCAGAAGCAAACGCAAATGATGCTGATGCATTGGCGAATGAAACAGCAGGTAAGTTTAATTCTACTTACTTGAATGAAACAGTTTCTGCTAAAGGTTTGGATAAGTTGATCTTTAATGTGTTAAATGACAACAGCCATAACGGTGGTAACGGCGTTGACACAATCAATGACTTCCAATTAGGCAGCAATGTGAAGATTGATGTTTCTGAGTTGTTATCTGATAGTGCAACTGCTCAAAACATTGATAAATTCATCTTTGTCGAGAAAGACGGAAACAATACGAAGTTAAGTATTGATCGTGATGGCGCAGGTACAACTTATAACAAGGTTGACCTAATTACTTTCAACAATACTGATGTTTCACTTCAAGACTTGTTGAACAAAAACCATTTGTTGTTCTAATAGACTAATGTAAATAAGAGGAACTTCGGTTCCTCTTTTTTTATTCTTGAATTAAAAAAATGGGACATTTAAAATGTCCCATTCATTGTCTATAACTTATTTGAGTAGATTAAGAAAATTTAAATAATGTTGTACGAGGATTTGTTCTTGTTCCAATATTGGTGTATGACCTACACCTTTTAAGATGATAGGCTCTTGAGCATTTTTCAGTAATTCTTTCAGTTCAGCTGCAGCTTCTACATTAATAATTTGATCACGATCTCCCCAAATGATGAGTGTTGGTTGATCGATTGAACGAGCCGCTAGCGCAAATGTTTCAGGTGTAAATGATTTGGACATGAGAATAAGTTGCTCAACGAGTTTCGTGTTATTCGTAACATTGGATATCATGAGCTTTTCTTGTTCGACTTTCAGCTCGTTCGGTATAAATGGAGGTTGCTGCGTAGCAATTTTAAATAACCGATCAAAATCTCCAGGTTTAGAAACGATAAAATTTTTGAGTAAATTTGGGTCTTTTAAGTAAGGGGTATTGGCAGATTTAAATACACCTGCACTATTAATGAGTAGTAATGATTTAGTATCGATTGGATACTGCGCCGCATAAAGTAATGCTACAGCTCCGCCCATGGAGTGACCGGCAACATTTAGATTTTGATCAACATGAATGGCTTCTGCAAAGCGACGTAATTTTTCTGTCAGATTAGGAATTGAATAATCAAAATCTGCTGCTACTTTACTATCACCTTGACCAGGTAAATCAGGGATAATGATGTGATAATGTGGTGTCAGATAACGAGCGACTCGGTTCCAATTATCGCGACTGCCTGCAAGACCATGCACAAGCATAAGTACGGGTTTGCCTTTGGTTCCACCTTCACTGTAAGCCCAATCGATGTCGGAAACTTTAATACGCTTGGTATTTAGTCCAGCCCAAGCACGTTCTTGTTGTAAAATATTTTGTATATTTATACTGCTTGGCGCGGCTTGAGTTGTCGATGTAATAGAGATTGTACCGACTGCAATTGAAGCAGCAAGTAAGTGTGAAAATATCCTTTTCATTGTATTTCTCTGTGTATTGTTATTGTGCAAATTTAGATTAAGTGAGTCTGTTATGAAATGCATTTGCTCAAATCAATCATCCGATAAACTATAGGTCAATTATTGATGAATCGATCAGCATCAGCGGAAATGGCACAGATGATCTTGGCCACAGTATCACAAATTCCTTATGGGAAAGTAGCCAGTTATGGTCAAATTGCTGCGATGTCCGGACTGCCTAAACATGCACGTTTGGTTGGTCGTGTGTTGAATCAATTAGATGTGAGTAGCGATTTGCCTTGGCATCGTGTCATTAATGCACAAGGTAAAATTAGTCATCAGCGTTTGGATGATCAAGGTTTTAATTGCCAGCAAGCTAGATTGCTTGAAGAGGGAGTTGTGTTTAACAATGGCAAAATAGATTTCAAGATTTTTGGATGGTTCGAGTAGCTCCGTATGATGGTATACGGAGCTATCAGATATTATTGCTTCACGACAAAAACAGGTACATTGACTTCAGTGATGAGGCTTTGTGCGACACTGCCCATAATTAATTTCTTGAATCCTGAGCGACCGTGCGAGCTGATAACAATCAGATCAATATTAAGCTCATCAATCGCTTTCATTATTGTGCGGTGAATACTTTCTCCTTCGAGTATTTTAGTCTCTACGTCTACTCCATATTCATTAAACTTTGCTTTAGCTTGAGCTAGGTTATCTTCAATAAATTTTCGTGCTCGTTCAATTAAAAGATTTGACTGCCCATCTGAGAGATATTCGGCTGCGATATAGGGATCGAGTGTCATCACTTGAACAACAGTGATTTTGCTATTAAATGCTTTAGCCAATTCAACAGCATGCTGAACGACGTTGAGTGCTACTTCTGAACCATCCACTGGAACGAGGATATTTTGATAACTCATGTTGTTCTCCTTTTTTAACCGTTATTAAAATAGTTCAAAATAAAGTTGAAAAATTATGCTTTCGTATTGATCATATACTGATTTTTTTATTAATAAAACCAAGTGAATTTGTTGGAATTTTTTTTAAACATGTATTTAAGATTGGTTAAATTATTTGATAACTATATCTTTATTTATTTTTATATAAACTATTTCATCAATTCTATATTCTGGTATAAGTTCCTCAGAACAAATATTAATTAAATTAAATGATAAATTTTTGTAAAGTTGTTTGCATCTCGATTTTTGGTGCATTATTAACATCTCATCTCTATGCAAATTATATAATCTTTGCACAATCATTTGCGGAAATTCCAAGTTCTAAGAGTTTGGTCAACTCAATTTGTCAAAAAAACGAATTGAAATGTCGAGCACAAGACACAAAATTATATCGTGTGAAGAATATTAAGGATTCATATTGCTATCTAATTGATTCTTCTCCTAAATTAGTCAAATTTAAAAAAAAGGGTGAACACTATATTGAACTTAATCGTTGGGATTTTAAGGATTATAGACACTCACATCAAAGTTCTAGCATAGACGATGAGTTTCAAAGCTCAGGAATCAAAATTTATCCAGCACTTTATCCATTAAGTCAAAATGATCTGGCAATTGCTATCATTGATGATAGGTTTGTAAGCTACTCAGGGGGAGGGAGAACAGAGCAGTATGCGGACTTTGTTCAATTGAATCGTAAAGGAAAATATAGATTAGCAGTAGCAGATCAACTTTTTTATGCTTCTGAAAGGATTCGTGCATGTTTTTCAGAACATGATTATCAGACTTCAGCACATTGTTACGATGAGTCTGGAACTGTTCTAAATATTCATTTTAAACGGGGTGATCAGCAATATTATCATTGGACTCTTAATTACACAGATTATATTTGGCCTGCTCACGAATCTGAAAAAAATCGAAAAGTAGTGAAATATTCAAAAAAAATATTGCCATTTAATGATCTAAATTAAAAAAATAATCTGAAATTGAATTAACATCACCTGCCTGCAACTGTTCACGCATTTTTAAAAACTGCTTTTCATCTAAATCATAGAGCTTAAGAGAAAGCAGTTTTTTAACATCTTCCTTAGGGAAACGGTATTTAATAATTTTGGCAGGTACACCACCGACGACAGCATAAGGTGGCACGTCTTTGGTGACGACAGCACCAGTTGCCACCACTGCGCCTTCACCAAGTTTTACCCCTTGCATAATCATGGCACGGGAACCAATCCAACACCCATCACCAATGATAGTATCGCCGGCAGGCACAAAACTACGCGTATCAAAAGGAAATGCAGAAATCCAGTCGGTACGGTGTAACTGATTTCCACCCATCATGATGACACACTCAGCGCCAAAACATACAAAATTGCCGATATAAAGCTGATCGATGGGTTTTTCAGGTGTCGAAGCTTTGTCATGTAGATAACGCACCACACAACGCTCAAAACCTTGATCCCAATATGCTGAGTAATAGCTGTAATTGCCTTTGATATGAATATTCGGATTTTTGACTGTTTTCGAAATAAATTCGAATTCGCACCAATGCTTAACAGGGGAGTTGATCAGCTTTTCAGACATATCAATTAGATGACACACACGGAGAGTGTATTATAGCGAATAGGCTATTGGACTGGCATATTAATTTTCAAAACCCTTATGTAAACTCAGTAAGTTTAGCGTTATTAGGAATACGTGCAATCACTTTAATTTCAAAATCAAATCCTGCTAACCAATTCACACCTAAAGCTGTCCAGTTGGGATAAGGTTTTTGCGTGAAAACCTGATTTTTGACTTTCATAATGGTTTCAAATTGATGTTCTGGATCGGTATGAAAAGTCGTGACATCGACAATATCATCAAAATTACAACCAGCCCCAGCCAAAGTGTCAGCTAAGTTTTGAAAAGCCTGCGCAACTTGTTTTTCAAAATCTGGTTCAGGCGAACCATCTTCACGACTACCAACTTGTCCTGAAACAAAGAGTAAATCTTGCGATCGAATGGCGGCAGAATAACCATGTTGTTCATACAATGCATGGCGTTTTTTCGGAAAAATAGCTGTTCTTGTCATGAAATTATCTCCATTGAGATGTGAATTAAAAATTTAACATACGAATCGTATGTGAATAACTTAATTGACATACGTAGTGTATGTCAATTAGAATTTTTGTCATGGAAGGGATGCAAGTTATGTCTGTACGTGAACAAAAAATGGTGGAAACCCGCAAAAAATTGATTGAAGTTGCACGTCGTGCCTTTGCGATGTATGGATATGCTGATACATCCATGGATAAACTCACAGCAGAGGTGGGGTTGACGCGTGGGGCGCTCTATCATCATTTTGGTGATAAGAAAGGCTTATTTGCTGCGGTGGTTGATCAAATTGATTCAGAGATGGCTGCATCTGCCCAACAACATTTGAAACAGCCTGATGACCTATGGGAAGGGTTGATGCTGGAAGGGCGTACGTATATCGAACATGCATTAAACGCAGAATTTCAGCGTATTGTACTGCGTGATGGGCCAGCAGTATTGGGAGATCCAGCACATTGGCCAAGTCAAAATAGATGCTTGCAGAAGACACGTGAATGCGTAGAGCAATTGCTAGCTGAAAATAGATTAAAACAAATCGATGCACTTGCTGCTGCAGTCTTGCTTAATGGGGCAGCCATGAATGCAGCATTGTGGGTGGCGTCTAGTGAACATCCTAAAAAGCTATTACCACAGGCTTTACAAGCCTTCGAAATATTTGCGTCGGGCTTCTTGAAAATAAATTAATGTAAATTTTTAATCCAATAAAAAACCCCTCATCAGAGGGGTTTACAGCCTAAAATATCAAGAATTAAAGATATTCTACGCTCACAATTTCGTATTCAACTTCACCTTGAGGTGTCGTAATCTTAACTTCATCGCCTTCATTTTTTCCTAAAAGACCACGAGCGATAGGGGAATTCACAGATATTTTGTTAATTTTAAAATCTGCTTCGTCGTCACCAACAATTTGATACGTTTTACGTTCTTCAGTATCCAAATTTTCAATTGTGACAGTCACGCCAAAAACAACGCGTCCATTTTGCTCAAGTTCTTTAACGTCAATCACTTGTGCAGCACCCAATTTTCCTTCGATATCTTGGATACGGCCTTCACAGAAACCTTGTTGCTCACGTGCAGCGTGGTATTCCGCGTTTTCTTTAAGATCTCCGTGTTCACGCGCTTCAGCAATCGCTGCTGTAATACGAGGACGATCTACAGTTTTAAGTTGATGTAATTCTTTCTCAAGCGCTTCTTTGCCTTGAGGTGTCATAGGATAACGTTGCATAGTTGTCCCTCAAAAAAGTAAGTATGAAAAAATACTAAGTCTATAAATGAAAAAAAGCCCGCCACCAAGAGGTGACGGGACTTCTTGGTAGTGTATTAACCTACTGTTTGTAAGTCTTGCAAACGATATACATCCATTGGCAATTTGATTGCTAAAGCTTGGCAAACTGCATCTGCACCATTAAGGGTAGTCGTATGATAGACCTTACCTTGAAGTGCAGAACGGCGGATTGAGAACGAATCCTGCTGAGCTTGTTTACCTTCTGTTGTATTGATAATGAGGTGTATTTCGCCATTTTTCAAGCGGTCCACAATATTTGGACGACCTTCAGTCACTTTATTTACACGTTCACATTCAATACCAGCCGCTTTGATGACATCGTATGTGCCACCAGTAGCAAGAATTTTGAAGCCAAAGCCAGCAAGTTGTTTTGCAATACCTGCTGCACGTGGTTTATCAGAATCACGTACAGAGATGAACGCATGTTTAACTTCACCTTCCGTTGGAAGACCTGGTAAACGCTCATTTGCACCTAATACAGCTTTATAGAACGCTTCACCAAATGTTTTACCAACGCCCATCACTTCACCTGTAGATTTCATCTCAGGCCCAAGGATTGGATCAACACCAGGGAACTTGTTGAATGGGAACACTGCTTCTTTAACAGAGAAGTGCTCAGGGATAATCTCTGTAGTGAATCCTTGAGATTCTAAAGATTGACCCGCCATACAACGTGCAGCTACTTTCGCTAAAGACTCACCGATACACTTAGATACAAACGGAACTGTACGTGATGCACGTGGGTTCACTTCTAAGATGTAAACGTCTTCGCCTTTAACCGCAAACTGTACGTTCATCAAACCAACAACGCCAAGTTCTTTTGCCATTGCAACTGTTTGACGACGCATTTCGTCCTGAATCTCTTTAGAAAGAGAGTAAGGAGGGATCGAACATGCTGAGTCACCTGAGTGAATACCTGCTTGTTCAATGTGTTGCATGATACCGCCAATCACAACGTCTTTACCGTCAGATACGCAGTCTACGTCAACTTCGATCGCGTCGTCTAGGAAGCGGTCAAGAAGAACAGGGGCATCGTTAGAAGCTTGAACAGCATCACGTAAATAGCGACGTAATTCTTCGTCGTTATATACGATTTCCATTGCACGACCACCAAGTACATAAGATGGACGTACTACAAGTGGATAGCCAACTTTCGCTGCTTCAGCCATACCTTCTTCAGCAGATTTTACAATGCTGTTGTTTGGTTGACGAAGTTGCAGACGTTGAATCATTTGTTGGAAACGTTCACGGTCTTCTGCACGGTCAATCGCATCAGGAGATGTACCAATAATTGGTGCACCAGCTTCTTCTAAAGCACGAGCCAATTTAAGTGGTGTTTGACCACCGTACTGTACGATGATGCCTTTTGGCTTCTCAATACGTACGATTTCTAACACATCTTCAAGTGTAATTGGTTCGAAGTACAGGCGATCAGATGTGTCATAGTCAGTCGAAACCGTTTCAGGGTTACAGTTCACCATGATTGTTTCATAACCGTCTTCACGCATCGCAAGCGCCGCGTGTACACAGCAGTAATCGAATTCGATACCTTGACCAATACGGTTAGGACCACCACCGATCACCATGATCTTGTCTTTGCTAGACGGGTTTGATTCACATTCGTCATCGTAAGTTGAATACATATACGCTGTGTCTGATTCAAACTCAGCAGCACAAGTATCTACACGTTTGTAAACTGGGGTTACGCCCAAGTTCCAACGATGTTTACGGAATTGTTTTTGTGAAATACCCATCAAGTTCGCAATGCGAAGGTCAGATAAACCTTTACGTTTAAATGAACGGATGTTGTCCGCATTTAGATCACCAAAACCTAAAGTTTTGATTTGATTTTCAGTTTTGATGATGTCTTCAATTTGGATCAAGAACCATTTATCGATCTTAGTCGCTTGGAATACATCTTCTAATGTAAAGCCGTGACGGAATGCGTCAGCCACGTACCAAATACGCTCAGGACCCGGAACACGAAGTTCTTGTAAGATTTTCTCACGCGCGCCTTCAGCACCCACTTCGATTTTTTCATCAAAGCCAGTTGCACCTACTTCAAGACCACGAAGTGCTTTGTTTACAGACTCTTGGAAGTTACGACCAATTGCCATAACCTCACCCACAGATTTCATCTGTGTGGTTAAAGTTGCGTCAGCTTGTGGGAATTTCTCAAAGTTGAAACGTGGAACTTTAGTTACAACGTAGTCAATCGCAGGTTCGAAGGATGCTGGAGTGGTACCACCAGTGATGTCATTTTTAAGCTCATCAAGGGTATAACCAACCGCTAATTTCGCAGCGATTTTCGCAATAGGGAAACCAGTTGCTTTTGAAGCCAATGCAGAAGAACGAGATACACGTGGGTTCATCTCGATCACAACCATACGGCCAGTATTTGGACAAATACCAAACTGTACGTTAGAACCACCTGTTTCTACACCAATCTCACGTAACACTGCTAAAGATGCATTACGCATTAACTGATATTCTTTATCTGTTAATGTTTGTGCAGGTGCAACAGTGATTGAGTCACCTGTGTGTACGCCCATTGGGTCAAAGTTTTCAATCGAACATACGATGATACAGTTGTCGTTTTTGTCACGAACAACTTCCATCTCATATTCTTTCCAACCAATTAAAGATTCATCGATCAATAATTGTTTAGTTGGAGAAAGATCGAAACCGCGTTCACAGATTTCAAGGAATTCTTCTTTGTTGTATGCGATACCACCGCCTGAACCACCCATGGTAAATGATGGACGGATAATCACTGGGAAGCCGAAACGTGCTTGAATTTCTAAAGCTTCTTCCATTGATTCAGCGATTGCTGCTTTTGGACATTCAAGACCAATTTTACGCATTGCTTGGTCGAAAAGTTTACGGTCTTCCGCTTTTTCGATCGCTTCTTTCGTTGCACCAATCAATTCAACATTGAATTTTTCTAAAATGCCATGCTCATCAAGGGCAAGGGCACAGTTCAATGCAGTCTGACCACCCATTGTTGGAAGAACTGCGTCTGGGCGTTCTTTCTCAATGATCGCTGCAACAGTTTGCCAAGTGATTGGCTCGATATACGTTGCATCTGCCATTGCAGGGTCAGTCATGATCGTTGCAGGGTTAGAGTTTACCAGAATTACACGGTAACCTTCTTCACGTAATGCTTTACATGCTTGTGCACCTGAGTAGTCAAACTCACACGCCTGACCGATAACAATTGGACCAGCACCAATAATTAAGATGCTTTTAATATCCGTACGCTTTGGCATTATTTGCTCCTCAATTACTTCTTAGATGCTTCAATAAGTTCGATGAAATGATCGAACAATGGTGCGCAGTCATGTGGACCTGGGCTTGCTTCTGGGTGACCTTGGAAACTAAACGCAGGCTTATCTGTACGATGAATCCCTTGAAGAGTTTGATCGAACAATGATTTGTGCGTCGCTTTAAGGTTTGCAGGTAAAGTTTCTGCATCCACTGCGAAGCCATGGTTTTGAGAAGTAATCATCACTGTACCATCTTCGATGTTTTGTACAGGATGGTTCGCACCATGGTGACCATGAGGCATTTTCACCGTTTTAGCGCCAGAAGCGAGGGCAAGAATTTGGTGACCCAAGCAAATACCAAATACAGGTACGTTACGAGCGTCTTCAACAATTGTTTTTACAGCTTCAATTGCATAGTCACATGCTGCAGGATCGCCAGGACCATTCGATAAGAATACGCCATCTGGATTTAGAGCAAGAACTTTTTCAGCAGGAGTTTGTGCGGGCACGACAGTTAATTTACAACCGCGGTCTGCGAGCATACGTAAGATGTTGGTTTTGACACCATAATCATATGCAACAACATGGAATTTTGCTTCTGGTTGGGAGAAACCTTGACCTAATTTCCAAGAACCTTCAGTCCATTCGAAACCGTTTGGATCACAGCATTCTTTCGCAAGATCTAAACCATTCAGACCGCCGAATGCACGAGCTTTTTCTAAAGCTTCTTCTTCTGTAATATTTTCACCAGCTAAGATACAACCGTTTTGTGCACCTTTAGCACGTAAAATACGTGTCAGTTTACGTGTATCAATGTCAGCGATAGCGACAACATTGTGAGATTTTAAGTATTCGCCTAAAGATTGCGTAGATCGGAAGTTGCTGTGCAATAAAGGTAGGTCACGAATGATCAATCCGTTTGCCCATACTTTATGAATTCGACCTGACTCAGCGTCTTCATCATTACAACCTGTGTTACCAATGTGTGGATAGGTAAGCGTAACAAGTTGTTGTGCATAACTTGGGTCAGTCAAAATTTCTTGATAGCCAGTCATGGCAGTGTTGAAAACGACTTCACCAGTCGTACTACCCGATGCACCGATTGACGTTCCTTTAAAGATCGTACCATCGGCAAGGGCTAAAATTGCTGGGGTGCTCAAACCAAAGCTCCTGAAATTTAGGCTGTAAAAAAGCGAGTAGACGAAAAAAAAGGAAGGCTACTTTAAAACCCACCCTCCTTACATCTGCTCGCTTGAACTTAACACGGCATTATACGCAAACACCTTGATAAAGTCCACGTAAATAAACCTGAATTCGTCATATATATACCTTGTAATTTGTTTAAAAGTCTGCTTTTTAAACTTTGGACAAAAGTCTAAGAATGTAAGAATTGTTTAATAATTCAAAAGTTAAGTTTTATCACGATGTATCAAAATTTATGTAGACTTGCAATTAATAAGCTAAGTTTATGAAACAGAATAACAAAGCTTCTAAAAAGCTCATCCGTTAAATAGAACAAATGTTGAAGTTGCTCAAAATGCTTCTTAAAAATTCGAAAAAAGTGCTGATTAGGTTTATTTACAAGTATTTTAGAAAGGATCAGTTAAATATGGAAAATAAACTTAAAAGTTGCGTTGCTTGTTAAAAATGTGCGTTCAATTATTCAGAGAGAAAATTGGTACTTAGAATGATGGGATCTACAATTAAACCGATCGAACTTTAAGAGATTTGATGTTGCTTCAGTGTTTGTGAAGAAATATTTACGAGCAGATTTGGCTGTTCGGGTGATTAAGGACAATTCTGAAATTTAGAGATGTGTATCAGCAATTACGAATATCTGTAGAGTTAACATGCTGAGATCAGTTGTACAAAACTTTTTTCAAAGAGAGGTTGGAAGACTCTACAACTATAGAGCTTAAATATTGGGGGTAAAAAAATAGTGAGATTAAATCTCACTATTTTTTAAAACTGATGCAACCAATCGCGCTTGTTATGGAAGTCAGCCTCAGGACTACTATGCTGCATCGCATAATAATGTTTAGCTTGCGGTGTGTTTAATACAGCGGATAAGCCAATAAAAATATCCTGCCATTTCAATTTATGTTTTAACATAAACTCCGTTAAATCAAGGCTCACATTTAAACCATAGTGCGTCTTTTTGAGTGAGTTCAGTTCTATGTCATAAGCTGCTTGTGGTGGCATATCTTCAGGGTAGCGATACTCTTCAAATTGATACGCTTGCCAAGCTTGAGAAGGGGAGAGATTGACTTCACGATAAAAGTCCTGATCTTTCACCCCAATGAAAATTTCAAAGCAGGTTTCTTCCCACAGAAAATCTCGTCGTGGATGACCAGCTACAATTTCTGGATAAACTAAGTATTGATTTGGGTCACGTAACCAATAGCCCACATTTAGTGTGTATGGACTCACTTGTTCAATTGCACCAACCAGGGAGATATCAAAGTAACGGTCAAAAGAATTTAGTTCGTAACTTGCCATTCAATGCAACTCAAATTAATTAGAAAGATGCGCGTGGCGAACAAGATTTGAAAGTTTAGGATTTTGTTTTGCCGCTTTCTTGTATAAAAGTGCAATTTTTCCAATGGTTTGAACAACTTCTGCACCAGTAACTTCGGCGATTTCAGTAATGACAGCTGCGCGAGCATCACGATCTTCACCGCCAATTTTTACTTTAATTAACTCATGATCATTTAAAGCACGTTGAGTTTCTTCAATGACATTTTCAGTTAAACCTTGACCACCTAACATTACCACTGGGTTAAGTGCATGTCCGATTTGACGCAAACGTTTGCGTTCCTGAATTGATAAAGCCGCCATAAAGATAACCTAATTTTAAAAACGACTTAGTATAGCAAATCAAGAGATCAAACGCTTATGTTTCTCAGAAATAATCGATCAACTTAAATCAAAAAAACCTAACCGATAATCTTGAATTAGATACAGATGAATACTGCAAGGGGGATAAAATTCACGTACAATAAAAAGTTAGAAGATTATGTGTATTTAAAGAGTTATGGCAACACGCATTACCAATCAGAAGTTATCCAAAAGTAGTCGTGCGTGGATGAGAGAGCATTTAGATGACCCGTTTGTGAAAAAAGCACAAAAGGAAGGTTATCGTGCGCGTGCTGCATATAAATTGCTTGAAATCCAAGAGAAATACAAAATCATTAAACCTGGTATGACTGTTGTGGACCTTGGTGCTGCACCTGGTAGTTGGTCCCAGATCGCCGGAAAATTAGTGGGTGATAAAGGTTTAGTGATCGCATCAGATATTTTGGAAATGGATGCACTTCCAGATGTGACGTTCCTGCAAGGAGACTTTCGAGAAGAGGAAGTTTTCGAAAAATTGTTAAATATTTTAAATGGACGAACTGTAGACGTTGTAATTTCAGATATGGCCCCCAATACATCAGGTAATAAGGCCGTTGATCAACCTCGACAAATTTATTTGTGTGAACTTGCATTAGACTTTGCCAATAAAGTTTTAGGTCCGAAAGGACAGTTTGTTGTTAAAGTATTCCAAGGAACAGGTTTTGACGAATTCCGTAAGGAAGTTGTAGACAGTTTTGAGGTATTAAAAACTGCAAAGCCTGCTGCCTCGCGTGCTCGTTCGAAGGAAGTTTTTTTAATTGGACAGGGCCGTAAAAAGAATTCGCAATAAAGTGACTTGCCAAGTCGCTAAAAAATGTGCATTTTGTACCTTTTGAATATTTTATTGCGAAATTGATTTACTCGCTTTTTGTTAAAGGTCACCCAATTTTGGGCATGATCAAATTAGATTGATATGGGAATAAAGCTTTGAGCGATCTCTTTAAGAATGCCGTTTTATGGCTTGTTATACTTGGTGTGCTGATATTAATTTTCAGCAACATTAGTGACCGTGATAAGCCTGCTGCATTGAACTATTCAGAATTTGTTGCAGCGGTTAATGCTGGTCAAATTAAACAAGTTACCATTGACGGTGAACGAATTAGTGGCGAAAAAGTAAATGGTTCTCCATTTGAGAGTATTCGTCCTGCGGTTCAAGATCCTGAGTTAATGCCGAATCTCATCAAAAATAATGTCGTTGTTGAGGGTACTGCTCCGCAACGTCAAGGTTTATTGATGCAGCTTTTGATCGCAAGCTTTCCAGTACTTTTAATCATTTTGTTATTCATGTTCTTTATGCGCAACATGGGTGGCGGTGCTGGTGGTAAAAACGGCCCGATGAGTTTTGGTAAGTCAAAAGCAAAAATGCTTTCAGAAGATCAAATCAAAGTCACTTTCACAGATGTTGCGGGTTGTGACGAAGCGAAACAAGAAGTCGTTGAAATTGTTGATTTCTTGAAAGATCCAACAAAGTTTAAGCGTCTTGGTGCGAGCATTCCTCGTGGTGTCCTGATGGTAGGTCCACCGGGCACAGGTAAAACTTTACTTGCGAAAGCGATTGCTGGAGAGGCTAAGGTTCCATTCTTTAGTATCTCAGGTTCAGACTTCGTAGAAATGTTCGTTGGTGTTGGTGCATCACGTGTACGTGATATGTTTGAGCAAGCGAAACGCCATGCGCCGTGTATCATTTTCATTGATGAGATTGATGCGGTGGGTCGTCACCGTGGTTCAGGTACTGGTGGTGGTCATGATGAGCGCGAACAAACCTTGAACCAGATGTTGGTAGAGATGGATGGTTTCGAAGGCAATGAAGGTATCATCGTTATTGCTGCGACTAACCGTGCTGACGTGCTAGATAAAGCTTTACTTCGTCCGGGACGTTTCGACCGTCAAGTGATGGTTGGACTTCCAGATATTAAAGGTCGTGAGCAAATCCTGAATGTGCATTTGAAAAAATTACCTTCAGTGACTGGTGTAGATGTCAAAGTATTGGCACGTGGTACTCCAGGGTTCTCTGGTGCGCAATTGGCAAACTTAGTCAATGAAGCTGCATTATTTGCTGCACGTCGTAATAAAAATACGGTCGATATGCATGATTTTGAAGATGCAAAAGATAAGCTTTATATGGGGCCAGAGCGTAAATCAATGGTTCTTCGTGAAGAAGAGCGTCGCGCAACGGCTTATCATGAAGCAGGTCATGCGATTGTAGCTGAAATGCTTCCAGGCACAGACCCAGTACATAAAGTCACGATCATGCCACGTGGTTGGGCATTAGGTGTAACTTGGCAGCTTCCAGAGTTTGATCAAACCAGTCATTACAAAGACAAAATGTTGAATGAGCTTTCTATTCTGTTTGGTGGTCGTATTGCAGAAGAAATTTTCATTAATCAGATGTCGACTGGGGCTTCTAACGACTTTGAGCGTGCAACAAAAATGGCGCGTGCAATGGTGACCAAGTACGGTATGTCTGACAAGATGGGTGTCATGGTTTATGAAGAAGATGCTCAACAGTCATTTATGGGTAGTCTAGGTGGTCGTACTATTTCTGAAACGACTCAACTTGAAGTTGATCGTGAAATTCGCCGTATCCTAGATGAGCAGTACAAAGTTGCACGTGATATCTTAGAAAATAATAAAGATATTGCCCATGCGATGGTAAAAGCTTTGCTTGAGTGGGAAACGATTGATCGTGATCAAATCCGTGACATTATGGAAGGTCGTGAACCTCAACCACCTAAGGTATATGTGGCTGAGAATCCAATCGTAGATGTAACCCCTACAGATGGTCCTTCAACGCCTCCACCGTTACCTGCAAGCTAAAATGAAGGAGCCTCTTATGAGGCTCTTTTTTTTGTGTTGAAATTATCCCTCATGTTTAAATTTTACTTGATATCATGTGAATGGATTTTCTAGGGACATCAATATGCAACTTATCTCTTTGCCTAATCAGATTCTTAAATGTGGAGCATTGGAACTTGATCTATCAAAGCCTCATGTAATGGGTGTGTTAAATGTAACGCCAGATTCGTTTAGTGATGGTGGTAAGCACAATAGTGTAGATGCGGCACTAGAGAGAGCAAAGCAAATGATTGCTGAAGGGGTGAGTGTTATTGATGTTGGTGGTGAGTCAACTCGCCCTGGCGCATCTGCTGTTGATGTTCAGGATGAAATAGATCGTGTAGTTCCGGTCGTCGAAGCGGTGTCAAAATTGAATGTTGTGATCTCAATCGACACTTCACAACCAGAAGTGATTAAAAAGGCGGTTAAAGCTGGAGCGCATATTTGGAATGATGTCAGAGCTTTAACAAAGCCACATGCTTTAGAAACAGCTGCGGAATTAGATATTCCAGTCATTATCATGCATATGCGTGGTGAGCCAACCACAATGAACCAGTTGGATCAATATGATGATATTACTTTAGATGTGATCTCAGAATTGCAAACTCGATTAGATGCAGCATTAAATGCGGGAATTAAACCTGAAAATATCATGATTGATCCGGGTTTCGGATTTGCAAAAAATGCACATCAAAACCTGAAATTATTAAAAGAGTTGTATAAATTAAATGAGTTGGGATATCCAATACTTTCTGCATTATCTCGTAAGCGATTTATTGGTGAAGCTTTAGGTGGTGTACCTGCCCATGAACGTGCAGTGGGTTCGGTGACGGGGCATCTGTTAAGCATACAGCAAGGAGCATGTATGGTCAGAGCACATGATGTAAAAGAAATGGTGCAAGCTATACAAATTTGGACAGCAATGAATAGTGTCAGTTAAATTAAAGGGTGATTTAAGGTATTTAAAATCATCAATGAAAATATTGGCTTAGTTATACTTTGACTCAAAGTGAGATTTACTCCTCGTTTTTATTGTTGGTTTAATGTCTAGCTTGTGTTATATAAGCTCGGTTTTTGTTAATGCTATTACTTGAGCTTTAATATGTTGAATGATGTACTTCTCCCGATGTTCGACGATGAATATTATCCTGATATTCTTGTGGCTGAAATTCAGCAACTCATTGAAAAATTCTCAAAGAAGGTATCTAAGGTGAATTCCGATGCTGAGATTTATCAAATCGCCAATGATATTGTGTCGGAAATTAATGAGATGAAACCTCAGTTCGAAGATCTTGACTCATCTCTTGATGATGCAGCAGCAGACTATATTGCTGAGGCAATGATGATGGTCGTTCAGGAAGAGGGATTCTTAGATATCGAAATGGAAGAACTTGTTTCAAATAGAGAGTGGTAAATCGCTCTCTATTTTTTTGTGTTGTTATTGTTGTGACTAAAAAACGCTAGGCATAAAAAAACCAGCTTACGCTGGGTTCTTTATTTACACCATTCTTCTCTATTAGAAGAATGGTGCCCGAGGCCAGACTCGAACTGGCACGCTTTGAGGGCGGGGGATTTTAAATCCCCTGTGTCTACCGATTTCACCACTCGGGCATGTGCGCAATAATAGAGGACACTTTTAAGCTTGGCAAGAGAAAATCGCATTATTTGCTTTCTTTTCAATCAACTTGCATTTATTAGATTAAAAAATATAACTTTTGGGGCGATGGTTTATGATATTTGGACATTAAATTGTCATCTGATTGCAATTTTAACTTCATAAATACGGTTTAAGTTCGAAGTTAAAATAACTCGCCAATTCGTAAATAAAATGAAAAATAAAATCTCAAGACGCGCATTAATTAAAAATTCATTGGCTGGATTAGGTGCGATTTCACTACCTGTTTCGATTACAGCATGTAATGGCGATGGTCAAACCAGCAATGAGCATAAAGTTGAATTTTTGCATGGAGTGGCGAGTGGAGATCCATTACAGGATCGAATAATTCTTTGGTCGCGAATAACACCTACAGATCTGACGAAAACATATGAATTATATTGGGAAACTGCACTTGATGAGAATTTTTCGAATATCGTGCAGATGGGGAAAATCAAGACTTCTGCTGCTAAAGACTTTTGCTTGAAAGTCGATGTGCTTAATTTGAGTGCCGATACTCGCTATCATTACCGATTTAAATATGGGCAGATATATTCTCCAATTGGTCGTACGAAGACCTTAGCAACCAAGACCAATGCGGTTAACTTTGCCGTATGCTCATGCTCAAATTATCCAGCTGGTTATTTTTATGTGTACCGTGAAATTGCGAAGCAGGACGTGGATGCTGTGCTGCATCTGGGCGACTATATTTACGAATATGGCAAAGATGGATATGCAACTGAACAAGCCGAAAAGCTTGGTAGAACACTCGATGTGGATAATCAAAACGAGATTTACCGTCTAGAAGATTATCGAAAACGTTATGCAAAATATCGAACAGACCCTGATTTACAAGCGGTTCATCAACGTCATCCATTTATTTTGATTTGGGATGATCATGAGCTGACAAATGATGCATGGCGAGCTGGTGCGCAGAATCATCAACCTGATCTCGAGGGGGATTTCGTAGTACGAAGAACAGCAGCCCTAACCGCTTATTTTGAATGGATGCCAATTCGCGAAAAAAGCAACAACGATATTCTTAATATTTATCGTCAGTTTAATTTTGGTGATTTAGTTCAACTTAATATGCTAGATACACGTATGTTGGCACGAGATGAGCAACTGGCTTTTGCTTCATTTATGGATGGTGAAGATCTAAATGTTGAGCAATTTAGATCGGCATTATTGAATGAGCAGCGACAGCTAATAGGGATAGATCAGTTAAATTGGTTGGCGAATAGTCTGCAGAGCTCTCGCGCAATATGGAGTGTATTGGGTCAGCAAGTATTGATGGCGAAAATGTTGGTACCTGTTGAGGTATTACAAATATTAAATGTTGCCAAAAGCGGCATGGTAGATGGCAACTTTTTAATTGAAGCTCAAAAACGTCTCATGGAGTTGGTCGCGATTAAGTTGCGTTATAAAAATAATGATCCGAGCTTAACTGACGCTGAATTATCAAGAATACTAACCGTGATTCCTTATAATTTAGACGCTTGGGATGGTTACTATGCTGAGCGTGAGCGTGTTTATGCTTTGTATGAGCAGTATCAGAAGAAAGTTGTTGTGTTGGCTGGAGATACCCATAATGCGTGGGAGTCTGCATTACATCAACAAAATGGTGAGAAGGTGGGGATTGAATTAGCAACAAGTTCAGTTTCTTCACCAGGTATGGAGAAATATCTCAATTTACCTGAGAACTTAATGCAACAATTTGAACAAGTGTTTATCCAATTGATTGATGAATTAAGCTTTTGTAATTTGAATCAACGAGGCTATTTAAAATTGAGCTTTGATTCTACGCAATTGAGTGCAGATTGGTTGTTTTTAACAGATATTCATTCACAGGAGTATCGAGTTGATCAACTCAGATTGCACTCGACCACGTATGATACCAATTTGAATATAATTAAAGTAATGCAGCAAGCAAGTTGATCGTAGCGCTACATGATGCTATCGATATATTTTTCAATATCGGTATGCTTGTAGCGCATACACAATTTGTTTTCATAGTTCATCAAATGAACATAAAGTTGTGCATTTTTTTGTTTTTGTTCAATCAGTAATTGATGCTGCTTTGAGTTTTTCGATGAAAAGATTAGTTTTAAGTAAAGCTTAAAATTTTGTTTATAACTCCAGAAAGCCACTCTACGAATTTCTTGAATGTAGTAATAGTTTTCTTTAGAAGTATTTTCTCGGAATAAATTCTCTTTATAAAATTTAACGAAACCAAAATTCATAGCGAAATAAAACAAAATTCCCTGTAAGAACCAACTTTCCATAAAAGCGATATTTAAACTTTGTAAAAGAATGAGGATGGTCAGTTTGAATGGGGTATTTTTAAGTTGCTGGTAAGTTGAGATACTACTGTGCTTGATCTGTTTGAGGATGATTGGCGTAATCAGCATAAAAAATAACATGATACACAACACAGCACTCCCACCAGATTGAAAGCCTTCTAAAAAAATAATGTGTTGTTTAAGCAAAAGGGTTAACAAATATGAGCAAGGAAGGAAAATCATTAATGCAAGTGCAAGCGGGATCAGTTCTTTACGCTCATCTAGAATCCCTTTGGTCTTTAACTGACTATAGAGCAAGAAGTTTTTTTTAAACGCTTGAGGGTATTGTTGTTTTAGTTCTTGAAGATATTGAGCAACTTGCTGATTTTGATTCATTTGAATATGAAATTCTGAAGATGAGTGATTATAGCAGATGAGTTTAAAGAAAATGCAGACATAAAAAAACCAGCTTACGCTGGGTTCTTTATTTACACCATTATTCGCTATTGGAAGAATGGTGCCCGAGGCCAGACTCGAACTGGCACGCTTTGTGGGCGGGGGATTTTAAATCCCCTGTGTCTACCGATTTCACCACTCGGGCTTAACAAGATGGAGGCGGAGGTCGGAATCGAACCGGCGTACACGGAGTTGCAGTCCGCTGCATGACCACTCTGCCACCCCGCCATGTCTTGTTGATGCGTATATTAACAAGCTCTGAAAAAAAAACAATAGTGCTTTTATTCGTATGTGCAGAAAAACAGCATATAACGGAAATTATTTAAAATATTCATGTAGAATGTGCGAAATTGATTCATATCAACACTTGGGAGATGTGCCGTGGCATTAGTTTTAGATGGTCGTGCATTGGCAAAACAAATTGAGGCTGATTTGTTAACTCGCGTAGAAGCGTTAAAAGCAAAATCAGGACGTACTCCAATTCTTGCGACGATTTTAGTAGGTGACGATGGTGCATCTGCAACTTATGTGCGTATGAAGGGTAATGCATGCCGCCGTGTTGGTATGGATTCACTTAAAGTTGAACTACCAAAAGAAACGACGACAGAACAATTGCTTGCTGAAATTGAAAAACTCAATGCAAATCCTGATGTTCACGGTATTCTTTTACAACATCCAGTACCTGCGCAAATTGATGAGCGAGCGTGTTTTGATGCGATCTCACTTGAAAAAGATGTGGATGGTGTTACTTGCCTTGGTTATGGTCGTATGGCAATGGGTGAAGCGGCTTACGGTTCTGCGACACCTGCAGGTATTATGACGATTCTGAAAGAAAACAACATCGAAATCGCAGGTAAGCATGCGGTTGTTGTAGGTCGTTCTGCAATTTTGGGTAAACCAATGGCAGCTATGCTTCTCGAGGCGAATGCTACTGTAACGATTTGTCACTCTCGAACACAAGACCTTGCTAGCTTTGTGAAGCAAGCGGATATCATTGTGGGTGCAGTGGGTAAAGCTGAATTGATTCAAAAAGATTGGATTAAACCTGGTGCAGTAGTTGTTGATGCTGGTTTCCATCCACGTGATGGCGGTGGTGTGGGCGATATTCAACTTGTTGGTATTGAAGACATTGCTTCAGCTTACACACCAGTACCGGGTGGTGTAGGTCCAATGACAATCACAACGTTGATTCGTCAAACTGTAGAAGCGGCTGAGAAAGCACTAGGTTAATATTATCTCCCTCTCTTGCGCCATATACGGTTCAGGGAGAGTGTCGGGGTGAGGGTATTGAGTTGGATAAATCCTCTCCCTAGCCCTCTCCTTTAAAAAAGGAGAGGGAACTCTCTTTATTAATTTAGGTTTCGTATTTGAAACTCAAATTTTGCATTTTTAAAAATAAAATCCAATGAGCTGTACTTTCCAATTTCCTAAAGCGCCTGAACATTTACTAAAAGCCTTACATGATGTGATTCCACATTGTGAACTTCATGCACAGCAACTGCCTGATACACCAATTTCACTTTGGCTCATTCCACCCGTTTTTCCAACCGATAAGCTAGATGATGAAGTTATTCGTCGTATTTGGAATGATACGCCATATTGGATTTTCTGTTGGGCATCAGGTTTAGCAATGTCACAATGGTTATTGGCTGAACCGCATCATGTGAAAGACAAAGTGGTTTTAGACTTTGGCGCAGGTTCAGGCGTAGTTGCGATTGCGGCGAAAATGGCTGGGGCAAAACGTGTCATTTGTTGTGACATTGATCAAGTTAGTTTGGATGCGTGTCGTGCCAATGCTGAATTGAATGATGTTGAGCTTGAATATTTGGATGACTTATATAAAGCTGAGCAGGTTGATATCTTGTTGGCGGCTGATGTGTTGTATGACCAGTGCAATCGTTTCTTCTTAGATGAGTTTTTAAAATTTGCACCTGAGGTGTGGGTGGCGGATAGTCGTGTAAAAAACTTTAGTCATCCGAAGTATGAAAAGCTTGATGAACGCAGTGCAACGACATGGCCAGACTTGGATGAGTCACCTGAATTTAGAAATGTCAGTTTTTATAAGACACTCAATGAAGTACATTGAGTGTCTTAAGTTTAGAGTGTGCAGTTAAAGCGAACCACTTGTAAGAGACTAGGCTTAGTTTCTAAAGAAAGACGTGTATTGTAGTCTTCATTGCTGTATAGACTTTGAGTGTTTGAGAGTCCAAAAGATGTTCGTGATTGGCCAATTTGAACCTGTTGAGTTTCTTGAGTTTTATAATTGGGATTAGCAATTTCATTTACACTCAAAATGGTAGTTTTATACTGTTGAGTATGTCCTAAAACTTGTTGGCAAGTGCGTTGCAATTTGTGTTCATCAATATTTTGGTTGGCACGTGCAGAGAGGGTATACGAAATAGTGGCAGAATTCTCTGATTTATTTTCAATTTGATATCCTGTAGCTCCATTGTGCTGTCGCGGAACAGATTGACAGGCTGTAAGCATAAGGGCGATGAAACAAGAGCCAATCATTTCTATTTTTTTCATTATTCGATCCTAATAAGCTGTTTAAATCAGTATGCCATAAGTGTGACAACTTATTGGTACTAATAAACGTTACTAAATACACTTTATTCAGTTTGTTTGAAGTAAAAAAAAGGTCACCGAAGTGACCTTTTTTCTCATCATGCTTAAGCAGATTTAACCGCTTCTAAAAGCTCAGCTTGACGTTTTTTCAACGCTTCTGGTAAACGATCACCAAGTTTGTTGAATAATTCAGTGTGGCTTTCAAGTTCTTTGATCCATTGATCTTTGTCTTGAGAAGTCACAAGGTCAAATTGTTCTTTCGTAAAGTCAGAACCAGTCCAGTTCAACTGTTCGTATGTTGGAACACGACCAATTGGAGTTTCAACAGCGTCAGCACGACCTTCACAGCGATCGATAATCCACTCAAGAACACGCATGTTTTGACCGAAACCAGGCCATACAAAGTTGCCTTCAGCATCACGACGGAACCAGTTCACGTTGTAAATACCAGGAAGCTTGTTACCAGCAGCTGCAGCTTTCTCGCCAACTTTCTCACCCATTTCTAACCAATGCGTGAAGTAGTCAGCCATGTTGTAGCCAGCAAATGGAAGCATCGCAAATGGATCGCGACGAACAATACCTTGTTGACCAACAGCAGCAGCAGTTGTTTCAGAGCCCATCGTTGCAGCTTTATAAACACCGTCAACCCAGTCAAATGCTTCTGAAATTAGAGGTACTGTGTCCGCACGGCGACCACCAAAGATGAACGCAGAGATTGGAACACCTGCTGGATTTTCCCAGTCAGCATCAATAGAAGGGCATTGACCAGCTGAAACTGTGAAACGCGCATTTGGATGAGCCGCTTTTTCTTCACCAGTGTGGGGTTGACCTTTCCAGTTAGTTAGGTTAGCAGGCGCTTCTTTAGAAAGACCTTCCCACCATACTTCACCGTTGTCAGTCACAGCAACGTTTGTATAGATCACGTCTTTATGAAGCGTAGCCATACAGTTCGGGTTCGTTTTCGTATTTGTACCAGGAGCTACACCGAAGAAACCTGCTTCAGGGTTGATTGCATATAAGCGACCATCTTCACCTGGTTTGATCCAAGCAATATCGTCACCTACAGTTTCAATCTTCCAACCTTCATAACCTGCTGGTGGAATTAACATTGCAAAGTTTGTTTTACCACAAGCAGATGGGAATGCAGCTGCGATGTAGTGTTTTTCGCCTTGTGGATTTGTCACGCCAAGGATGAGCATGTGTTCAGCTAACCAGCCTTGTTGACGACCCATGAATGATGCGATACGTAATGCTAAGCATTTTTTACCAAGCAATGCGTTACCACCATAACCAGAACCGAATGACCAAATTTCACGAGTTTCTGGATAGTGAACGATGTATTTTTCTTTGTTGCAAGGCCAAGCAACGTCTTTTTGACCTTCTTCCAATGGTGCACCTACAGTGTGTACACATGGAACAAATTCGCCATCAGTACCAAGAACGTCATAAACAGCTTTACCCATGCGAGCCATTTTAGACATGCTGACTGCAACATAAGGAGAGTCAGTAAGTTCGATACCAATGTGAGCAATATGAGAACCTAAAGGTCCCATAGAGAAAGGTACAACGTACAAAGTACGACCTTTCATAGAACCGTCAAATAAACCGTTTAATTTTTCACGCATAACCGCTGGAGCTTCCCAGTTGTTAGTTGCGCCAGCATCTTCTTTATTTTCAGAGCAGATAAAAGTACGGTCTTCAACACGAGCAACGTCAGAAGGATCAGAGTTTGCAAGATATGAACCAGGGTGCTTTTCTTGGTTAAGCGCTTGCATTGTGCCGTTAGCGATCATCAAGTCGATATAACGTTGATATTCTTCTGCGCTACCGTCACACCATTCAATTTTTGCTGGTTTTGTTAGTTTAGCAATCTCTTCCACCCAAGCAATAAGCTTAGGGTGACGAACGAATTCTGGTGCGTTCACTTGGGTCATGGTGAGGCCTATATCAAAAGTGTACAATGTGGTGTACAAATAATATCTAGATGCTGGTTTGCAGACTCTAGATTCAGTATGAAAAAAAGTGGCTGTATTAAAGCATATTTTCATAAAAAAAATAAGACCAAAGGCTTAAATACCGCTTAAGACTTAAATGGTATTAAGTTTATGTAATTATTAGATATTTTTTTAAAAAATGAATGATTTCTTTTTCATGTTTAATTTTTATGTTTAGTATTTTTGGTTAAAATATTTATATTAAACAATGTCTTGGTTAAATTTTGAGATCAATTCTCATCATCGAAAAATCAAATGAACGTCATTTAAAAATTACATAAATTGGCTTTTAATTGAGTAGTAAATAGACGAAATTTTAAAGTAATTCAATTTTTAAAGCCATAAAATGAATTCAATGCTTAAGCCTTTGTCTATGATTTTCAATGAAAAATCTGGATTTCATGCCACCAATAATGATCAAATTTATGAGCAACTCATGCGTTATTGGACAGATCTAGGTTTTGAAATACAAGTTTTTGATATTGCATCAGAAATGAGTATTCAAGCACTCATCAAAAAAGTTCATCTTCGACATTTAAATCACGATAATCAGGGGGTAATTGTGGTTGCTGGCGGGGATGGAACGCTAAATTCTGTGGCTAATTATTTATTACATCAAACCATTCCTTTGGCAATTTTACCTTTAGGGACATTCAATTATGTTGCACGGGTTTTAAATATTCCTTTAGATATTCTCGAAGCTGCAAAACTGGTGGTTGAAGGTAAGCCTAAAGCAGTGCATGTGGCAAAAATTAATGATGCTATTTATCTAAATAATGCGAGTTTGGGTCTTTATCCATTGTTTATTAAAAAAAGAGAGTTATATAACCAAAAACTAGGGCGTCTGCCATTACATGCCTATACTTCTGGCTTAGATGTGTTGATTCGTGATCGTAAAGAATTAAAGCTGGAAATTGAGGTGGATGGTGTGAATTATGCAGTTAAAACCCCTTTATTATTTTTAGGCAATAACCAACTTCAATTAAAAGAAATGAACCTCAATATCGCTAAAACGGCAGAAGAGGGTCGGGTTGCGGGAGTTGTACTTGCTCGGACGGATAAGCTGAGTATTTTTAAAACACTCATCCAACTCATTCGTGGAAAATTAGATCAGGCGGCAGACGTATATAGTTTTAGTGCGGATCATGTTCGAATACGTTCTCATCAAAAAAAGATAACCGTAGCAATCGATGGAGAAATTATTCAACTGGATTCACCATTAGATATCCATGTTGAAAGAAATGCACTGACCTTAATGGTGCCACAATGATTTTACATTTGTCTGATTTGCATTTTGGAACTGAGCAACAAGATTGCTTAGATGCAATTACTCACTTTGTTGCAGAACATTTGATCGAAGCTATTGTGGTCAGTGGTGATCTCACTCAAAGGGCAAGATTTTCACAGTTTTATCACTGCAAAAAATTTCTAGAAGAACTTAATCTTCCTTATATTGTGATTCCGGGTAATCACGATATTCCTTTGTTTCATTTATGGCGCAGATTTTTAAGTCCTTTTCATCGGTATAAGTTGTTTTTTGGTGAAATGGAACAGACCTTAGAAACTGAGCATTTTTATATTATAGGAATCAATACAATTCATCCTAAGTACCATACCAAAGGTCGTATTACTGAGTTTCAAATTCAGGAAATTGATCAAAAAATGAAATTGGCTCCTCAAGATAAATTAAAAATTCTGCTTACGCATCAACCTTTCTATAGTGGTGATCACGGTATAAATATGTCTAAAGATCGTCCTAAAAATACTGAAAAAGCCCTAAAGACATGGGCAAGCTCAGGGTTGAATGCAATTCTACATGGTCATTTACATGTATCTGCTGTTTATGATCTGAATAAGATTTTCCAACTCAATGCTCAACATCCAATATTGGATATTCATGCAGGTACCGCTACGTCACATCGTTTACATCATGACTTTTCTAATAGTTTTAATCTAATTGATGAAAAACTGAAGGTGCGTGAATATCGGTTTGATTCGAGATTCAAGAAATTTTATTTAGTTGCAAATTGGAATGAAGGCTAAATTATCGAAATGTCTAAAAAAAATACAAAAAAATAAATTTTTTTTCATTTTCCCCTTGAAGCAATTTTTTCCATCCCCACAAAAGTGACATCAAATAATTTTGGTGGTGATCTAAGGAAATTAAGATCACGACTATTAATCAAAAGACTTAGTCTGATGGAGTATTTTTATGAGCAACATTCGTCCATTACATGACCGTGTAGTAATTCGTCGTGTTGAAGAAGAAACAAAAACAGCTGGCGGCATTTTATTGCCAGGTTCTGCTGCAGAAAAACCTGCTCAAGGTGAAATTATTGCAGTTGGTAATGGTCAGATCACTGACAATGGCGTTCGCGCTTTAGATGTAAAAGTAGGTGACAAGGTATTGTTTGGTACTTATGCAGGAACAACTGTGAAAGTAGATGGCGAAGAACTATTAATCATGAAAGAGTCAGATATTTTAGCTGTTTTAGAAGGCTAATTGATTCTTTTTAATACTACTCATTTAATCAATCAGATTTAGTAATTTTAATAATATTCGGAGTCAAATATGTCAGCTAAAGACGTTAAGTTTGGTGATTCAGCTCGCACAAAAATGATCGCAGGTGTGAATATCCTTGCAGATGCGGTTAAAGTTACACTTGGTCCTAAAGGCCGTAACGTTGTTATCGATCGTTCATTCGGTGCGCCACACATCACTAAAGATGGTGTTTCTGTAGCGAAAGAAATCACATTAAAAGACAAGTTTGAAAACATGGGTGCTCAACTTGTTCGTGAAGTTTCTTCTAAAACAAATGACATCGCAGGTGACGGTACTACAACGGCAACTGTTTTGGCTCAAGCAATTTTGAACGAAGGGATCAAGTCAGTAACTGCGGGTATGAACCCAATGGACTTGAAACGCGGTATTGATATTGCAGTTAAAGCTGTTGTTGCAGATATTAAAGCAACTGCTAAACCAGCATCTGATTCTAAAGCGATTGAGCAAGTTGGTTCGATTTCTGCGAACTCTGATACGACTGTTGGTTCACTGATCGCTCAAGCGATGGAAAAAGTGGGTAAAGAAGGTGTAATCACTGTTGAAGAAGGTTCAGGCTTTGAAGATTCTCTAGATGTTGTAGAGGGTATGCAGTTTGACCGTGGTTATATTTCTCCATACTTCGCAAACAAACAAGATACATTGACTGCTGAATTGGAAAACCCATTTATCCTTCTTGTTGATAAGAAAGTAAGCAACATCCGTGAGTTGATTACTGTTCTTGAGGCAGTTGCGAAAACAGGTAAACCACTTCTTATCATCGCTGAAGATGTTGAAGGTGAAGCACTTGCAACGCTTGTTGTAAACAACATGCGTGGCATCATCAAAGTATGTGCTGTTAAAGCACCAGGCTTCGGTGATCGTCGTAAAGCAATGCTTCAAGATATCGCGATCTTAACTGGTGGTACTGTGATTTCTGAAGAAATCGGTATGCAGTTAGATCAAACAACACTTGAACATTTAGGTACTGCACACAAAGTGACTGTATCTAAAGAAAACACAGTGATTGTTGATGGTGCAGGCGATGCGAATCAAATTGCTGAGCGTGTTCAACAAATTCGTGCGCAAATCGAAGAATCAACTTCAGAATACGACAAAGAAAAACTTCAAGAGCGTGTTGCTAAATTAGCAGGCGGTGTAGCAGTGATTAAAATCGGTGCTGCAACTGAAGTTGAAATGAAAGAGAAGAAAGATCGTGTAGACGATGCTCTTCATGCAACTCGTGCTGCTGTTGAAGAAGGTGTTGTTGCGGGTGGTGGTGTTGCATTAGTACGTGCAGCTAAAGCACTGGATGGTGTAACGGGTATTAACGATGATCAAAACGTAGGTATCAACATCCTTCGTCGTGCGATTGAAGCGCCACTTCGTCAAATCGTATCTAACGCAGGTGACGAACCATCTGTAGTGATTAATGCAGTTAAAAATGGCGAAGGCAACTTCGGTTATAACGCTGCGACTGGTGAATACGGCGATATGCTAGAAATGGGTATCCTTGATCCAGCGAAAGTTACTCGTTCTGCACTTGAGCATGCTGCGTCTGTTGCGGGCTTAATGTTAACAACTGAGTGCATGATTACAGAGATCCCAGAAGATAAACCAGCTATGCCTGACATGGGCGGTATGGGTGGTATGGGCGGTATGATGTAATTCATCCCACAGCCTAAAAAATCCCCGCATTAAGCGGGGATTTTTTTGTCATCTGTCTGATAAATATTTGAATACTATTGTAAATATTGAATAAAAGCCTAGTAGAGCGCTAATCTAAAGGAACATTAACACCATGATTGGGGGTGATGATGTTAACTGTTCAAGAAAATCAAATCATAGAAGAAATTTATGAGGCTGCCTTAAAGCCACATCACTGGGAAAATGTTTTAAAACAGGTCGTGGAATTTACACAGAGTTCAACGGCGATCTTTACTTACTTTGATCAGCTTCGGTCCGAACAAAATTTTATTTACACCATTAATATCCCGATTGATGGAATTCAAAATTATCAAACGTATAACTTAGATGTCGTAGACATGCGTATTCATGGTGAGTTAATGAATACCTATGGATTAGAGCATGTCTATCAAATTGATTGTCGATCATACGCTGAAACAGATAATGAGGATTTGAAAAGCTTTTATGAATATTGTTTAGTTCCTTCAAACATCTGTCATCTTAGTGGGGTATTGCTAGAGTATGGAAAATATAAATGGGGCGTGCTTGCAGTACATCGACCCTCAGATGCAGTTGCTTATGAGGCTGCTGAATTACAAAGTTTAGAACGAATCGCTAAACACTTTAGAAGAGCGATTCAAATTCATCGACAAATTAAGCATCTTCAACATGATAGAAGTAATTACACCGAAATTTTAGATAAGTTGAATGTGGGTGTACTCATCATTCAATCTGATCTAGAAGTTAAATTTGTGAATCAGTATGCGAAGGATTGTTTGAATGATACGAGTATGATTGAAATAGATTTGCATAGCAGATTAAAAATAATCGAGCCTTATAATACTCAATTAAAGAAATTGGTGCAGAGTACATTCAAAAAGAATGAGTGTCATTCATTAGAGAGGCTTGATCAAGATCAAGTTGGGGGTGCAATGCAATTATACAGCGATGGACATCAATCAGCGTACTTAATCACAGTCTCACCACTTAAGGTGCTGTCAGATTCAATGATCTTAGACAATAATCAAGTTGCATTATTCTTATCAAAAATGCAGGATCGAAAACGCTTGTCTAAAATATTACTGAAGTCAACATTCCAACTGACAGCTCGAGAAATTGAAATTTGTCAGCATTTTATGGACGATCAGCATCTTGAAAATATTGCTTTGAAATGTGGGATTACGCTGAGTTCACTGCGGACATATCTGAAAACGATTTATCAGAAGTTAGGATGCTCCTCACAAGCTGAAATGATGCGGATTTTGATCGAATTTATTGATGCTTTTCAGCATATTGAATAATCCCCCTTTAACGAAGATGTTGAAGGGGGATAAAATTAATTCATTCTGGTCAGTGTAAATGTGCCTTCATCTGCTACGGTAAAGCTTAAACTTTGAGTAGAAATTTGTAATGGTAAGCCTAAATGCGCGTCTGTATCGGATAATCCAGCACAACCATTTGTATCAATGCTGAGTGGCGTGGTAACAAAGAGCTTGTTGTCGCGTAATTGATAACGACCATACTCAATACCAGGGCCACCACAAGGTCCGTCATATGGATCTGGTTGATCATCGCCAATAGCATCTACCATAATGAAAGTGTTATTAGAATTAAATACGAAAATTTGTTTACCACTTGAGGACTGCCATGCGCCTACAATTCCACTATTATTTCGAGGAACTCGCGTAAACTCTGCACTTTCATCAGGATTTTCAGCTTCAGAAATCTTAAGTACAGAACCGTCAAAAGATAGTTTCATTGAACGCGATTCCCCATGATCGAGAAGTCCCCAATCTTCATTGGTATCAATCACAGGCGTAGTACTATTTATTGAAGAAGCGTATAAACTTCCACTTAGAGTATCTAGATTTATTTTGGCGTATTCCATGCCATTTGAAGAACTATTAGGCTCGTTCGGGATTGGTTCACCGAGCATATATTCGCCATTCTCTCCAATAAATAACACAATTTCAGACTCATCATTTTTTGCATACCATACGCCTTGAATGTCTTTGAGCATTGAGCCGCTAAAATGTTCTTTAGCTTGCTCTTCACTGACTACTATATTGGAGGCAATTTCAGGAATATTGATAATTTGAGCTTGAAGTCGCTCTCTAAAATCACTTGTCGTGTTGCTGAAATCAATCGCTGAAGGCGAGAGAGTTGAAACATCAACTGGGATTTGTATGGTCTCTTTATCCTCATCGATATCCAATGATTGTAAAAAAATCAGCAGATTGATAATTCTCTTGTTACGTTCATCTGCATTTAAATCTTCATCCACGAGTTCATTCGGTGTCACACGAGCTAAGCCTTGTACAGTACCAATTTCGATACCACCAATTTTAAATGTAATGACATCTCCATCTCGATATTCAAATTCCCCATTTGCATTGGTCTTCTTCGCATTGTCATTATTGCCATTCACGATATATGTCGCACCTGCTACTGGGCTGTCAGTCAGTATTCCTATTTTAATCTGATCATCATTTTTTGCGGATTTATCCGAACCACCACAAGCTGCTAAATAGGTACTGAGCGCCAGTGTTAGAAGAGCTTTTTTCATCATTTCCCCTAAATCATTCGTATTTTTGTACCTCGAATATAGTTTTAAAAAATTGAATATGACTATCCTCAAATTGGGAGGGGGTGATGGCATTAATGCTGCGTAATTTTAGAAGTTTTTTACTTTTGAGAAATTGCGCATATTTTTTTTGAAGGATCAGATAAGCGGTTCATAGGTGAGGGCTTCATATTTTCTTCTTAATTCGATCAATGTTGATCGTTTCTGTTATTAGTTCTTGTTTTTTTATTCATAGTCACTGAATATCAATTAAATTTTTATATATTTTAATGAAAACACTTTCTAGAATTCTTTTGACGGCTTAACGACTATGTTATCTAAGTTCTTTATTGAACGACCTATTTTTGCTGGCGTACTTGCGATTATTGTCATGGCAATTGGTATATTTGCGGTGATGAGCTTACCGGTAGAACGCTATCCTGATATTGCTCCGCCAAGAATTACTGTATCAGCAACTTACACAGGAGCTGATGCCGAAACAGTTGAAGAAAGTGTCACACAGGTCATAGAACAACAGATTAAAGGAATTGATAACTTACTTTATTTTAGCTCTACCAGTAATGCATCTGGGAATAGTCGAATTAGTTTAAGTTTTGAAAACGGAACTGATCCAGACACAGCACAAGTCCAAGTTCAAAATAGCATTAATGGGGTGATCAATCGTTTGCCTGAAGACGTGCAGCGTCAAGGGGTCAATGTCTATAAATCCTTAGGTGACACCTTTATGGTGGTGGGGTTATATGACACTACGAACCAAAGTAATAATATTGCGTTGTCAGATTATTTGGCTGATCATATTGAACCAGAAATTGCGCGTGTAGAAGGTGTTGGTGAGGTTGATGTCTTTGGTTCTCAATATGCCATGCGTATTTGGTTAGATCCGAATTTACTGAAACAATATCAGTTGATGCCTAGTGATATTCGTGCCGCAATTGAAGCACAAAATACACAAGTTGCTGCAGGTGGAATCGGAGATTTACCGACAGTAGCAGACCAGTATCTTAATGCAAAAGTTACCGCTGGATCACGACTAAGAACAGTCGATGAATTTAAAAATATCATTGTCAAAGCGACCGCTGATGGAAGTTTTATTTATTTAAAAGATGTGGCGCGCGTTGAGTTAGGTGCTGAAAACTATCAAGCTTTTAATACCATTAATGGATCACCTTCAGCAGGCTTGGCTGTTTCAATGTCATCTGGTGCAAATGCTCTTGCAACCTCAGCTAAAATTAAAGAAGTCCTTGAAGACATTAAGAAAAAACTTCCTGAAGGCTATCAAATTGTATACCCACGAGATAACACGCCGTTTGTTCAAGAGTCCATTAAAGAAGTCGTAAAAACCTTAGTTGAAGCCATTATCTTGGTTGTGTTGGTCATGTTTATCTTTTTACAAAGCTGGCGCGCAACACTTATTCCAACGGTCACGGTTCCAATTGTTATTTTGGGCACTTTCGCCGTCTTATTTGCACTCGGAATGACCATCAATACGTTGACACTTTTTGCATTAGTTCTTGCGATTGGATTACTTGTAGATGATGCAATTGTGGTGGTCGAAAATGTCGAACGTTTGATGCATGAAAAGGGGCTATCTGCAAAGCAAGCGTCTATCTTATCTATGCAAGAGATGACGGGGGCTTTAATTGGAATTACAGTGGTGCTAACTGCAGTATTTATTCCGATGGCTTTTTTTACAGGATCGACAGGAGTTATATACCGTCAGTTTTCAATTACCTTGATTGCAGCCATGGCACTGTCATTATTGGTCGCGTTAATTCTCACACCAGCATTGTGTGCGATTATTCTTAATCCTAAACAACAAGAAGCAAAATGGGCGACATGGTTTAATACAACAATGGAATCATTACGATTGCATTATCTAAAGTGGGTTGAAAAAAGCCTGTCACTAAAATGGATCGTTTTAACCAGTTTTGCTGGGTTAATTGTGATTTTTGCTTTGTTTTATAAGTCGCTTCCAACCAGCTTTATTCCAAGTGAAGATCAAGGTTTTGTCAGTGTCCAATTCAGTTTACCTGAAGGCGCACCTATGACAGAAAGTCAGCTTGTTGGTGAAAGTATTCGAGAGTATTTTCTTGAACAAGAAAAACAAAATGTTAGGTTGGTTCAAATTCGTTATGGACGAAATTTTTCAGGAACGGGTCAAAATTTAGGAACAGGATTTGTAGCATTACATCATTGGGATGATCGTCCAGGTGAGGCAAACTCTGCACAATCCATTCGTGAACGAGCGATGGAGTTCTTTAGAAAAGACAGTCGCGCTCGGATTATGGTGAGTTTGCCAGGTTCTGTAAGTGGTCTTGGCGATACCAACGGCATCGAGTTTTGGCTGCAAGATTTAAATGGACAAGGACGACAGTATTTAGAAGATCAATTTCAAGCGCTAGAACGACAGGCAATCAACTTCACGAATTTTGAAAATTTGGGCAAACGCTCTAATCCAGATAAAGCCAAATTGAAAGTAAATATTAATCAAAAATTAGTGATGGCAAATGGTCTTTCACAATCTGCGATTAATAGCACTTTGGCTGCAGCTTGGGGTGGTTCCTATGTGAACGACTTTATTGATCGCGGACGTATTAAACGCGTCATGATGCAGGGTGATGCCGAGTATCGTTCAAAGCCTGAAGATCTCAATTTATGGTCTGTACGAAACAATCAAAATCAAATGATTTCATTTGGTAATTTTGCCACTGTGGACTGGGATGGAGGCCCTGATGTGGTGACTCGTTTCCAAGGTTATTCCGCGCTACAAATGGAAGCAGACACTGCAAAAAATGTGAGCAGTGGTGCTGCAATGCGTGATATCAAGTCTATGGTTGATCAATTGGACGGGGTTGGGCTAGCGTGGAGTGGATTATCGTTTCAAGAGCAACAATCGAGTACACAAGCCATTTGGCTTTATCTCATCTCTGTTGGCTTTATCTTTCTATGTTTAGCTGCCTTATATGAAAGTTGGTCGATACCTTCTGTTGTGATTGCTGCTATTCCATTGGGTATTGGCGGTAATATTATTTTTAGTTGGTTGGTCGGATTTCCAAACGATATCTACTTCCAAATTGCGTTACTTACGACGATTGGGTTGTCATGTAAAAATGCCATCTTAATTGTTGAATTTGCGGCAATGGCTCAGGAGCGTGGAGCTAACGCGATTGCTGCTGCTTTAAAAGGTGCAAGTTTGCGCTTACGTCCAATTATAATGACCTCGCTTGCTTTTGGTGCAGGGGTTATACCTTTGGTATTTGCTTCAGGTGCTGGTGCTGCCAGTCGTCAAGAAATTGGTGTAAGTGTCCTTGGTGGGGTAATTTTCGGCACAATTTTAGTTCTAGTCTTTATTCCCTTTATGTTTGTTATCGTTCGGAATATTTTCAAATATAAATCAAAATCAGCATCTGAAACTTAATATGGTATCCGCAGTACAGCGAGTATGGTACTGCGGTTGATTTAATCCATTTTTTAAATATCAGTCTTTGACAAGATCTATACGCACTAACATTTTCAATTAGTGTTAGCATGCCTTGCGTAATTCTAAACGATAATAAATGAAGCGATTATGGATCAAATTAAACAAGATCATAAAATTGAAGCATTACAACAAGCATTGATCAATTCTGATGTCGCTCAGATTGATCATATTGCGGATACGATTAATCCTGCAGATTTGGCTTTGTTTTTACAGCAATTAGAAATTGATCAACAAATACAACTTATCCACCATTTAGAAAACGCAGCATATGTATTTGAATTTCTGCCACTCAATCATCAAGTACAGTTGGTTAAAAAAATGGACGGCATAAGTACAGTCCAGTTAATTCGTTCAATGCATTCAGATGCTCGAACTGATTTGTACAAAGCTTTACCGGATCAAATTAAAACATTTATTTTTGCGAATTTAGATCGAGAAACGAAGCAGCAAGTTCAAGCTTTGGCATTGTATGCTGAGGAAACAGCTGGTGCGATCATGACATCTGATTATGTCACTTTGCCATCAGACATCTCAATGCAACAAGCTTTAGAGATTTTGCGTCACTCCGCCAAAGATACTGAAACCTTATATCTGATCTATATTACCAATAAATTTCAGAAACTTGAGGGTGTAATTTCTCTTCGAGAAATTGTGCAAGCACCTTTGGATAAAACAGTCCAAGAAGTCATGACCACTGACGTCATTTACGGACGGGTGGATGAAGATCAGGAATCAGTGGCAAAAAAATTAAGCCACTATGATTTTATCGCCTTACCCATTTTAGATCATGATGATCATCTACTCGGTATCGTCACTTATGATGACGCTATGGATGTATTCCAAGAAGAATTTACCGAGGACTTTTTGAAGAGTGGGGCGGTAGAGCTTAAAGAAAATATCAGTATTCGTTCAGCACCAATATTATTGTTATTTAGACAACGTGTTTTTTGGCTAGTGTTCCTGGTCTTTGGCAGCCTACTTTCGAGTATTGGGATTGCCCATTATGAAGACATCATTGCTGCGCATATTGTTTTGGTTTTCTTTTTACCACTACTGGTTGGGAGTGGGGGTAACGCAGGCTCCCAATCTGCAACCTTGATGGTTCGAGCAATCGCAACTGGCGATGTAAAAGCCAAAGATTGGTTTGTGTTGCTTGGTCGTGAAGCGATGGTTGCTCTATGTTTGGGTGCAACGATGGCTGCAGCTGTTTCGATTCTTGGCTATATCCGTGGAGATATGATGGTCGCTTTAGTGCTTGCGATCAGTATGATGGGTATTGTCATGATGGGCTGTCTGATCGGGATGAGTTTACCATTTGTACTCAATAAATTAGGACTCGATCCTGCAAGCGCATCTGCGCCCTTGGTCACTTCAATATGTGATGCAACTGGTGTATTGGTCTATTTATTTATTGCTTCACAACTCTTATTCTAAGGCTATGACTGATGGAGTATCTTTGCAGGATGTTGCTTAAATGACAAATAAAAATAAATTAACCCAAGCTGAAGTCATCAAAATGGAACGCGATCTTGCCAAGTTCGCAAACATGATGGATTCCGTCGTAAGAATTCCATTCACTAAACAAGGGGTAGGGGCTGATGCAGCATTGAGTACGATTCCTGTGGCGGGTGACGTAGCTGGATTTGTACTTACGTGTTATGCAGTATTACAAGCTCGAAAAATCGGTGTGCCCCAATCTAAATTGAATGGCGTGCTTAAACTTGCTGTGATGGATGGTGTAGTAGGTTTAATCCCTGTTGCAGGTACACTCTTTGATGTGTTTATTCGACCGAGTCGCAAGGCTTTAGATTTGGTTCATGATCATATCCGTGAAGAATATCAGATTCATTCTGACCATCATGTGGTACACCCATTTTTACATGAAAATTTAGAACGCAAACAGCAGAACTCTGCCTTCTGGCGAAATCCTGTCGTGGCATGGATTTGGATTCATATTCCTGATCTACTGGGTCTTCTGTTTTTAATTATTTTTGCTGTTGCCCTGTGGTTTGGCGTCACGTTCTTATGGCAATGGTTTCAATCTATTTAAAGTGTTATGGATTGAGTCCATAAAAAAAGCCTCCATATGGAGGCTTTTTTAGAAGCAGATTAAGGACAATCAAGTTGTTGTAATGCTGCTACACGTTGCTCAATTGTTGGGTGTGTTTGAAAGAGTGCAGCAAGGCTGAATCCTTCTTCACGACCTGATGAAATTGAGAACGCTTTCATTTCTTTAGGCATTTGATCTGGCATTTCAGTTTCTGCTTGTAAGCGAAGTAATGCATTGATCATTGCTTGTTTACCTGCTAAACGCGCGCCAGCCTCATCAGCACGATATTCACGATAGCGAGAGAACCACATCACAATCGCCGAAGCAAGAATACCGAATACGATATCTAACACGATTGTAATGAGGAAATAGCTCCAGCCCGGTGCTTCACCTTCTTCACGACCAAATACGTTGCGATCTACAAAGTCGCCGACGATACGCGCGAAGAACATTACAAATGCGTTGACTACACCTTGGACTAAAGCAAGGGTGACCATGTCACCATTTGCAACGTGACCAATTTCATGCGCCAACACTGCACGTAATTCATCTTTATTCATGCGTTCCAATAAGCCTGTTGAAACAGCGACTAAAGCATCGTTTTTATTCCAACCGGTTGCGAAGGCATTTGATTGATAAGATGGGAAAATACCAACTTCTGGCATTTTAATACCAGCACGTTGAGAAAGTTGTGCCACTTCATTGAGTAACCATGCTTCCGCTTGGTTGCGTGGAGCATTGGGATCAATTAACTCTGTACCTGTGGTTTTCTTTGCAATCCACTTTGACATGAATAGGGAGATTAAAGAACCCACCATACCAAAGACAAAACAGATCACAAGTAAATTGCCAAGATTCAAGCCACCCGCGCCATGGTAACTACCGACACCGAAGAGTGACAAGATTATGCCAGCTACCACCAGTACCGCGAGGTTGGTCAGCAAAAACAAACCAATCCGCATCATCGAGAAAATCCTCTTATAAATAAAATTTAATAAGCTTTTTGAATTAAAAAACCTACGTCAAATATGCTTTCGAATGGGGAAAATTTCAAGAAAAAAATAAAAAATATAACGAAAAAAATTGAGATTAATTCGAAATATAGATCTTAGCTGATGCTATAGCATTATTTGTTGAATATGAACCAGCTGGTGCATCAGTAAAACTTCCATCAGCGGCCACAATAATTTGGCGAGGAGGTGACTTTGGTTTAGCTGGTGCAGTCATTTGAGCTGATAAATTCTGATTGTTATAGCTCGGTGTACTTGACTTAGAAGATGCTGAAGCTGAATAACTATTGGTCGGATTTGAGCCTACACCATTGGCGTATAAATTATTGTAACGACTGAGTACACGTCTGACATAATCTTGAGTTTCACGAAAGGGTGGAATTCCACCATATTTAGCAACATTTCCTTCGCCAGCATTATAACCCGCTAATGCCAATTGCGTATTGCCATTAAAGCGTTTCAATAGCCAAGCCAAATATTTTGCACCAGCGAAAATATTTTGTTCAGGATCATATGCATTATTAACATTAAATCGTTGTGCAGTCGCAGGCATCAATTGCATAAGACCCTGAGCACCAACAGGGGAGCGTGCATGTATATTAAAACCAGACTCGGTGTGCATCACCGCTTTAATGAGTCCTTCAGAAATGCCGTGTCGTTGAGCTGCTTGGCGAATATAGCCATCAAAGGCATTTCGATTTTTACTATGGCTTGGGAGAACTGATGCTTCGTTGCTTCCCCAATTGCTGTAACTATGAATATTGCTGTCTGGATAGTAGGTTTTCTTTTCAACTTTAAGATGATTGTATTTGTTTTTGCGGTTGGTCAGTACGGTAGTGCCGTTTGAATCTTTCAACTGATAGATTGTTTGACCTGCAGAAGCCTGTGGCGAGAATATTAGAAAATTCACACACCCAAATAACGCTATGACTTTTATTTTATTTGTAGTTTTCATCATTCGAACACTATTTTTGTCCCTAAATGATATGTAGGTGATTTTCTGCAATGGAGATGTCTCTCGACTATGTAATGTTTTTAACAATTCGTTGTGAAAAAATCAAGTCTTAATTGTTGGCTTAATATCCAAAAAAATTATTTATTTTTATTTATAAACAACTGCTTGACACATATAAGTTATTGAATTTTAACGATATAGAATAGTGGTTAAAAAATGATCAATCTAAGGGAAAGCACCATCTTATCTTGCCAAAACTTTGTCAACCCCTAAAAAGTCCACAATTTTATCCACAGGTTTTGTGGAAAACTGTGGAAAAGTCCAAAAGATAAGCAATTCGACTAAAAAATGAACCCAAGCGTCCATTTTAGATGTGTGAATAAGACAGTGTTATGAAAAAATAAAAATTAGATGTAAAAAACAGATTCTTTAGATGCGATTAAGCACTGAATCGGCTAAAATTGCGCAGTATTTTTTTTATGGTTAATGTCGTCTATGTACTCGCCAGTTGAATCCAGCCAAGGATTTAATTTTAAGCCAGAGCCACCTACGAGTTCTGCATATTATCGTTTATTGAAAAAACTTCGTCGTCAAGTAGGTCATGCAATCCGTGACTACAAAATGATTGAGGATGGCGATAAGGTCATGGTATGTATTTCAGGTGGTAAAGATAGCTATACCATGCTGGACATTCTCCTGCAGTTTAAACGCATAGCACCAATCAATTTTGATGTTGTGGCTGTGAATCTTGATCAGAAACAACCAGGGTTCCCTGAGGATGTATTACCCCGTTATTTAGAAGAAAATAACATTCCGTACTACATCTTAGAAAAAGATACATATAGCATTACCAAAAAGCTTACACCTGAAGGTAAAACCTATTGTGCAGTGTGCTCACGCTTGCGCCGTGGTTCTTTATATGGTTTTGCTCAAGAAATTGGCGCGACCAAAGTTGCTTTAGGTCATCATCGTGATGATATTATGGCAACGTTCTTCTTGAACCTATTCCATGGCGGTAGTTTAAAGGCAATGCCACCAAAATTACTTTCATCGGATAAAAAGAATATTTTGATTCGTCCTTTGGCGTATGTTGAAGAGAAAGACATTATCAAATACGCTGAAATGCGCAAATTCCCAATTATTCCATGTAACTTGTGTGGTTCGCAGGAAAACTTACAGCGCGCAATCATCAATGATATGTTGCGTGAATGGGATAAAGCTCATCCAAAACGTTTACACAGCATTTTTGGCGCGTTACAGAACGTCTCACCATCGCAATTGGCCGACCGAGATCTTTTCGATTTTGAAGCCTTAGATGGACAACGTGAAGTTGATTTTGATGTGACTTGCTCAACAGCCGAAGGGGATACACCAAATAAGCGTATTAGCATGGTCAATCTCGGTTTTGCTGCTGAGTAATTCGTCTTAATTTAAAAAGCACTTTTCGAAGTGCTTTTTTTATTTCTTAGATTTTTACAATTTAATGAAGGCGTTGAGTCGATTTACAAAATGATGTTTTTTGTCACTTTCGGTCGTAGTACCGATACAAAAAATCATTGACAAACTTGTGAAAAAATAAAGATTTGATGATATTTAGATGATTAGTTTTATTTACAAAAAAAATCGAACGCAGAGTACAAAAAAACGTATCGCATTTGGAAAATATCATGCTATAACTCTCTCAAGCGTAAAGCTTCTACATGTTGTTATCTTGGATAGGTAACGCAATAAATTGAATAAATACATCGAGGAAAGAACATGCCTGCATTTTTAACTGATGATTGGTTTGCAAACGTTGAGAAACTTACAGCTGAAGCTGGTGATTTGAACTTACCACCATCATTAGCAAATCTAGCATTGAATCTTGTAGTAACAGGTAGCGAAGGAACGACTGAATTAGCGCTTGATAGCGGTAAGATCCAAAAAGGGGCTTCTGCGAATGCTAAAACAACTTTAAACTTAGATGCGGATACTTTACGTAAAGTATTCTTAGAGTTTGACATGGCTGCTGCTATGCAAGCATTCATGACTGGTAAAATCAAAGTTCAAGGCGATATGTCTCAATTGATGGCTTTACAAACAGCGAAGCCAAGCCAAGAACAAAAAGATTTGTTCAAAAAAGTTTTAGAGCAAACAACTTAAGGCTTTTTAAACAAAAAAAGCTTACCTTTAGGTAAGCTTTTTTATTAAATACTCACCAAACTTGGTGTCGTTTTAATATGTTCTAAATAAGCACGAATACGAGTGACGTATTGGATCGCTTGCTTATAACGCGTATTGTGCGATTGATTACGGTAAAGAAAATCATATACCTGTATCCAATCATTCGGATTTTTTCCTTGAGCTTTTAGACGCTTCATAATCGCATCTGTGGCACCTGGCCCCATATTGTAAGCTACGAGGGCATACCAATAACGATCATGTTTAGGAATATAATCATATTTCGACATCATCAGATCAAAATACTTCGCACCACCTGCAATACTTTGAGCAGGATCAACACGATTCGACACACCCATTGCTTTTGCTGTGTTGTTAGTGAGCATCATGATGCCACGCACACCTGTGGGAGACACAGAATTCGGTTTTAAGAAAGACTCTTGATAACCTATCGCAGCGAGGAAGTGCCAATCTAAGTCGTATGTTTGGGCTGACTTTTCAAAGCTAGCTTTATAAATTGGCATACGTGTTTTCAGATTGCGCTGAATAGTATCCCAATCATCTTGTTTAACCACATTGCGGTTGTAGAAAGATGCCATTTGACGGATAGCACCATTTTGCTTGCTTTGACAAACAAAACCACTTGCAGTATCTGTTAAAGGATCAGCAGCATTTTTAAAAACCCAATTGATTTCTGGATTAAGCCCATTTTTGCGTAAGCTTTCAAGGTCACCACATGATGCGGAAAAACCTGAAAGATTCTTTTGCTCAATGGTCATGATCGATGCTGTGGTCACCGCGAAATGAGCTTTACCTTGCTGCACCATTTTCAAAGCGGCTTCATTACTTTGAACCGTTTTAAAATCGAGTTTTACATTTAAGTTTTGAGCGTAACTGCTCACCAAGTCATAGCCAAAGCCATGTTTGAAGTTACCGTCTTTAAAAACCACGGTGGGATTTGACACGGCCACCACTGTAAGTTTGTTCGAATTTACAATGGAGTTGTATTGGTTGTCGGTCTTTGTTGCATTTAATGCATGAAATGGGATAAATGCTGTAGCGAGGACCATCGCTTTAAACGAGAGAGAAGAAGTTAGTGAATTAAGGCAAAGCCTCGATCCAGTGTTTGAACTACTGCGCATGTTGTCTCCGCTACAAGTAATTTATGCCCAAAAAAAGCAAAAGCAGTACCGCCTTAAACTTTTATTTAAAGTTGATAAATTCAATTAGGGTGGGCGTCATGAACGTCATTCAAAATGACATGTGTGGGTGGATAAAATATTGAAGAAAAGATCTTCGTACAAAAAGTAATCAAGATGAAACATGGGCGCATATTAATGGTCAATTTTACTCATGTCAAATTTTGTACAAAAAAAAATAAAAAACATGGTTTTAAGATATTGATAAATAAAAAGAAAAAACTTTATAAAATTTTTCCATGTAGAAATGCGGTATAAAATGTTGCAATGTGTCGCTATAACGTAAGCAAAATACTCATTTTATCGCCTATGAAATCGAATTTAATTACCCGAAGTGGGCATGACAAATTGGTCGCAGAACTACAATATTTATGGCATGAGGAACGACCTGAAATCACCAAAAAAGTGAATTGGGCTGCCAGTTTAGGTGATCGTTCTGAAAACGCAGATTATCAATACAATAAACAAATTTTACGAAAAATAGACCGTCGTGTTCGTTACCTCGGTAAACGACTTGAAGAGTTGCGAATTATCGATTTTTCTCCTGAACAAGAGGGCAAAGTATATTTTGGCGCTTGGGTAGACATCGAGAACGAGGAAGGACAATTAAAGACGATTCGGATTGTCGGTGTAGATGAAATTTATGATCATCATCCTCAACATATTTCAATAGATTCACCTATGGCACGTGCAATGTTAGGTAAGCAAGTAGATGATGAATTTGAGGTACATACACCCTTGGGGAAAAAAACATGGTTTATTAATTCAATTCGCTATGAAAAGCTCGAAAATTCAGCAAAATAGTGATTTCTGATTTAAAAATAGGCAGGCGAGCAAAATTTCTTAGAAAAGTGTTTGCCAATTTTAAAAAATATTTATATGATAGCCGCCATTGGAAGCGTGGCAGAGCGGTTTAATGCACCGGTCTTGAAAACCGACGAGGGTGTGAGTCCTCCGTGAGTTCGAATCTCACCGCTTCCGCCAAATTTTTAAAAAGCCACTAATCATTAGTGGCTTTTTTTATTTTCTTCATATTCGTGCGATATTAAGACTGATATTTACTGTTTGATTTAATTTTTTGAGCAAGTCATAAAAAAACCACCCTAAGGTGGTTTCTCTACAGCGTTTAAGCCACTTTTTCTGGAAGATCGAACCAAATCACACGAGCATCTTCTGATGCTTCAATCTGCGCTGGATCAATAAATGCAATAGCATCTCCTGCATTCACAGTGTGTTCAGCGACTTGAATTGAACCACTAATCACATGTAGATAGCTGACATGTTGTGTTGCATCAACTTCAAGTGAATGGCCTTTCTCCAAAACAGCTGATTTAACCTCCGCATTTTGGCGAATATGCATGGGTGCATGTTCTGTCGGTCCACAAATCAGATGCCATTTGTTCGGTTTTTCAGCAGGATCAAGTTGAATTTGTTGGTAATTCGGCTCGGCATCGCGCTGATTTGGAATAATCCAGATTTGCAGTAAGTGAACTGTTTCATCACCTTGGTTGATTTCACTGTGTTGAATGCCTGTACCTGCACTCATCAGTTGCCATTCACCAGCTTTGATATCACCGTGGTTACCCATACTATCTTTATGTGTAATCGCTCCCTGCAATACACAGGTGAGAATTTCCATATTGTCGTGTGGATGTTTACCGAAGCCTTGATGCCCAGCAATGAGGTCATCATTAATGACACGGAGAGCACTGATGCCCATGTGGTTAGGGTCATACCAGCTCCCAAATGAGAAGCTGTGTTTGGATTCTAACCAACCCATTTTTACATGACCACGTGATTCACTGCGATGTAAATAAGCATTCATGATGATGCTCCTTTCATTATTCTTAAAGATGATGTTATTTTAATAGTTTAAAATGAATAAGATAGTGGATTAGGACAACGTATCGTTCTAATTTTGAAACATAACAAGGATAAAAAAGCCTGCTTGAAACAGGCTTTTTAAAATTAGATTATTCTAAGAATTTTACTGTAACGCCAGAACGAACTTTATTACCCAAATCATTCGCATCCCAGTTGGTTAAGCGGATACAACCGTGTGAAGCTGTCTTTGAAATACTTGATGGGTTAGGTGTGCCGTGAATACCGAACGATTTTTTGCTTAAACCGATCCAGATATTACCTACAGGGCCATTAGGACCAGGTGGTAATGAAAGTGGCTTCAAATTTTTACCTTGTACAAAGTTACTTGGTGAATAGCTATACCAAGGGTTTTTCGCTACACCAGTAATTTTGTATGTTCCAGTCGGCGAAGGAGTGTCAGCACTACCGATGGTTGCTGGGAATGAGCCAACCATTTGGTTTTGTTGGTTAAACAAATAAAGTTGTTTAGCGCCTTTATGAGCCACGATTAAATGAATATTTTCTGGAAGTTCATTGCGAATGTTGGTCACAATAAGCTTTTCACCCGCTTTCTTAAATGTCGCTTTAGGATTTAGTTTCTTGAGAAACTCTTCATCCATATGGAATTTTTCAGCCAGCATTTCACTTACACGTGTGTAATACAGACCTTTCATTTTCGCTTGTAAAGCATAGTCATGAGGAATTGAGGCTGCATAAGGACCTTTTAGGTCTGCTTCGGTAATCGTGTATTCAACATAAGCAGGTTTACCAGCTTGGCGTGCAACTAGAGCATCCCAAGTTTCTTTCGTCAAAACACCTGTAGCCTTTAAACCATTCATTTGCTGGAATGAAGCAATTGCTTTAAGTGTATTTTTACCACTTGTACCGTCAATAGCACCTGGTGAAGCATGTGCATTGTTTAACATTACATGTGCACGGGCATATACAGGGAATTGACCTTTGCCAATATTTTCATACCATTCAGCATTATTCAGACTGTCTAGTGTCCATGAATCTGCCGTAACAGGTGCTGATGTAGATGGAGCTGGATTTGTCACTGCTGAAGATGCAGGTGCACTGCCGATGTCTGCAGTGCTGTCCTCAGTTCTTTCTAGATTTTGAAGCGTATCTGCAGCTTGATTTAGATCATTTTGCTCTTGCTGGCTAATTTGAGCTTCAGAGCTAGATTCTACCGCGAGAGGATCAATTGGATCTTGAATAGTATCTAAACTCGTTTTTGTAATTGGAGAAAGCGGTTGTTCAGCAGTACCAGAAGCAGCCAATGCAGTTCCAGACATAATACAACTTAAACTCAAAGCAAGAATTGAGCGAACGAACATGTAATTCAACCTTAAGAATTATTCATATTGATTTATAAAAACACGGATAAAGTATTGCAGAAAAAACACGGATATGCAGTATTTGTTTTGTTTAAATCAAATAAATTCCGATAGTCTCAATCTTTATTTTCATTCTAACTAAATACTTTAAAGTGCAGCTTTTTGGTATGATGAATGGAATTTCAATTTTGCATCGAGAAAGTAAATGACGACCTTAAAAAATGATCGTTTTCTGCGTGCCTTATTATGTGAACCTGTGGACTGCACGCCAGTTTGGATGATGCGTCAGGCTGGTCGATATTTACCTGAATATCGTGCGACACGCGCAACAGCGGGTGATTTTCTTTCTTTGTGCAAAAATAATGACTTTGCTTGTGAAGTGACTTTACAGCCGCTTCGTCGCTATGACTTAGATGCAGCCATTCTATTTTCAGATATTTTGACTGTTCCTGATGCTTTGGGCTTAGGACTATATTTTGAAGCAGGGGAAGGACCAAAATTTAAGAAAACAGTCCGTACTGAGCAGGATGTAGCCCAATTACCAAAAATTGATGCTAAATCGGACTTAGACTATGTCATGAATGCAGTGTCGACAATCCGCTCAGCATTAGGTGGTCAGGTACCGCTAATCGGGTTTTCTGGAAGTCCATGGACACTCGCGACTTATATGATCGAGGGTGGGTCGAGCAAAGATTTCCGTTACACCAAGCAAATGATGTATGCACAACCTGAAGTTTTACATGCCTTGCTAGATCATTTGGCTGATTCAGTCATTGATTATTTGAATGCACAGATTGAGGCAGGTGCGCAAGCGATTCAAATTTTTGACAGTTGGGGTGGTGCACTCGCACATCGAGAATATCAAGAATTTTCACTCAATTATATGCACAAAATCGTGAAGGGTTTAAAGCGTGAAAATGAAGGCCGCAAAGTACCAGTAATTTTATTTACCAAAGGTGGTGGTCAATGGTTAGAGCCTATGATCGCAACTGGCGCAGATGCGTTTGGACTGGATTGGACAACCCCTTTAAATGTTGCACGTCAAACTGTTGCTGGTCGCGCTGCCCTACAAGGTAATTTAGACCCTGCAACATTATATGGCTCTCCTGCGAGTATCGAAAAGTCAGTAAAATTAATGCTCGATGATGCCTACGCTGCTGGTGAAAAAACGGGTTATGTTGCAAATCTTGGACACGGTATCACCCAATGGGTAGATCCTGCGAATCCTAAAGTTTTCATTGATACGGTACATGAGTACAGCGCAAAATATTTAGGCTAAACATTTAGGATGAATGTGTGAGCTTTTTAAAATCATTGTTTGAGTTTCATTATAAGGCAGCATCCGCTGCCTTATTTGGTATTTTATTACTGCTTGCCTTTGCTTTGACGGCTTCGATGGGGCATCAAGAATATTATGGATTGTACCGATACGACTACCTCTTGATTTATGCAGTGGTTATTCAGGTCTGTTTGCTGCTTTTAAAGCTAGAGTCTTGGGCCGAAGCCAAAGTTATTGCAATTTTTCATATGGTGGCCATGGTCATGGAGATTTTCCTGACACATCCACAGATTGCATCATGGCAATATCCGCAACCTGCGGTATTTAAGATTATGACCGTACCACTTTTTGCGGGATTTATGTATTCTGCCGTGGGCAGTTTTTTTGCTCGTTCACTCAGGCTCTATCGTGTAGAAATTGAGAACTTACCTAGTTTTTTTAATATGCTGAGTTTAGCGATCTTGTCCTATTTAAACTTTATGACGAAGTTCTTTATCCCAGATATACGATACTTATTGTTTGCATGGAGCGTATTGATATTTTGGAAAACTAAAATAACGTTCAAGCTTAAATATCATGAAATGACCTTGCCAATGCTTCCTGTGCTTTTGTTGTTGGCATTTATTATTTGGATTGCTGAAAATATCAGTACTTTTTATCAAATTTGGTTGTATCCAACGCAAGTGGAACAGTGGCATATGGTGGGATGGGGGAAACTTGGTTCTTGGTATCTCCTATTAATGCTGAGTTTAGTATTGGTTTTAAAAATCCTAGGTGAACGGAATTCACAGGGTTTGTGGCGATTGAAGGGCGAATAAGTTAATTCATCAAAAAAACTCGATACTTGATGGCATTGGTAAAATTTGTTTTGCGTTCTTGGCTTGATATCGCTATGTTAAAGAAGTTCGTAAAAGAACAAAATTGGAACAATAAAGAACACTTGAGCACATCAAGTTTGGAGTGATGTTATGTATAAAAAATTAGCTTTAGCTGCGGTATTGGCAGTAGGATCAACAGCTGCATTTGCTGACCGTGATGTGGGTTGTGGTATCGGTTCACAAGTTTGGGCAGGTCAGTCTGGTAAAGTTGCAAAAATCTTAGCAGGTACGACCAACGGTTTATTTGCTAACCAATTATTCGGTATTACTTTCGGGACGTTAGGCTGTAGTGGTACAGGTACAGTAACAGCACAAGCAGTAACATTTACAAATGAAAATGCCGAAGCTCTTGCACGTGATATGGCGGTAGGTGAGGGGGAAAGTCTTAACGTCCTTGCAGAGCTTCTGAATATTAAATCTGAAGATAAAGCACGTTTCTTTGCAGTATCAAAAGAAAATTTCTCTGAAATTTATTCAGCGGACAATCAAGATGCATTCCAAGTCCTTGCATCTCTTCAAACTGTTATGTCTCAAGACGAAGTATTAAAAGCTTACGTTTAATTGCGAAAACCCTGTCTTATGGCAGGGTTTTTTTGTTTCATCATTATTAAGTTCATTTTATGAAATTTGCTTTTTTTTCTGCCTTGATTGTCAGTAGCTTTCTGACACATGCATATGCTTCTCCAGTTGAACAATATATTGCACAAGCACAACACCATCAGCTTGATAAAAATAAAACTTGGCAAAGATTAATGTATGCACATCAAGCGAAGAGTGAAGTCAGATATTCAGGATTTTTTTTTAGTGCAAATGGTGCAGATAATTTAGAAGAGGAGCTGAATGCAAATATTCGTGAATTATTTATAGATCGAGGACAAGATCAATCCATTATATGTCGTTTCCCAGCTCGCTCTGCATGGTTAATAGAACAACTGAAAATAAAACAAGAGGAGCTTCCTAAAGCAGATTGTCCTGCTCTAGAGGAATGGATTGGACAGATTAAACCGTATCAAGCAACGTTGATTTATGCGACAGATTTCATGGGAAATCCAAGTTCGATGTTTGGTCATACCTTGCTACGTCTTGATCCTAAAGATCAAAAAGAGCTTAATCTTATTTCTTATGCAGTCAACTACGCTGCGACGGTCGAAAATAGTGATAGTTTTTCTTTTGCTTGGAAAGGCTTAACGGGTCAATATCCAGGCGAATACTCATTAATGCCCTACTATCGAAAAGTAAAAGAGTATGGTGATTTCGAAAGCCGTGATTTGTGGGAATATGAATTAGCATTAAACCCAGAAGAAACAACACGTTTAGTACAACATATCTGGGAGTTAAAGCATGTCCAATTTCCCTATTATTTTATAAGTGATAATTGTGCCTACCGCTTATTGGGACTCATTGATTTGGTAAAACCCGATGCCAATCTACAAGCACAGTTTAGTCATACTGTAATCCCAGTCGAAACCATTAAAGCGGTTCAGCAGCAAGGTCTTATTAAAGATACTGTTTATCGCCCAGCACTTGAAACGCAGTTACTTCATCAAGCCAAACAACATGGTAATGACTTAGCACATTCGGCACATCAATTAACGCTGGTGCAACCAGCACAAATGCGTGAATTTTTATCTCAATTTACGGCCAAGGATCAGGCGCGTATTCTTGAGATGGCATATGATCATTTGTATCTACAGCTTATTTCTCAAAAAATCGAAGCGAGTATTGCGCAACCTAAAATACGACAAATTTTGAGTTTAAGAAGCCAACTCCCTGTTGAAAAACAACGTACTGAAGTGGCAAGACCACGAATTGACCCTGTGGATGGGCATCATGCTCGAAAAACATTGATTGAATTTGGACGAGTGCAGGACGATACGTTTGTGCAGATCAACCATCGACTAGCGTATCATGATTTATCTGATCCTCAGGGTGGATACCGACTTGGAACACAGTTGAAATTTCTTGAGGGAAGTCTCGAGTTACGGAATGATCAATTCAAGTTGGCTGATTTAGATCTTTTAGAAGTGAATTCTTATAACCCAATTACGCCTTTTAAGACGCCGTTGAGCTGGGGATTTGGGTTAGGTTGGAAACAACTCTCAATTGATGATTCTGGAAATTTCAGTGATAGCGAGCAACATGGTGTTTTGAATCTATCAACACAGTTTGGATATAGTTGGGCAGATGCAGATCGTGAACACCTGTGTTATGCGCAGATGCAGAATCATATTCAAGCTGGAAAAATTTTAGAAAAGGGCTGGAGATTGGGGTTAGGGCCAACTGTAGGTTGTCAAAACTTATGGTCAGATCGAGTGAATAGCTTAGTGCAAATTGAAATCCCTTTTTGGGAGGATCAGCAGGCTTGGCAGCTCGGACTACGATCCTCAGTTCAGTATGCACTTAGCTCGCAAAGTGCTATCTCTATTCACTGGAATTATCAATTACAAGAACAGCATGATTGGCATCAAACTAGTTTAGGATTTACACGCTATTGGTAAATACACAGCACTAGGAAGTACTGTGTTGAAAGGTGAAGCTTGTTTTTAAACGATTACATTCACATAGTACTTTTTTACTTGCTCAACGACTTCGAATGTTCCAATGAATCCTGGTGGGATTACACCTGCTTGACCTGCCGAAACTTCGATAAAGTGATTTTTACTTTGAGTGTGGATGCGAACTTTTCCTTCTATAATTTGAAAGAATTCTTGTTTATTGTCGGCAAATTGAATACTCCAAGCACCAACTTCACATTCCCAAATCCCACATTCCATATGCTCGTGTTCATAAAGACTGTAGGTGTGACGTTCGGGATTGCCTTGGACGAGACGATCAGGACGCGGGAAGTCGACTGATTTTTCTGCGTGTTGTTGACCTTGACCTGCAACATGAAGAGATGTCATATATTCACCTTAAGAAATTGAGCCTTGGAATACGGTCTAAAAAAAACCTCAACAGGGTTGAGGTTTTATGAATTAATAACTTTCTGGAACAGCGCTCAGAAACTCGCGACGTTCATCTTTGTTAGTTTTAAAGTCCCCAACAAATGATACTGTACGAGTAGTTGACTCTTGTTTGCCTACACCACGCATCATCATACACATATGTGCTGAATCAATGACAACAGCTACGCCTCTAGCACCAGTCACTTGAGCCACAGCTTCAGCAATCTGTTGAGTTAGATTTTCTTGAATCTGTAGACGACGGGCAAACATTTCAGTAATACGTGCAAATTTAGATAAACCTAAAACTTGACCTTCTGGTAAGTAGGCAATATGCACACGTCCATAGAACGGCAGTAAATGATGTTCACAAAGCGAATAGAATTCGATGTTCTTGACCAAAACCATTTCACGGTTGTCTGAAGGGAAGACCGCATTGTTGGTCACTTCTTCAAGCGTTTGGCTATAACCTGACGTCAAATACGAAAAAGCTTTAGCAGCACGCATTGGTGTATCTTTAAGACCAGGACGAGTAAGATCTTCGCCAACGGCAGTTAAAATGTTGGCGTAGGATTGCTGCATAGACATAAGACGTGTTCACTTACACAGATGTTGAACAAGGACGGCATTGTATCAGAAAACGATTACAATGCCGTATATTCAGAAAAAATTCCGATTATTGAGTAAATTTTGGATTCTTTTCTGCACGTTTAAGCAGAACTAAGACCGCGCCAGTGCCACCTTGTTTTTCAGGCGCACTGACAAAAGCCAAAACATCACGATGTTGTCTGAGCCAACTATTAACATAGGTTTTTAAAACAGCTTCAGGACCTTTACCATGAACAATTTTAATGACGTTTTGATTTTGCTCTTTCGCCATCTGAATAATTTGCAATACAGCTGAACGTGCTTCTTCTACGGTACAGCCATGCAAATCAACTGCTTCAAACCAACGTAAATTTCCAGCTTTCAGATCTTCAAATACTTTATGTTGTAAGGTCGCAATTCGATAACTCAGACTGGCCTGACTGCCAACTGGATTGAGCATGGCTTGAGTATCAGACATCACAGTTTCATCAGTATGCATTGGACCTTCAGCAGCAGCACGTTTTGCTAAGGTTTGAGCATCCAATTTCTTTTTTAATGGTTTCTCAATTTTTGCAATATTGCCATGATCAATTTTTTGAACACCTTGCATCTGCTGACGAAAGAGTTCTAAATCTTCCTCATGCTCTTGTTCAACCGTCTTTTCAATAGGTTTAGGAGCTTCAACACGAGGAGCAGGATTACTGATTTGTTTCTTAAACTGTTTCAGTAAATTAAATTGATCTTTTGATAAAGAAGAATCATGTTTACTCATAACGTGTTTGTAACTTTAAAGTGGAAGATGAATGAATGTGATTATAATCCGAAAACCCCTCAACTTTGTAGTGAGGAGTATTTAAGTTGATTTTAACAGGTTAAATTAAGTGGAGATAACTTAAGGGACAAAGCTAAAAAATAGGTATGTGGCAAAAATACACAGATGTACAATGCCTGGCAAAATGGTGGTGTATCCAGTACGCAGAGAATTTGAAACAACAAAAAGTGATAGTACGAGTAATGCTAATGATTTTGCATCTAAACCTAACTCGAGTGTCCAGCCCATGCCGATCGAAAAAAAAGCCACCACAGGAATCGTAAGTCCGATACTTGCAATTGCAGAACCTATGGCTAAATTTAAACTTGATTGAAGCCGATTTGCTTTTGCTGCACGAATAGAAGCTCCAAACTCTGGCAGTAATACAATTGCTGCAATTATGATCCCAAGGGTCGCTAACGGTGCGCCAAACTGAGTCAGTAAGCTTTCAAGTGTTGGAGAAATTCCTTTTGCTGACAATACCACAGCAATCAAAGAGACGATCAGCATTATTAAGCTGATCATGACAGTATGAATACTAGGAATGAAGACATCTTCTTCTACAGCATTCTGATCGACTTCTACTGGTAGGAAGTAGTCACGATGACGTACAGTTTGGAAAAAAGTAAACGCTGAAAATAATATCAAAGTAATGATGGCGATAAAAAATAATTGTGAATTGTTGTAGCTGCCAATAGCTGGTGAGTTAGTCACATAATTTGGCAATACCATGGCAATAACAATAATGACGGTCATGGTGCCTAAAGCAGCAGTGACACCTTCTAAATTAAAGCCTTGAACTTGATGTTTAGTGGCACCTAATAATAAGCTTAGACCAATGATTGCATTTAAGATGATCATCACCGCTGCAAAAATCGTATCACGTGCAAGCCCCATGGCTTCAGGACCACCTGACATCATCATTGAAACAATCAGTGCAACTTCGATAATCGTGACGGATAATGCCAACACTAACGTACCAAACGGTTCTCCTACTTTATGAGCAATAACTTCTGCATGATGCACAGCAGTCACTACACTGCCAATCAGACCAACACAAAGTAATGTGACAATAAATGGAAAGCTTGGAATAAGATGATATACACCCAGAATAACCAGTGAAACTATAGGTATAGCAATGGTCCATGTGGGATTAAAGCGATTCGTTTTCATAAGATTATGTTCTATTTATTGTTGAAAAATAATGATAAGTGTTTGATGGTTTATTAATCAAATTTATTTTGAATTTGTTCTAGCTATTGTTGTTGGAATTAATGGAGGCAAGAATGGATTCGGGAATCCATTCTTATCAGGTCTAAAGCTTAGAATTTGAAAACCTTACCACAGAATATTAGAGTTAAATATTCTGCGGTTCGCCAAACAATGCGGTAAAGGCATGATCAGGACGAGGCTGTTTCATAAAACTTTCACCCACAAGGAAAGTGTGAATGTCATTTTCTTGCATCATGGCAACATCGGCAGGCGTAGCAATGCCACTTTCAGTCACCAGTAAACGCGAAGGATCAAGTAATTTTTTCAAACGTAAAGATGTATTTAAATTAACATCGAAAGTTTTTAAATTACGATTATTAACGCCTAATAAACAACGATCTGACAATTTGAGAGCACGTTCTAGTTCATATTCATCATGCACTTCAACCAGTACATCTAAATGATGTTCAAATGCAGTTTTCGACATTTCCTCAAGTTGTTGATCTGAAAGACATGCAACAATGAGAAGGATACAGTCTGCATGCAATGCACGAGCTTCAATCACACCATAAGGATCGATTAAGAAATCTTTTCTTAGTGCAGGCAAATCACAGTGAGAGCGAGCAATATGAATGTTCTCATCGGCACCTTGGAAGAAATCAATATCTGTAAGTACTGATAAACATACCGCACCCGCTGATTGATACTGTTCAGCTATTTCAGCAGGATTGAAGTTTTCTCGAATAATGCCTTTAGAAGGAGATGCTTTTTTGATTTCAGCAATGACAGCTGGACGTTTGTGTTGTAGAGCTTGAGCAAAACCGCGAACAGGGCTAGCGGCTTGAGCGAGTTCTTCGACGTCCTTGTAACTACGTTGTTTTAATCGTGCAGCAAATTCTTCTTGTTTACGGTCAACAATTTTGCCAAGAATAGTATTCGCGATATCTAACATAAGAATGTCCTGACTTAATTAAGCTTCATAATGTTTTATTGTTTTTGTGAATTCAGAAAGCACATCCATCTTTTCAAGTGCCTGACCACCATAAATGATGTCATGTGCTAATGCCACACCTTGTTTATAACTCGAAGTTAAACCTGAGACATAAATACCAGCACCAGCATTTAATGCAATCATACTGGCTGCTTTTTCACCTTTCGGTGATTTTTTCTTACCTAGTGCATCTTTGATCAGTGCCAAACTTTCAGCAGAGCTATCAACAGATAAATGCGTCAATGTTTGAGATTCAATCTCTACGTCCTCAGGGAGGATTTCCCACTCAGTAATTTCACCATTTTTTAACTCAGCAACATAGGTAGATGAAGCAAGACTGATTTCATCTAGTCCATCTTTAGAGTGAACAACCATGACGTGTTCAGCACCAAGTTGTTTAAGAACTTCAGCAATAGGTCGACATAATTCTGTTGAGAACACGCCAATTACAAAGCGCTTTACACCAGCCGGATTCGTAAGCGGGCCAAGTAAGTTGAAAATGCTTCTGAAGCCCAATTCTTTACGAGGACCTGCTGCATACTTCATTGCTTTATGATGGTTTGGAGCAAAGAGAAAACCCACACCCAAATCGCGGATACAGCGTTCAGTCTGTGCCATATTTAGGTCGAGATTAATACCAGCTTGTTCTAATAGATCTGACGAGCCTGATTTTGATGACACACCTCGGCCACCGTGTTTGGCAATCGTTGCACCTGCAGCTGCAATTACAAAACTTGATGCAGTTGATACATTAAACAGGTTTTGTCCATCACCACCCGTGCCAACGATATCGACTAAGTATGGAAGATCACTGACATCAATCTTGATCGCATATTCACGCATCACACGTGCAGCAGCAGTAATTTCGTCAATACTTTCGCCTTTTAAACGTAAACCCATCATTAATGCACCGATTTGTGCATCAGTCGCTTCACCATCCATAATGGTGCGCATAACAACTTCCATTTGAGGCTGTGTTAATTCAATATTTTTCGTAATGTTGTTTAATGCTTGTTGAATATTCATGTCTTGCTCTTACGCATAAATTTCTAAGAAGTTTTGGAAAATTTTGTGGCCATGTTGGCTGAGTATCGATTCTGGATGGAACTGAACACCTTCAACGGGAAGGGTTTTATGTTTCACACCCATAATTTCTTCCATAGAACCATCTTCTTCATTGGTCCAACACGTCACCTCTAAACATTCAGGTAAAGTCGCTTGATCAATGACTAAAGAATGATAGCGAGTCGCTGAGAATGGAGAGGGTAGATTGGTAAAGATCCCTTGATCAGAGTGGTACATGTCAGATAAACGCCCGTGCATTACTTTTTTTGCACGAACAATATCTCCACCAAATGCTTGCCCGATACTTTGATGACCTAAGCACACCCCAAGCAGTGGAATCTTGCCTGAAAAGTGTTGAATCGCTGGGATTGAAATACCTGCCTCAGAGGGAGAGCAGGGACCAGGTCCAATGACGAGATATTTTGGTTGCCATCGCTCAATATCCTCCAAAGTCACGGCATCATTACGGACCACTTTTACTTCCTGATTTAACTCGCCAAAATATTGGACGATGTTGTAGGTAAAAGAGTCATAGTTGTCGATCATCAGAAGCATTTTAAGCTTAACCTCTTGAAATTTATAATTTAACTTAATTTAGCTTTGTTTTTCACATTGATAAGATGCATCACAGAGTGTTGACTGCATCCTTGTCTAGTAACTCAAAGCGATTAAGTGGCAGTTATCATAGCAGATTCTTTTATCAGCGCAGGTTAAATTTTGGGGTTCAAAACATCAGCAATATTGATCACTTAAATCAAATTAACGTGTGAATTAAGGGTTCTAGGTGAAGAGCGCTAAAAAATGAAATATTGCTCTGAATCTAAAAGCTCATACGTGTTACGCATAAACTTTTAAATCAGCAAGAGTAGTGAGAAAGATTTGTGTTAAAAACAAACAAACAAAATGAGATCAGTAAATTTATAATTTATAAGATTTAGTCTCGCGGTCGTTCACTTTTACATCATTCAGTTTAGACAATTCATTTTACTGAACTATTTTGATGCACAAAATTTAAATTCATCATGGCTTAATGTTTCTTAATAAAGTCATGATTGAGTTGAAATTTTAGTTTTCCAAATAAAATCTAAATATATGTGGTTTGTATTTATTAATATATAAAACAAGGTATTAAACGCATGTGTCTGAAAAATTTATCCATTTTTCTGTTTTTTAAAAGTATATAAAATATAACGTTTGGTAAATAAATAGATTAAATCTATGAAAAAATTAGATTTTAAGTTTAATAATTAAACGATCTAGCTGTGATATGCACCATTTTGATACAGGTTGTAAATAAATATTTTTTATTGCGATGAACTGTGCCTGAATATGGTGCATTTAGTTTTAAGCACAGTATAATAGTCGCAAAGCAAAGTGAATAAAGCTGTTAATCTGATAAGGATTTCAAGATTTTAGCTTTGCTTTTGAAAGTTGGTACGGTAATTGCTTTAAAACTACCAACTACTAACACGCACTAAATGTGCAACAAAAAATCATCGGAGCAAAATGAGCATGGCGAACAAGGTCCTACAACTCATCCAAGAAAGTGGCGCAAAATGGGTAGACTTCCGTTTTACGGACACTAAGGGTAAAGAGCAACACGTTACTTACCCAGCAGATACTATCGATGAAGATACTTTTGAAGATGGTAAAATGTTCGACGGTTCTTCAATTGCTGGTTGGAAAGGTATCGAAGCGTCTGACATGATCTTACGTCCAGATGCTGAAACAGGTTTTATCGACCCGTTCTTTGCAGAGCCAACTGTTGTTGTGACTTGTGATGTTATTGAGCCATCTACTGGTCAAGGCTATGACCGTGACCCACGTTCAATTGCTCGCCGTGCAGAAGAATATTTAAAATCTACTGGTATTGGTGATACTGCTTTCTTTGGTCCAGAACCAGAATTCTTCGTATTTGACGAAGTTAAATGGGAAGTGGATATGTCTGGCGCACGCCACACATTAATCGCTGAAGAAGCAGCATGGTCTACGAACAAAGACTATGAATCAGGTAACTCTGGTCACCGTCCACGTGTGAAAGGTGGTTATTTTCCAGTGCCTCCAGTTGATTCTTCACATGATATGCGTGCAGATATGTGTGCGAAAATCGAAGAAATCATGGGGCCAGGTCGTGTAGAAGTACATCACCACGAAGTTGCATCTTGTCAATTAGAAATTGGTGTGAGCTTCAACACCATGGTTCGTAAAGCAGACGAAGTACAACAGTTCAAATATGCTGTTTGGAACGTTGCTCATCAATATGCAAAAACAGCAACTTTTATGCCTAAACCAATGGTAGGTGATAACGGTTCTGGTATGCACGTTCATATGTCGATCTCTAAAGATGGCAAGAACTTATTCGCAGGCGATGAATATGCAGGTTTATCTGAAACTGCACTTTACTTCATTGGCGGTATCATTAAGCATGCTCGCTCTTTAAATGCCTTAACAAACCCTTCTACAAACTCGTATAAGCGTTTAGTTCCGCATTTCGAAGCACCGATTATGCTTGCTTACTCAGCACGTAACCGTTCTGCATCGATCCGTATTCCTTATGTTTCTAGCCCGAAAGGCAAACGTATTGAAGCACGTTTCCCAGATCCAATGATGAACCCGTACTTAGGTTTCGCTGCATTGTTAATGGCTGGTCTTGATGGTATCCAAAACAAGATCCATCCAGGTGAAGCTGCGGACAAAAACTTGTACGATCTTCCACCGGAAGAAGAAGCTAAAATCCCAACAGTGGCACACAGCCTTGATATGGCGCTTGAAGCACTTCAAGCAGACCACGACTACCTTCTTAAAGGTGGTGTGTTCACTAAAGATATGCTCGATGCTTACATTGAGCTTAAAACTGAAGAAGTTCGTCGTCTTAATACGACAACTCACCCAGTTGAATTTGATATGTACTACAGCCTGTAATTCGTTCACGAATTTCGCTGTAAAAAACCCGCGCAATGCGCGGGTTTTTTTGTGTTTTAAGTTAAAATAGATGTAGTCAAATATGAGAAATATTTCATGGCAAAGCCACATAAAAAGCACACGGGATTTTTTCCTTGGAATGATCCAAGTGATCACGAAAAAGGATTCAAGCTCAATTTTTCTGAAGTGACCTATTTGGAAGTTGGCAGAACCGTCGAAGGCTATAAGCAGGCATAATTTCTTGAACTAAGAAATCCTGATTTGGCTTTACAATTTGATTATCCACATGAATTTTATATCAGTGCCGAAGGTTTTATTTTAGTAAAAACACCACAAGGCAAATTTGAAGTGATTGCAAAATCTGACAATGCTTGAATGTGTGTAGCTGCGCCTAAAAGTAAGATTTATTCCTTGTGATCATCCAAGTCATATTTGAGTAAGTTTTCACGCTCATAAGGTGCATCCTCAGCAGGATATCTTAAGCTTTCAATATTTTGGCTTTTGGCGATAGACCATATAATACTTTCCCCAGCGGGGATATTAGGGCTGAAATTCTGATATAGCGGATCAGCATAAGCATCTGCTGCATTGATTATTGTCCACCCTTTGCTTTCTAAGGCTAAAACGATCTCGCCTAGAAACTGTCCATTAATCGCATTCGTGTGGAGTAACAATATATGCTGCGGAGAGCGTTGAAGGGTTTGTAATGCGAGTGAATCATAATATTCTGCTCGATCAAGAAGATGATCAATATAAGCCTGCTTCAATCTTTTGATGTGTGATGTTTTACCTGCTTTTAGATACGCTAGATATTTTTGATTATAAAACCAGTCACTTGCATCAATACTAACACCACCATGCTGGTAATGATTTTGCTTTAACCAGTGTTGGACTTGATCTCTTTTCGCAATATTATTGCCTTCTTTGAGATAGGGGTACCTAAAAATTCTCCTAAAGTTTTTTAAATCACGAAAAACTAATTCATTAATTCTAATGCTTTTGATGTAGTCTTTCGCCAAAACTTCAGGTTTATTTAAATTTTCGTGAAAAGCACTGTGATTGCCGACAATATGTCCGTGTTTATCCCATTGACGTATTAAGTTTTTACCCGCATTGTCACCGATTTTGATGTAACTTGGGAAAATGATAGATTGAATATTTTTGGATTTTAAATGCGCTAGTATTTGTTGATTAATGTGTGGAGCAGTAGGATCGATAGTTGGATTTAATCCATCATCAAAACTCAGTGCTAATTGACGAGCATGAGCTTGGGAAAGAAATAACAGTGATATAAATAAGTACAAGCTAAATTTAAGCATGTTTAATGAAGGTGTTTACGAATGAATGTTTATAGCAATTTTTTGGGGGAGTGCAGTATGAAATGTGTGAGTGTGATGCCTTAAACTAAACCATAGGTTTGGTGCATTAGTTCTAAAGCTTGGGTACACTTGAGAGTATAAAATAATGGTAGTCTGAAATATGCTTGAAAGCCGTCAATTTAATCATCAGGAAAAATTAATGTGTCCTGAGTTAAAAAAATGGTTGTACGCCTCAGGCTCACTTACCCAACAACTGACAGATTTAGCTGATGGAATATTTAAAGTCCAACGAATCCAAGAGCGATTTCAACGTTTAAACTTTAATGATGCTAGCTGGATGGGTGTATCACATCAGCATACTTCTTGGGTGAGAGAGACTCATTTATTTGGTTCTGAGTGTGAACCGTGGGTAAAAGCGAAATCTATTTTCCCAATTACTAGCCTTCAAAAAAAAGCCCGTCTCTTTCAACATATTGGAAATCAGCCCATAGGTCGATTCCTGTTCCAACGCACAGAACCGCAATGCCAACGTCGCGTGATCTTACTTGAGGATGGATGGACTAGACAGAGCTGTTATACTTGGCATGGCTGTAAATTTATTGTCCAAGAAACATTTTTACCAGCATTTGAACGTTTTATAAAAACTCATTGAGCTAGACTTTATGGCAACCGCACAAGCAATCACCTGGCGCGAGCGTTTAAGCGCTTACTACTATTTATGTCGTTTCGATAAGCCAATTGGTACTGAGCTAGTCCTGTGGCCCACCTTATGGGCGCTGTGGATTGCAGCTGGTGGAATACCTGATGTAGTGACACTGCTTGCCATCGTATGTGGCACTATATTTATGCGTGCAGCGGGATGTGCCATTAATGATTTTGCTGATCGTAAAGTGGATGCACACGTAGAAAGAACCAAAAATCGTCCATTAGCCACAGGTGTGATTTCTGCAAAAGAAGCAGTTTGGGTGTTTATCGCACTGGTTGCGGCAAGTGCTTGTACATTGTTCTTCCTGCCTATTGAAACTTTTTATTGTGCCTTAATTGGGCTGGTACTTGCTTTCATCTATCCATTTATGAAGCGCTATACGCATTTACCTCAAGTGGTACTGGGGATGGCATTCTCATGGGGTATACCGATGTCATTTACTGCAATGGGGAAGCCTTTGGATTGGACGTGTTGGCTACTTTATTTCGGTAATTTGGCTTGGACTGTAGCTTATGATACTCAATATGCAATTACGGATCGCGAATATGATTTAAAGATTGGGGTTAAGTCGACGGCCATTTTGTTTGGAAAAAATGATATTAAAATTATCAGTTTATTGCAGGCGATGAGTGTTATTTTAATTGGTACTGCACTATGGCTTGAACACATACTTGTCCCTTATGGATTAATCGCATTAGTGCTCGTGGTAGGTGATTTCATCTATCAATGGACCAAAACGCGTGATAAAGATCCGCAATGGTGCTTCTGGGCATTTAGACATAACCGATGGGTAGGGGTGATGATCTTTATGGGTATTTTTATTGCGTTGATATAAACTGAATATTAAGTACAAATAAAGTTATTAAGCATCCTAGTCGGATGCTTTTTTTTATGTTTAATTAAAAGTACTCATGGAGAGTGATAATAATGAAGGGAAAGAATTATGAAGTATGTGATTAAAAAAACGGTTATCGCAATGTGCTGTACGGCAGCATTACTGTTAACGGCTTGTAATAGTGATGATGATAAAAATATTTTTCAAGAAAAAGTGTTTGTTGCTGAGAAAGCCTATCAAAAAGATAGTTTAGAGCAAGCTTCCAAAATCCAAATTATGACTTATTTAATGCCGAATGTTCTGGGTCAGAAAACTGAGGCTACAGCAATGGTCATGTTTCCTAAGACTGCTCAGCCAGCAGCAGGATGGCCAGTGGTGGTATGGGCACATGGAACAACTGGTGTTGGAGACGAATGTGCACCAAGCAATAATGTACTTAATTCGAATTTTGAAATTTTAGCGAACAGTCTTCTTAAAGAAGGTTATGTCATTGTAGCCCCTGATTATGAAGGTTTGGGAGTTAAAGGGATTCATCCTTATCTTCATCTATCTAGTGCTGCACAATCTGCGATTCATGCAATAAAGTCAGTTCACCAAGCATATCCATCACAATTAAATAAATCTTGGATGTCTGTCGGCCAATCCCAAGGTGGACATGCATCATTAGGAATTGCACAATATGCCAATAATGATCCGTATTACAAAGGGGCTGTAGCAACTGCTCCAGCATCCAGTTTGGGTTACATTATTACCCAAGTCGCACCAAATGCCATTTCAGCGATAGAAATTCAAAATAGAGATTTGGCAATCGCTATTTATTCAGAGCTATTAGCTTATGCTGCTTATACAGGTGTAGGGATTAAAGCATATGAACCTAGATTTTCATTAGCAACGATATTCCAATCTAGGTCTCAAGCTGTGGCAGAGAAAGCTGAGGGGTCGACTGGTGAAAATGGCCTATGCTTGATGCCATTAATTGATGAGTTTAAAAAAGACATTAAGACTTATTTGGAATCAAATTCAACACAAAAAGTAATGGACTATCCTGGGTTAAAGGTTGGCTTTGAAAATGATCCAGTGGTGAGTAGTTTTTTAAGTAATAATCAGCCTGGAACTCAAAAACTCATGAAACCGGTTTATGTGGTTCAAGGTGAAAATGACACCGCTGTCCCATATCAAGTAACACAACAATTAGTACATCAGTTAAATGGATTGGGGACTCAACCTCCAGTTGTATTAGATATTGTGGCAGGAGCATCGCATACACAAGCGATTGTTGAGAAAAATGATGAGGTTGTTGATTTTATTAAATCGTATTTATCGGTGCGCTAAACGTGACTATGTCAGCTAGGGTGTTGCATCCTAGTTGACCCTTAAAGCTAAAGTTTTTTCTATGACTTTATTCTGTTATATTGCCTCGGACTCAATGACTCAGGTTTTGTCGATGACTTCATCAAAAAAGAAATTCACCACTAAATTTATTTTATTGGCAAGTCTAGGCCCCCTTATCCCGTTGCTTATCATTGCGATTGCTTTTTTTGCAGTAAAGAGTGATGCAAAGAACAAAGCAGAGTACGATCGTTTACGTGCAGAACAAGCCGCGCGAATTGAAGCTAGAGAAAAACAAGAGCAATTTGAGCAGAATGCTTCGTCTGTAGCAGAGCCTTTGAACTAATTATTTTTTAGTAAGAATGTCTTTTTTGAGACTTTGAACACTTGGGATATCGTTATAGCGAAATACTCGATATCCTGCTTCATAAAACATTTGATCGCGTTCAGCATCTTCTTGTTCCTTACCAAGATGACTTGGATCATCGAGTTCGATAATGGCGATAACTTTAAGCTGATCATCCAGTAAGACAAAGTCAGTCACTTTTCGATTAAATTTAGCTCGAATCTTTAGACTGGGGTTTGTGATTAAAGCGCTAAAAGCGACTTGAGCAAGCACATGGTATTGCGGAAAACTCTCTTTTAATCTAAAAAACATTTTACTTTCAAATGCGGTAATAATGCGTTTGGGGTAAAAGCGTTGTGGCTTTTTAAATAATTGTTGAAAGATAATGGTGAGCAGGGCAAGGGTTGCAATAACACCAATAATTAAGAAAGTAATTTGACTGGATTGAAACACAGGAATTCGTAAATAAAAGCACATATAAGAAAAAACCCACTCGATTGAGTGGGTTTTTAGAATCTTGGCTCTCCAACCTGGGCTCGAACCAGGGACCTGCGGATTAACAGTCCGTCGCTCTACCGACTGAGCTATTGGAGAATCTGGTACGCATTCTATGAGTCAAATGAAGAGAGGTCAAGCCTTAACATTGAAAAATATTAGAAATATGAATCAACTGATTTAAATTTAATCTAAGTGAAACGATCTATAGCTTTTTTAATAAATGGACATACTCTGCTTTGCTTTTCAGTGGATTCGCTTTACGACATAAACTCATAAGTTCCATCATGGTTTGTTGTGATGATTCCACATGTACCTCGTTTTGAATTTTTTTGATCAGGAGTGCGTGTTCAGAGGATAATTCTGAAGTGCAGTGATACAAACGTTCATACATAAGTGCAGGGGCTACTTTATTATGTTCAGATTTCTGAGTGCATTGAAATATAAAAATGAGACTGCCAACAAGTAGAGACCAGAAAATCAGTGATTTAAGCCAAGGTGTATTCATTTTTAGACTTTTTTATAAAATTAGAATAATTCTATAGCAAATCAAAAATTTAGGCATAAAAAAACCCAAGTCATTATGCTTGGGTTTTTAGAATCTTGGCTCTCCCACCTGGGCTCGAACCAGGGACCTGCGGATTAACAGTCCGTCGCTCTACCGACTGAGCTATGGGAGATTAGATTGGCTCTCCAACCTGGGCTCGAACCAGGGACCTGCGGATTAACAGTCCGTCGCTCTACCGACTGAGCTATTGGAGAATCTGATGCGCATTTTAGGGTTGAAATTACTAGTCGTCAACCAATTATTGTAAAGAAATGAATAGTTTGATTTATTAATACTCAAATTGATGTAAATAATAAAAAAACCATCCTAAAAGGATGGTTTTTTAAACCTAATAAGACGGTTAAAGCTTATTTTTCTACGCCAGCTTCTTGACCAGCATATTTCGCATTAGCGTAATCCCAGTTCACTAAGCTTTCTAAGAAAGTAGAAATATACTTAGGACGAGCGTTGCGGAAGTCGATGTAGTAAGCATGTTCCCAAACATCGATCGTTAATACAGCTACTTTACCATGAGCAAGTGGAGTATCAGCATTTGAAGTTTTCATGATAGAAAGTTTACCATTTACTTCATCAGCAACTAACCAAGCCCAACCTGAACCGAATTGAGTTGTAGCAGCAGCAGCAAATTCTTCAGCAAATTTTTCGTAAGAACCGAAAGCTTCGTCAATTTTAGCAGCTAAAGCACCAGTCGCTTTACCACCACCGTTTTTAGCCATACAATTCCAGTAGAATGTGTGGTTCCAAACTTGTGCTGCGTTGTTGAAGATACCTGCTTTAGAAGCATCACCAGCAGAAGCTTTGATGATTTCTTCAAGCGTTTTACCTTCAAGATCAGTACCTGCAATAAGGTTGTTTAGATTAACAACGTAAGTATTGTGGTGTTTGTCGTGGTGGTATTCTAAAGTTTCTTTGCTGATGTGTGGAGCAAGATCTTCGTAACCGTACGGAAGAGCTGGTAAAGTAATCGTTGTCATGTTTTAAGTTCCTTGCATTGTGCTGGGTTTTACATCGAAGTGCACTTATTGTAATAGATTCTCACCATATTTTGCGCATTACTTATAAATAAGAATACAGAATAAAGCGTGAATTAATACGTATAAGCTCACTCCAATTTAAAACGCGTGGTTAAATCAATTTAAATAGGATTATTGAGTTCAACGTAATGATATTCAAGACCAAATTGTTCACAAATTGCTTGACCTAGTCGTTGAACACCATAACGTTCAGTCGCATGATGTCCACATGCGTAATAATGCACATCTAATTCTACAGCTTGATAAAAGGTACGCTCACTGACTTCACCTGAAATATAAGCATCGCAATTTTGTTCGGCAGCTTTAGTGATAAAGTCTTGAGCACCGCCAGTACAAAATCCAACTTTTTGAATACGTGGTTTATCAGCCATCAAATGTATCGGATCATAATTAAGTTGTTGTGACACAAAAGCTTTGAACTCATCTGGTGTCATTGCATTTTTTAAATAGCCGATATTTCCAATGGGATGACGTTCATTCGGATCAAGTGCTTCAAGTTGATCAAGATGAAGTAAATCTGCTATCGCTGCATTATTTCCCAAGCTAGGGTGGCTATCTAGAGGTAAATGATAAGCTAATAATGAAATATCATGTTGAATGAGTGATTTAATTCGTTTGCCACGCATTCCTGTAATCGGAGATGGCTCACCTTTCCAAAAATAGCCATGGTGAACCAATAAAACATCAGCTTGCAGCTCGATTGCAGCATCAATGGCTGATTGAGAAGCCGATACAGCACAAACAATTCGCTTTACTTCTGTTTTGCCTTCGATTTGCAGACCATTAGGAGCGTAATCTTTAAATTCATTGGCTTTTAGGGTCAGATCACACCATTGGATAATGTCGTTTAGCTTTACCATAATGTTCTTAAGTCTGTGAAAATATAAAGATCAAAGCATATTTTTAATATTAACTAAAGCCGAACAAAACTATTTTCACAATTTTAGGTATATAAATTTTTTTTGATTACAATATGCTGTCATAAATACTTTTCTCATCAATAAATTAAAATTCTCAGAGGATATTAAAGTGCGCCGGTCCTTTACATGGTTACCATGGGTGTTACTCATCATTGTAATTATTAGTTTTGTCACGTGGCAAAAGCTAAATCAACCAAAGCCTCAAATAGCAGCTGATGGATATAAAATGCCGGCTGAAAAAGTAGAACCTTTGGTGGATACGACACGTTCTGGGGGAGTGGTTTCATACAATGCTGCGGTAAAGGTTGCAGCACCTGCAGTCGTCAATATTTTTACAACACAAACTGTTAAAAAAATTGATCATCCGATTCTAAATGATCCTGTTTTTAGAGAATTTTTTGGTGGTCAATTACCAGAACGTTTTGGACAAGGACCAAATGAAAATAGTTTGGGTTCAGGGGTGATTGTTCGACCTGATGGTTATATTCTGACTAATAATCATGTGATTGCACAGGCTGATCAGATTATTGTGGCGTTGTATGATGGTCGTCGAGCAGAAGCCAAAGTGATTGGAACAGATCCTGACACTGATTTAGCAGTCATTAAAATCGAAATGGACAAACTACCAGTGCTTCCTTTCAAACTGAGTGGAAACGAGGTTGGAGATGTTGTACTCGCAATTGGTAATCCATTTGGCGTGGGGCAAACAGTCACGCAAGGGATCATTTCTGCGACAGAACGTTCGGGATTGGGTATAAATTTCTATGAAGATTTTATTCAAACCGATGCTGCTATTAATCCAGGAAATTCTGGAGGAGCACTCATTGATGTTGCGGGTAATTTGATTGGGATTAATACCGCAATATTCTCGCAATCGGGTGGGTCTTTAGGAATTGGTTTTGCTATTCCTGCTAAAGTCTGTCAGCAAGTTCTGAATTCAATATTAAAAGAAGGCAGAGTGATTCGTGGGTGGCTAGGTATTGGTTTGGCGAATCCAACGCAACTCGATGTATTACAACCTCGTGAGAAGGGGGTAATTGTGAGCAGCGTCTATGAGTCTGGTCCTGCAGATAAAGCTAAGGTTAAAGTCGGTGATCGGATCATGAAAGTAAATGATCAGGAGATCAATAATCCATCACAATTGATTAATTATGTTGCAATGCAATCACCGAATACCTCTGCAAAAATTGAGATTTTACGTGAAGGTAAGAGCATCAATACTGAAGTGGTTATTGGTGAACGACCAGCTGAAACCAGCGATCGTAATAGCCAGTATATTCCATTACCTCGTCGTTAAATTAACAAGCCCCAGTAATATGGGGCTTTTTTATAATTCTTAGATTCTATATTGTTTCATACCTTTGAATGAATCTGAATAAATCTGCTATTTAATAATTAAATACGGTCATGCATCCCTTATTGATGGTTAGATAGGGTTTTAATAAATACAGAAATGAATCCACTCAACAAGGATTAAACAGTGTGCGAAACAAAAAAAAGCCAGTGGTTCACTGGCTTTTTAAGGGAAAAAATTAGCTTTCTTGTTGAATACCCGCAACCAACCAATCTTGACTAGAACCTGCTGGTTTAACGAAATGCCAAACTTCAGCAAAAGGTTGTGGAAGGCTGTTTAAGTCTTCACTTACCGTACCCGTGAAACGAACGCTGACAACGTATTGACCATTTTCAGTCGCAGAATCAACAACCATAGCATTCAGATTTGAAAACTCAGCTACGTCTTGATCTTGGTTAGCCATGATATCGTTATACATCGATTGATAAAGATCAGGCGTCAAATAACGTTGAATCTCAGCAATATTACTTGCCGTATTCATCGATTGAATATGGTTGAAGCGTTGGCGTGCAATGCGTAAGAAAGCAGCTGGTTCAGTTCCGTCAGGTAGCTGACTTCCACTAGACATTGTTGCTGCACCAAAAGGAGCTTGTGGTGCTTGAGATGCAGCTGTACCACCGCCCACAGATTGACCAAAAATATTGGTATTATCATTAGACACTGAAGGGCGAGGTGCAGCAGTTTGACCAAACGGTGCAGATTGAGGACCTGAACTGTTTGGTGCATATGGGTTGTTAGCCGCTAATTTTTTTTTTGCTCCGAATTTACGGAAGATGAAGAACGCAGCAGCAGCAATAATCAACAACCAAACCCAACTTGGGATACCACCTTCTTCCTCAGGTTGTGCAGCAACTTCTGCTTGACTCGCTGGAACAGTATCATCATCTGCTAAAGCATTTGCTGCGACTGCACCAATTGCAGCACCAGCAACACCAGCAGCGACCATACCACCAACACCAGGACCAGACTTTTGAGGTGCAGTCGCTGGAGCAGCAGGTTGTTGGGCAGGAGTAGCTTGACGTGGTTGCTGATATGATTGGGTTGGAGCAGCAGAACGGCTCATACCATGGCTTTTACCACCACCAGCACGTTTTGCTTCTGCAAAAGGCGCTACCATGAGTGTCGCCATTAAAATACCCGCAACTAAACTACGCTGTCGAACTTCCATCTAAAATTCCTATTTAAAAAAGTTAATTTCACACTGTATTTATGCAGTCTTTTGGCTTAAATTTCAACTTAAACCTCAATTTTTTTCAGTATTCATACACAGTGTATAGTTAAATAAATTGATCAGCTGAATTAATGTTCATCCGCTAAGCTCATCGCTTCAGTTAAAGCTTCATGTAGACGGGCAACGGCGATAATTCGAACACCAGAAATATCCTTTTGCGGTGCATTTGCTCTAGGCACTATAATATATTTAAACCCGTGCTTAATTGCTTCCTTTAAACGTTCCTGCCCGTTAGGTACGGGACGAATCTCTCCCGATAAACCCACTTCGCCAAATACAGCCAATTGCTGAGGGAGTGCTTTTGCTCTCAAACTTGAAGCACAAGCCAATAAGACGGCGAGATCTGAACCTGTTTCAGTAATTTTTAAGCCACCAACAACATTCACATATACGTCTTGACCAGAAGTTTGAACACCACCATGTCGGTGCATGACGGCGAGTAGCATATTCAAACGGTTTTGCTCAAGACCCAATGCAACACGGCGAGGTTGACCATGCGCGTCATCTACTAGGGCTTGCACTTCAACTAAGAGTGGACGTGTGCCTTCTCGACTAATCATGACGATAGAACCAGGAATCGCTTCATCATATCGGCTAAGAAAGATGGCTGAGGGGTTGGCAACCTCTCTAAGCCCTTTATCGGTCATCCCAAAAACACCGAGTTCATTGACTGCACCAAAACGATTTTTAACAGCTCGAATCATTCGATAACGTGAATCAGATTGACCTTCAAAATAAAGTACGCAATCGACCATGTGTTCTAAAACACGAGGGCCAGCTAAAGCACCTTCTTTGGTCACATGACCCACAATAAATAAAGCTGTTCCGCTGTTCTTCGCAAAACGTGTCAGAAGGGCTGCAGATTCTCGAATTTGAGAAACGCCGCCTGGCGCAGACTGTAAAGTTTCAGTGTATAAAGTTTGAATCGAGTCTAAGATCGCGACAGCAGGTCGTTCATGCGCTAATACTTCGCAAATACGCTCTACGCACGTCTCAGCCATCACTTTTAATTGATCAGTTGGAAGATCCAAACGATTGGCACGTAATGCAACTTGAGATAAAGATTCCTCACCAGTGACATATAGGGCGGAACTTTTCGCGGCAGCCATATGGGTTGCCGTCTGCAAAAGAATTGTTGATTTACCAATACCAGGGTCACCACCGATCAGTACAACTGAACCAGTAACAAGCCCTCCGCCTAAAACGCGATCAAATTCTCCAATCCCTGTTGCTAAACGTGTTTCGTGAGAAACTGAAACTTGATTCAATGTAGTGATTGATGCTGCTTGACCAGCATAACCACCTGCAATTTTTGGATTTGCACGATGCGTAATCGCAGGGGCAATGGTGACTTCAACTAAACTGTTCCATTCTCCGCATTCTGAGCATTGACCTGCCCATTTAGGATGATCTGCGCCACATTGTTCACAGCGATATACACTTTTTGCTTTAGCCATAACTTGATATAGGTTTTTTGATTTTCTATATGCTGAGCATACTGAGTAAAGGTCACGAAAACAAAAAAATATTGATCAAATTTTAAAACAATAAGACAAGTCATGACGTGTGCTTTAACGAGATATTGAATTAAAGCGATCATGAATTGATTTATACTCATATCAAGAATCGACTGAGTTATTTGATATGCGTTTGTACGCCCAACATATTGATGCCATCGCACGCGAAATACAGCGTGATGTGCTGTTTATTCATTTTGAGAATTACACGGATGATCAGAATGAGGAAGAAAGTATTCGAGATCATGTTATTACATGGCTTGAACAACATGAAATTGAATTTGAGCCATGTCTAGGTTTGTCTGGTGAGGATGAAATTGACAGCTATCTGGGTGACCTATATCTAGATATTCCTTTTGATGAGCAAAATAAGCAGTATCAGCTGGTTAAAAATTATCTTGAAGATGAACAGGGTAATATGAAAATTGAACATGTTTTATTTTTTGTGTTGAGCTTGGAGGTTGCAGAAGAAATTGCAAAGGATCAAGAGGAAAAACAAAATTTGAACGATCAGAAATTTTCGTGAAAAGAAAAAAAGCCTCATCAATGAGGCTTTTTTTGGTTTGATTCTATTAATTTGTTTAATAAAGCTCACCAGATTTTCGTCGTTCAATAAAATCTTTAGATTCTTTTGCAATGACTCCAGAAAGTAACAATAAGGCAATTAAGTTTGGTGCTGCCATTAAACCATTGAAGGTGTCTGCGAAGAGCCAAACTAAATCAAGTGTGACGACACAGCCTACAAATACCGAAGCAATATAAATGAGACGATAGATAAATACTGACTTTTCACCCAGTAAATAGGTGCAACATTTTTCACCGTAATAACTCCAACCTAAAATAGTTGAATAAGCAAAAAAGATGATTCCGAACGTAACAACCCAGCCCCCAAATCCTGGTAGTAATTTGTCAAAAACACTAATGGTCAGAACAGCCCCAGTTTGATCACCAAATGTTTGTCCTGCCATGATGAAACCCATAACAAGAACAATACCCGTAATTGAGCACACAATAATCGTATCAATGAATGTACCTGTCATTGAAACTAGGCCTTGACGGGCAGGGTGATCAGTTTTTGCTGCTGCCGCTGCAATGGGCGCTGAACCCATACCTGCTTCGTTTGAGAATACACCACGGGCAACACCGTAACGAATCGCTGCACCAATCGCGCCACCTGCTGCTGCCTCGCCTGTAAAAGCATAGGTGATAATCATTTTAAGAGCTGGTAATACCAATTCTAAATTATTCAAAATAATAATTAAGCCGCCGATGATATAACCCAAGGCCATGACAGGAACAATAATTGAGGATGCTTTGGAAATAGATTTGATGCCACCTAAAATCACCAAAGCAGATAAAATCGTAATAATGATGGCAGTGGTGAGCGTGCTTATACCCAAACTATTTTCTACTGCTAATGCCACTGTGTTTGATTGAACTGAGCTACCAATACCAAAGGATGCCAATGTACCAAATAATGCGAAGAGGACAGCGAGCCACTTCCATTTTGCACCAAGTCCTCGTTCAATGTAGTACATTGGACCACCAGACATTTCACCTTTTTCATTTTTTACACGATATTTGACCGCCAAAACACCTTCACCATATTTGGTTGCCATGCCAAAAAATGCAGTCATCCACATCCAGAAGACAGCACCTGGACCACCCAGCACACAAGCTGTCGCTACCCCTGCGATGTTACCTGTACCAATCGTGGCTGAAAGTGCAGTCATGAGTGAGGCAAACTGTGAGATATCTCCCGAGTCTTTTTTATCGGGGTGTTTCCCAAACACTTGTTTAAATGCTAATGGAAGCATCCTGAATTGCCAAAAAAGTAGACGGAATGTTAAGAAAACACCTGTCCCAACAATCAGCACCAGCATATACGGTCCCCAGACTAAGCCACTGAGTGTTTCCATGATTGATTGTATTTCTTGCATAAATTACCTTCTTATTTTCCTGATTGTTTTTTACATGCATGATCAAGCAAGGGATATGCCATACTTTTGTGCGATCAAACACATCATTCCTTTTGATTATTTTTTGCACTTATATTTTTTACATATAACAACAAGATTTTCAATATTTTACTCAAAATAAGATAAATAAATATGATGAATAAATGATCATTCTGGTGATATATAAGAAAAATGAATTAATACTTTAAACTAATTAGAAAATATTGATCGTGCTAATTTTCTTTTTGAAATCTGATTTTTTTCAGTTAAGTTGTGCCGATTAATATATTTGGTGAATTTGAAAATGTCAGATCAAAATATAAATTCGCCTCAGCAAAATGGTGAATTACAACGAAGTCTATCCAATCGACATTTGCAGTTAATTGCAATTGGAGGCGCAATTGGAACAGGTTTGTTCATGGGCTCTGGGAAAACAATTAGCCTAGCTGGTCCTTCAATCCTTGTAATTTACATGATCATCGGTTTCATGGTTTTTTTAGTGATGCGAGCACTAGGCGAATTGTTGCTTTCAAATTTGCAATATAAGTCTTTTATTGATTTCGCAACGGATTTAATTGGACCATGGGCAGGTTACTTTGTGGGCTGGACCTATTGGCTGTGTTGGATCACCATTGGTATTGCAGATTTATCGGCGATCATTTATTACCTTCAGTTCTTCAATAATGGGATGCCTTTTAGCCCTGAAGAAGGGGTAATGATTAGCATCGCTGCAATCGTATTTATCATGGGATTGAATCTTGTTACGGTGAAACTGTTTGGTGAATTAGAATTCTGGTTTGCTTTAATCAAGATTATCGCAATTGTGGTTTTAATTGGCGTTGGCTTTTGGATGATATTTACAGGTTTTACTTCTACATCAGGTGAAATCGCAGCATTCAGTAATATTTGGTCACACGGCGGGATCTTCCCAACAGGTGCAATCGGTTTCTTGGCAGGCTTCCAAATCGCAATTTTTGCTTTTGTGGGTGTAGAACTGGTGGGTACAACGGCAGCTGAAACTAAAGATCCTGAAACAAACTTGCCGAAAGCTGTCAACTCGATTCCTATTCGAATCATTATTTTCTATGTTTTGTCGTTGCTGGTGGTGATGTCGGTTACACCATGGAATATGATTGATCCGAATATTTCCCCATTTGTAAACTTGTTTAGTCAAGCAGGTATTGCAGCCGCTGCTATTATTATGAATTTGGTTGTATTGTCTTCAGTGATGTCATCGATGAACAGTGGCGTATTCTCAACCAGTCGCATGCTGTTTGGCTTATCGCGCGAAACTCAAGCACCTGAAGCTTTTGGAAGACTGAATAAGCGAGCTGTGCCAGCGAATGCCTTGTATTTCTCAGCAGTATGTTTGTTACTAGGGGCAGCACTGCAATACTTCGTACCGAATACGGTGGAAGCATTTACTTTAGCGACAACACTTTCCACCATTTTATTTATTTGTGTATGGTTGATGATTATTTGGAGTTATGTGGTGTATTACAAAACACGCCCAGAACTTCATGCCAAATCGAAATTTAAACTACCAGGTGGATTGGTGACATGTGCGATTGTTGCTATATTCTTTATTGGCATGATTGGAGTATTGGCTTTAGAAGATGATACTCGCCGTGCATTGATGGTGAGCCCGATTTGGTTTGTTATTCTGATCATTGGTTATTTTGGTTTTTATAAGAAAAAATAAAAACTTATAAATGATTTGCAATTTAGGTCAAAAGAAACGTCAGTAAAAACTGGCGTTTTTTTATTTCTGTTGCGTTAAATACTTTGGTGAATTAGATGATCAAGGTATACTTCTATAAATTTTACTGATAGGTGTAGGTATGCGTATTTTGATCGGAGTTATCAGTGCAGCCGTTGTTTCAATCTTGGCTGGATGTGGTCAGACTGGTGCATTACAATTACCCAGTGATCCAAACTATGACAAGCGAGCACAATATTTAATTTATAAAAACAGTGATCGCCCAAGTCAGGATCAAGCTGAACCTAAAGCAGATGCTGTACCTACTCAAGATTAATATTCATTTATTTTTTTTCTCCAGCGCAATTTAGAAAGGATACATCCATGAGTTTCCCTCGCATTCAAGGGGTTTTGCACGCAGAACAATGTTCATTGGATCAACTTGCTCAGCAATTTGGTACACCACTTTATGTTTATTCAAAAGCAACTTTTGAAAAACATTATTTGGATATGGATCGTGCTTTTAATTTTATCGATCACCAAATTTGTTTTGCAGTGAAGTCAAACTCAAATATCGCTGTTCTAAATGTGTTGGCGAAACTTGGTTGCGGTTTTGATATCGTGACTGGTGGTGAATTAGCACGTGTTTTACGCGCAGGTGGTGACGCTTCTAAAATAGTCTTCTCTGGTTTGGGCAAGTCTGAAGCTGACATTCGTCAAGCATTAGAAGTGGGTATTGCCTGTTTTAATGTGGAATCATATGCAGAGCTTGACCGTATTCAACAAGTTGCAGCAGAACTTGATGTAAAAGCTCCAATTTCACTTCGGGTAAATCCAGATGTTGATGCCAAAACACATCCATATATCTCGACTGGTCTTAAAGAAAATAAATTTGGTATTCCTTCTGATTCGGTATATGAAACTTATCAGTATGCAGCAAGTTTAAGTCACTTAGATATCGTAGGAATTGATTGTCATATTGGTTCACAATTGACTGAAACTCAACCTTTTGTTGATGCGCTTGATCGTGTCATGAACATGATTGATGCATTGAAAAAATTAGGGATCAACCTCAAGCATATTGATATTGGTGGTGGTCTTGGTGTGACTTATAAAGATGAAGTTCCACCGACAATTGAAGAATATGCAAATGCTTTACGTCCTGCATTAGAAAAACTTGGTCTTAAAGTGTATATGGAGCCAGGGCGTAGTATTTCGGCGAATGCTGGCGTATTGGTGACGAAAGTTGATCTTTTAAAACCAACCAATCATCGCAATTTTGCAATTGTTGATGCAGCAATGAATGACTTGATTCGTCCTTCTTTGTACGAAGCTTGGATGGATATCCAAGAGGTTAATCAAAATTCGCAAACTGAGAAAAAAGTTTGGGATGTGGTTGGTGCGATCTGTGAAACAGGTGACTTCCTTGGTAAAGAGCGTGAACTTGCGATTCAAGCGAACGATCATTTGGCCGTTTTAGGTGCAGGTGCTTATGGTTTTGTGATGAGTTCAAATTACAACAGCCGAGGTCGTGCAGCAGAGGTGATGGTTGACGGTGATCAAGCACACTTAATTCGTGAACGTGAAACGATTGAGTCTCTGTGGGAACGTGAGTCCTTATTGCCTTAAGGAGACAATAGATGTTGCTAGAATTTACTAAAATGCATGGTCTAGGTAATGACTTCATGGTGGTTGATTTAATCAGCCAACGTGCTTATCTAGATCCTGTCATGATTCGCCGGTTGGCTGACCGTAATTTTGGCATCGGTTTTGATCAGTTATTAATTGTTGAAACACCAGACCATCCGAACGTGGATTTCAAATATCGCATTTTTAATGCGGATGGTTCTGAAGTTGAGCAATGTGGCAATGGGGTTCGTTGTTTTGCCAAATTTGTTCATGATCGTCATTTAACCAATAAAACTAAATTCAAAGTGCAAACAAAGGCGGGGATCGTCGAGCCTGAGTTGGGTGCGAATGGATGGGTGCGTGTGAACATGGGGTATCCGAAGTTCTTACCGAACCAAATCCCATTTCTAGCAGAAGCGCCTGCTGCTTTATATGATTTAGCTTTAGCGGACAATGAGACGATCAGCATCGATGTGGTTAATATGGGAAATCCGCATGCAGTGACCATTGTGCCAGACGTGTTAACTGCTGATGTTACCAAAATCGGCCCGCAAGTGGAGTCGCACGAACGTTTTCCTGAGCGTGTAAATGCTGGATTTATGCAGATCGTTGATGAAAAACATGCTCGATTACGAGTTTTTGAACGTGGTGTGGGAGAAACATTGGCTTGTGGTACAGGTGCATGTGCTGCTGCTGTCTCAGGTATGCGCCGTGGTTTATTGTCTAGCAATGTGGAAATCGAACTTGCCGGCGGTAAATTGCTGATTGAATGGAAAGAGGGAGATGTAGTTTGGATGACTGGTCCAACTGCAACGGTTTATGAAGGTCGTCTGGATCTTCGCTATTTTCAATAAAGCTTATTTCCTGACTAAAAAGCCCTGAAATTCAGGGCTTTTTACTTTATGATTTGATGGAATGCCCACGAGTATTGATGACTAGACATCGATTCAACAGAGAGAAAGCCAAATGCAATATGGCGCAATGCAATTGCTGTCAATGTGGTTGAAAGAGAGAAAGATTCAAAATCAATCTGAGCATACGCTTGAGGCGTATTTTCGTGATGTATCTGGTTTTATTGACTTTTGTTATGAAAAGAAAATTGAATTAAATCAAGTTGAAGCATCTGATTTACGAGAATATATGGCTTATAAGGTTGAACAACATCAACTCAACAGTGCAAGCTTACAACGTCATTTAACAGCCATTCGTCAATTCATGAAATGGGCTGTGGAAGGGAAATATCTATCGAATAATCCCATTCATGATTTTAAGTTAAAAAGACAGCCAAGGCCTTTGCCGGGTATGGTTGATGTCGAAACGATTCAGCAAATTTTGGATCAATCTGCACCTGAATCCTCTCAAGATCATCTCTTGTGGTTAAGGGATAAAGCTATTTTGGAGCTGCTTTATTCAAGTGGTTTACGATTAGCCGAAGTGCAAGGATTGAATATTCGAGATATCGATTTTACACGACAATTACTTCGAATTACAGGTAAGGGAAATAAAACTCGGGTTGTTCCTTTTGGTTTGAAAGCGAAAACGAGTTTAATCGAATGGCTTAAAGTCCATCGTATCTGGTGTGGGGAAATTGAGTTAGATTCCCCAGTTTTTATTACTAAAAAAGGGAATCGATTGACCAATCGACAGATTGAAAATCGAGTCAAATTGCAAGCACAGAGAGCGGGCGTAAATGTGGATTTACATCCTCACTTATTGCGACACTGTTTTGCTAGTCATCTGCTTTCAAACAGTGGTGATTTACGAGCAGTTCAAGAAATGCTAGGTCATAGTAATCTATCTACGACACAAATTTATACTCAGTTAGATTTTGATCGTTTGGCACAAGTTTATGACAAAGCTCACCCTCGGGCGCAGAAAAACAATTAATTGTTTCGACCAAAGTTGACTGAAGAAACGTATAAAATCATTTTTTAAAATATCATTTATAAGGTATAAGAAAGTATAAAACTTAAGCGTTCAACATTTATTCAATAATCACTATCAATCTAAGGATTAATTTAAGGATAAGTTAGGTCAAATCATGATTGACAATATTGATCAAAAGTATCAGCAACTCTCTTCAGCACAAAAAGACATCTTTGCAGGCTATGGTTTACGTCAGGTGAAACATTTTGTGGAAATCAATCTCCCGACGATAGAAGCTGCACTACCGAACAATGCCTATGTGCAGGGTATTAATACTGAAGGAAAAATCCAAGCGATTGATCCAGTAGCATCTAAGACCTATCTGTGGATTTCTGATCAGCAATGGCAAGAAAGATCTATTGCAGATCAAGGTGTAGATTTAAAAGAAGATTTTATTGAAGTTTGGAAAATTTTTGAATTAGAACAATATCCTATTATTGAATTGAGTCACGTCCATCGTGATTACTTGGCGGCGCTCAATCAAGCTTGAAAAAATTGATTTAAAAAACAGGGCTAATAATTTTAGCTCTGTTACTTTATAGAAAATTAAATTTACCTGTTTCCAACAACTCAATACATAAAGATAAAAATATTGATTAAATAATAATCAATTTTGTTTCATATATTTATTCTGCCCATTCGATTCAGTCAAATTCTTTACACTTGTCTAGTAATTTTGATTTTTTTTGGAGAGGGGTAAATGATTAAATTTCATGAAAATAATATCCATGCCGCCATTTTTGATATGGATGGCACAATGTTTGATACGGAGCGACTTCGTTTTCAAACGTTGAAGCAAGCATCATTAGAGCTCATTGGAGTCGAATTTACCGACGCCTATTTATTATCTTGTTTGGGTTTAAGTGCTCGTAGTGCCGAAAAACTGGCAAATCAGCAATATGGTCAAGAAGTACCGTATGCGGAAATTAGAAAGCGAGCAGATCAGCTAGAACTTGAGCATGTAAGAAAATACGGAGTGCCGATTAAATTTGGACTCATGCAAGTTCTTGAACGTTTAAGAAAGTCCAATCTGAAAATGGCAGTAGCGACTTCGAGTCGACGTGAAATAGCTGAAGAGTATTTAATCAATGCCAATGTATATAAGTTTTTCGACATTATCGTATGCGGCGATGAGGTTGATAATGGAAAACCACACCCAGAAATTTTCTTAAAAGCTGCTGAGCAACTGAACATTGATCCAACTTTATGTTTAATGTTTGAAGACTCAGAAAATGGAGTGATGTCGGCGTTTGAAGCGGGTGGATTAACGGTATTGCTTCAAGATATCAAAGAACCTAATTCAACCATGCTCGAAAAAGCAAATTTCTTTTACGAAAGCATGCATGATTTTCTGGAAGATTTAAATCAATTTACACCAAAATTAAAAATGCCTGCTCTATTTGACTCTTTTCCTCAGACTTTAAATCAGCATGTCGTGGGGATACATGGTTTTGGGGCAATAGGTGGTGGCTATATTGCCCAAGTATTGTCTCATTGGGATGGATATACTCGACCAAAACAAATCTATGCTTCAACGCGGAATTCACTCTATAGAAATAGTGTGAATACTTTTGGTGGTTACAGTATTCGTTATGGGCAACACTCTCATGACGAGCGAATAGACAATATAAACGTCATAGATGCATCAAATATTGAAATGATGCAGCACATGTATATTGAATCAAGTTTAATTGCACTGTGTTTACCTGAAAAGGCAATCGAGCAAGAGGCTAAAACCATTGCTCAAGGGTTGTATGCGCGTTATATCCATTTTGAAGAACAATTGAATCCTCTAACAGTTTTAATTGTTTTAAACAAAGTAGGCGCAAAATCATTAATTGAGCAACAGATTTGTAGTGCTTTGCATGAAATTACGGATGCGAAGACAGTCAATATCATCATGTCGCAGCATTATTTTTGCGATACAGTAGTCAATCGAATGGTAGCGAAAATTACAGATCAAAAACTATTTAGACAGTTAAAAATCAAATACAACATTTTTAGACATGTGCAGGATGAGCATGATTTAGACGTGACGGATGTGGATGAAGGGACGCGTTTAAATGCTGAACAAGAACAATTGGCTACACAGTATATTGACGATCTATACGAAAAATTCAAATCGGCGCATATTCTACAAAATCTAGAATTGATCTTATTTCATGCCGAAACAGATATGCCACTTTATGTGGAAAATAACAGTCCTTTATTGGCAAAAATGCGCCAAATGATTCTGGTTGAAGAAATTGAAGAGATACAGTTAATCAAAAATCGCATGTGGAATGGTGTGCATGCAATGACAGCATGGGCTGCAAGTTTTCGACAATATGAAACGATCGGGATAGCACTGTCTGATGAGCAAATTTCTAAATTTATGTTGGCAGTACTCCATGAGGTTAAAGTTGGATTAAAGGATCTACTACCACATCGAAAAGAAAATTTAGAATTGTTGGCGAAGAGTTTTATCGACTCTTGTGAGACGGCTTATAAAGACCCGTGTGATCGAGTGGCACGAGACCCATATCGTAAGTTAGGTTTTGGTGAGCGGGTACTATCTTCATTGGCATACAATTTTCAACGTGGTAAGCCTTATCAGGAAATTTTCAAAGGGCTTGTATTGGGTTATGCATACGTTATATTGAAGAAAAATCAACGACTTGAAGGTGTGATTCGGCATTTTGCTCAGCAACTTAGTCTAACTGAATTGGAACTTGAGGATCAATTGTATTTACAGGAAGAGCTGAAACGAAGACTCAAAATTTGTGATCCTAAATTGAGTGAATCAGTGGATCAGCATGTACTTTTAGAAAAAATTTTGAATGAAAAAATCGAGGTTGAAAAAACTTAAAGCATTGAACATTTAACTTTTTAACTAGATCAAATTGGATAATCGGTCCGATCTGAAAAGTCAGTCGGATCGATTGCTTTATGGTATTAAATTGATTGCAGGGGCAGTTGATAGCTTTGTTTAATGATTTGACTGGGTAAATCCGTTTTCACACTGGTAATGCCATTTTTTTTGGTTAAGTGTTCTGACTGAAATTTACGATAGTTCTCCAAATCAGGTACGACAACTTTTAACATCGCATCACATTCGCCCAAAATAATATAGCACTCCATGACTTGAGGGAGTTCTTTCATCGCCTCAATAAAAGTATCGATGGTTTCAGCGTCTTGTCCCACCAACCAAATACGCGAAAATAGAATAAGTTGTAATCCGATTTTTTGAGGATCAACAATGGTTGTGTATTGCTGGATGACTCCAGCCTCTTCGAGAATTTTTACGCGTCTTAAACAAGAGGATGGTGATAAGCCAATCTCTTTGGCTAAATCATTATTTTGAATTCGACCGTTGGTTTGAAGTTCATGAATGATACTTTTATCGATACGATCTAATTTAACTGAAATTGATTTAGATATTATTTTCATATGTTAGAATTAAATTCTAAAAATTAAATAATAAATAGAATATTTGAAATCCTATTTTATGTAAATTCGAAGATACTTTTTTTTCATTTTCATTAATGATGGAAGAAAGAAAATGTCTACCTATTGGTTATTTGCTTTGACAGTTATCCCTCTTATTTTTACGCCTGGTCCGGATATGTTATTTATTCTGTCACAGGTAATGGGTAAAAATGCGAAAGCAGGCGTTATGGCGACTTTAGGGGTGTGTTTAGGTTATTTCGTCCATTCTTTTTTAGTCGTTGTGGGTATTGCGGCTATCATTATTTCTTTCCCTATTATTTTTGAAACGATTAAATGGTTAGGAATCTGTTATTTGCTTTATTTGGCATTTAATTTGATTCGATCTGCGCTTAATCACAAAAATATTGAAATTAAACAAAGTCAGGTCAATAGTCCGATTAGACGCGGTTTTATAACATCCTTACTTAATCCTAAAGGTATGCTTATTTATTTTGCGATTTTGCCTCAATTTATTAACCAGCATACCTCTTCGATTATGGGACAGGGGATTGTCTTATCCCTAATCTTTATTGGATTATGCTTAATTATTTATTCATCATTGAGTTTTGTATTTGCATTTTTGACACAGAAAACAGGGATAAATGAAAAACGTCAAAAATGGATTGATGGTGGTTCGGGAGTGATGCTTTCATTGGCAGCAACATGGCTCATTGTGAATTAACATTAAAAAAACGCAAACTAATGTTTGCGCTTTCTATTCAAATAGAATTAACTTTGGTTAAATTATACTCAAAAAGAATAGCTGTTATTGTAATTTTTGCTGTCTGTTATGACATTTTTTACCTCAAATTTGGTGACTCACGCCAACGCTTTTCAACGTAAAATAAGAGTCTACAGCATCAATTCAACTGATGTAGTTAATAAATTAAAAAAATATTAAAAATCAAAGTTTAATTTTTTACAAAAAATATTGAAAAGCTGACAAATTTATTAACAAAATAATTTTGTGAACGCTCCGTTCAACGAAAATTACGCTTTTTTACAGCAGTTTTGTGAATTGTGACTTGACCGAAATGCCAAACACATTGCAAGATAGGACACCTAAAAATTTTAAATGAAGAGTTATTATAACTTTTCTGAATATTTACTTCTGTTAAAACAGCCGAGGATTACATGAAGGCTCTTGTTGCTGTAAAACGTGTGGTTGATGCCAACGTTAAAGTTCGCGTAAAGCCGGACAATAGTGGGGTTGACCTTGCCAACGTTAAAATGTCAATTAACCCATTCTGTGAAATCGCAGTGGAAGAAGCGGTTCGCTTAAAAGAAAAAGGAGCTGTTTCAGAAATCGTTGTTGTTTCTATTGGTCCTAAAGAAGCGCAAGAACAAATCCGTTCTGCAATGGCGCTTGGTGCAGACCGCGGTATCCTAGTTGAAGCTGATGATAGCCAACTTGGTGCTTTAGAAGTTGCGAAGATTCTTAAAGGCGTTGTAGACGCTGAACAGCCACAACTTATCCTTCTTGGTAAACAAGCAATTGATGATGACTCTAACCAAGTTGGTCAGATGCTTGGCGCATTACTTGGTGCTGGTCAAGGTACATTTGCTTCAGAAGTTAAAGTTGAAGGCGATAAAGTACAAGTGACTCGTGAAATCGACGGTGGTTTACAAACTGTTGAACTAGCACTTCCAGCGATCATTACGACTGACTTACGTTTGAATGAGCCACGTTATGCGGCGCTTCCAAACATCATGAAAGCACGTAAAAAACCGCTTGATACTAAATCTCCTGCAGATTTTGGTGTTAATCCTGCAACTAAGCTTAAGACTGTTAAAGTTGAAGCGCCTGCTGAACGTAAAGCTGGTGTTCAAGTGAAGTCTGTTGATGAGCTTGTTGAAAAACTAAAAAATGAAGCGAAAGTGATCTAATACAGAAGGATAAAAATCATGAGTATTTTAGTAATCGCTGAGCACGACAACAAAGCACTTAACGGTGCAACTTTAAACGTTGTAGCTGCGGCTCAAAAAATCGGTGGTGATATCACTGTATTAGTTGCTGGTTCAGGCGCTCAAGCAGTTGCTGATGAAGCTGCTAAAGTTGCTGGTGTAAGCAAAGTTCTTTTAGCTGACGATGCTGCATATGCAAACCAATTGGCTGAAAATGTAGCGAAGCTTGTTGCTTCAATTGGTACAGGTTATTCACACATTCTTGCGGCGTCTACAACGACGGGCAAAAACGTACTTCCACGTGCTGCAGCACTTCTTGATGTAAGTATGATTACTGACATTATTGCAGTTGATGGTCCTAAAACTTTCAAGCGTCCAATCTATGCTGGTAACGCGATTGCAACTGTAGAGTCTGGTGAATCAGTTGTTGTTGGTACAGTTCGTGGTACAGCGTTCGATGCAGTTGCTGCTGAAGGTGGATCTGCTGCGGTTGAAGCTGCAACTTCTACTGGTGATGCGGGTATTTCTAAGTTCGTATCTGAAGAAATCGTAAAATCAGAACGTCCAGAATTAACAGCAGCTCGCATTGTTGTATCTGGTGGACGTGGTGTAGGTTCTGGTGAGAACTACCATAAAGTACTTGATCCATTAGCTGATAAGCTTGGTGCAGCTCAAGGTGCATCTCGTGCAGCAGTAGATGCTGGTTTCGTTCCAAACGATATGCAAGTTGGTCAAACGGGTAAAATCGTTGCGCCAGACCTTTATATTGCTGTAGGTATCTCTGGTGCGATTCAGCACTTGGCAGGTATGAAAGATTCTAAGGTGATCGTTGCGATCAACAAAGATGAAGAGGCTCCAATTAATGCAGTAGCTGACTACTGGTTAGTAGGTGACTTAAATACAGTGGTTCCAGAATTAGTTTCTAAAATCTAATTCAGCATTGCTGTACGAATGCTCTGATCGAGTAATGATTCATTTCATTTTACTTGGTCAGGGCATTTTTATATTTAATCATCAAAAAAATCTCATAAAACAAAATTATAGATTATTCTCATCAAGGGATCAGAATTTACCGTTTTATATGTTTTTTGTAATTGTGATATGATTCGCCATCATTTTTTAAGCTCATTCATACTTTCAATGTATTGATGAGGGAGTTTGTGTTTTGCTGGTCGACACCCGAATAACATTACCGCTTGTTCTAATCGCGGTCTCATGTTTAATTTTTCCATTATTTAATCAAGTCCATTTCAATGTGTTTGGTATGGAAGACGTGCGTCTGATTGAAAATTTACAGGCTCTTTTATTGTTGTCCTTTGCAGCTATTAGCTATTTTTACATAAAGCCTTTACAGCTTAGAGAAGGTAAGAAAGAGTTTTGGCTTTGGGCTGTTTGCTGGTGGGTTTTATTGTTTGGTCGTAGTACCAGTTGGGGGCGAGATTATTTCCCTGATGTCCCAAAAATCTATTTTCGAGGTATCTCAATTGTATTGATTGGGTCTGTGGTTTTTCCACTATTGAACCAAAAATTACGCACAGAGATTGTGAACAAGTTTAAGACAGCTATTATCCCAGTTTGGGCCTTGGTTTTGGCTGTGATTGGGCTCGTTGTTTCTGATGCGATAGAGCATCATCGCTTTATAGGGATGCTCCTGCTCACAGAAAATAGTAATGAAAGCTTACTCGAAGAGCTGTATGAGTTTCCGTTGATTTTAAGCTTATTTGCAATTTCTTTTAGTTTAATGAAAGCGGACAAGCGCGAACTTCATCATTGAAGAATATTCATGTATTTATAAAGATCCTTACGAGGATCTTTTTTTATGTATAAGTAGCAAAAAGTGATTTTTATCATTCATTTTAGAGTAATACTGTTTAAGAATTTTGTGTTGAAAATTTAGTCATTTTTATGAATAAAATTAAACAGATCATCCATAAAATTTAGGGACAAAAATACGGATTTGTGCTATCATTTTCGGCTGAGTTTTAGAATTTAGCTCCATAGATTTTGAGCTAATTTTTTGCAAGATTGATTATATAAATCGAGCAGTTTCTTCAAGCTGTTTGTAATAAGGAGTATGCATGAGCGTATCGGAAATTCGACCGATTGCCATTGAGGATGAACTGAAGAGCTCATATCTCGACTATGCTATGAGTGTCATTGTCTCTCGTGCACTACCAGACGTTAGAGATGGTTTAAAGCCAGTTCATCGCCGTGTTCTTTATGCGATGCATGAGCTTGGAAATGATTATAACAAAGCTTACAAAAAATCAGCGCGTGTCGTTGGTGATGTAATCGGTAAATACCACCCTCATGGTGACTTTGCTGTATACGAAACAATCGTTCGTATGGCACAAGATTTCAGTTTACGTTATCAGTTGGTTGATGGTCAGGGTAACTTCGGCTCTGTTGATGGTGACAGTGCGGCAGCAATGCGTTATACCGAAGTGCGTATGCGTAAATTAACGCATGAACTGTTAGCTGATTTAGAAAAAGATACAGTAGAGTGGGAAGATAACTACGACGGTTCAGAGCGTATCCCACAAGTTATGCCAACTCGTGTACCAAATTTACTCATTAATGGTGTCACGGGTATTGCTGTCGGTATGGCAACCAATATGGCGCCGCATAATATGACTGAAGTGGTCAATGCGTGTTTAGCCTATGCCAATAATCCGAATATCAGCATTGAAGGATTGATGGAACATATTTCGGGTCCAGACTTTCCTACAGGCGGTATCATTTACGGTAAATCAGGTATTGTTGATGCTTACCGTACTGGTAAAGGTCGTTTATTTATTCGTGGTAAGTACCATTTAGAAGAAGACCAAAAAACAGGTCGTACGACGATTGTATTCACTGAAATTCCATATCAAGTGAACAAAGCAAAAACGATTGAACGTATTGCTGAACTTGTGAAAGAGAAGAAGCTCGAAGGTATTTCAGAGTTACGCGACGAATCTGATAAAGAAGGGATGCGTATTGCAATTGACTTAAAGCGTGGCGAAAACGCTGAAGTAATTGTCAATAATCTATTCCAAAACACTCAGCTTCAAAATTCATTCAGTATTAATATGGTTTGCTTGGATAATGGCCAGCCAAAGCTGATGAATTTAAAAGACATCATTGCTGCTTTCATTCGCCATCGTCAAGAAGTTGTAACACGTCGTACGATGTTCGAATTACGTAAAGCGCGTGAACGTGGTCATATCTTGGAAGGTTTAACGGTTGCTTTAGCAAATATAGATGCCATCATCGAAACCATTAAAACCTCTGCGAATCCGCAAGAAGCACGTGAACGTTTGCAAGCAGGGGAATGGTCTGCAGGGGGCGTAGTTGCTTTATTAGAAAAAGCGGGTTCAGTTTCTGTTCGCCCAGATGAAATTGAAGGCGAAGATCCTAATAAACCGTTTGGATTATCTGGCAATATTTATCGTCTCTCACCAACTCAAGTGGGTGCAATTTTAGAATTACGTTTGCATCGTTTAACTGGTTTAGAACAAGACAAGCTGCATGCAGAATATTCTGAAATTTTGGCACAAATTGCAGAGTTGACAGCAATTCTTAATGATTTTGAATTGTTGATGAACGTGATTCGTGAAGAGCTTGCACTTATTCTTCAGCAATATGGTGATGAGCGTCGTACTGCGATTGTAGAATCTCGTGTAGATTTCTCTCGTGAAGATTTAATTCCAGAAGAGCAAGTTGTTCTAACGGTTTCTCAATCAGGCTATGCGAAAACACAGCCACTTTCTGATTATGCTGCGCAACGTCGTGGTGGGCGTGGTAAATCAGCAACGTCTATGAAAGAAGATGATTACATTCAACATCTGATTGTGACATCCAACCATGCAACAGTTTTATGCTTTACCAATGTCGGCAAAGTCTATCGCTTAAAAGTTTTTGAAGTGCCTCAAGCTTCTCGTGGTGCAAAAGGTCGTCCTATGGTGAACTTATTGCCATTAGATGAAAATGAGACAATTACTGCTATTCTGCCAGTGATTGATGCACCAAAGAAATTTAAAGAACGTCTAGCGGATTTCCGTCAGTTTGTTAAATCTCATCAAGCTCAATTGCAGCAAAATGAAATCATTGCTGCACACTATGATGCATTAGAAAAATCATTTGCTGATCTAGCAGATGGTGACGATCTATCAGACGAATTGCGTACGCATCTGAAAGAGCTAGGTATTGAATTATCAACTACAGATCTTGATGATGAAGTAGTTGCTGAATTTGCTGAGCTTGCAGAAAACTTACGTAAAAACTTCTATGTCTTTATGGCAACGGAATACGGTACGATCAAGCGAGTTGAACTTGAGCAGTTCTCTAATGTACGTTCAAATGGTTTGCGTGCAATCGAGTTAGCTGGAGATGACCGTCTAATTGGTGTTGCGATTACGGACGGTGAACAACAAATTATGTTGTTCTCGAATGAAGGTAAAGCGATTCGATTTGCAGAAACTGATGTGCGTGCAATGGGTCGATCTGCGAAAGGTGTACGTGGTATGCGTGTCACCATTGGATTGGCACAAGCGGAAGAAACTGAAGACAATGATTTAGATTCAGAAGATGAAGATACGGATTCTAATTTCATAAGCCGTATTGTTTCATTAGTCGTTGTTCCGGAAACAGGTGAAGTGCTTTGTGCTTCAGCAAATGGTTACGGTAAGCGTACGCCAGTGGATGACTTCCCGACCAAGAAACGTGGTGGTAAAGGCGTCATTGCGATCAAGACATCTGATCGTAATGGTGAGCTGGTTGGTGCCGTAGCGATCGATGTCAGTAAAGAAGTCATGCTGATTTCTGATGGTGGTACGCTAGTACGTACTCGTGCATCTGAAATTGCTCAGACGGGTCGTAATGCACAAGGTGTACGTTTAATCCGCTTAGGTGAAAACGAGACATTGGTTGGTGTTGAAGCGATTGAAGCTGTAGAAGAAGATGAGTTTGTTGAAGAACTTGATGCTGAAACAGTGAATGTTGAAAATGTAGAAACTGATGTGGTTGATGCTTCAGAACAAATGAACAATACCCCAGAAGAATAAATCCTTTGAAATATGAAAAAGGGCGCTTAGGCGTCCTTTTTTATCGACCAAGATTGATTAAGGAATAATAGGATGCAAAAGAGAATTTGGTTATTAACAACAGTGTTGGCATTGGCTGCTTGTGATCGGAATCTCAGAGATTCCTGATCCAAGTCCAGCACAAACCAAAGCTGCGGAAGTTGCATACGATGACTTACGAGATGGTAAATTTGAGGATTTTCTTGCTCATTTAGAACCTGAGTTACAGGCACATTTTAAAGAAAATGAGAAAATTATGAAAAAATTCTCTCATCAAATTCCAAAATGTCAGTACAAGTCCAAAACTCTATTGATTAAGAAAATCGAAGAAAGTACAGCAGCACCGAGCCAATACAAAGTCAGTTATGAAATTGCTTATCCTAAAAATTTAGTGCAATACGATGTGAGCTTCGATCAACCGAATGGCAGCACAAAAATTCGTAATTTTAATATTCAAGTCTTTGGTGGTTCGCAATAATTTATGGGCTGTGATACTTGCTGATTAAACGATGATAAGCAAAGCCTAAACAGATCAAACCAAAGACGGTCAAATAAGCCAGTTTAGGTAAAATGAGTGCGATAGACACGCCCATTTGATTGAGTTGAATAAACATTTGCACGATTTGCGTCGATGGAAGTGCTTGCCCAAGGATTTGCATCCACTCGGGCATAGCACTATGCGGCCAAGCTACGCCTGAAAGCATAAATAAAGGGATAGAAGTGAAAACGATGATATGACCTGCACGCTCAGGCAGATCTAAAAAACTTGCGAAAAGTAATGTCATCGAAATTATACAAAATACCGCAATAGGCACAGCAATGAGCATTCCAATAAAATTACCACCACGTGGGTAGTCAAACCACCAGAAAGTAAAACCAAATAAATAAAAACAACCAAGAGAGCCAATGGTTAAAATTGCAAGTCCAATGCCAAGCAGATTCATACGATTGAATGGTCGATGTTGTTCACGATAGATCGCAATCAACATACTTAAACCGAGCAAAATTGTTTGGTGAATAATGAGTGGAGCAACAGCTGGAAATACGTAACTTCCATAACCAGAAAGTGTATTAAACAAAGGAATTTGATGAATTGAAATCGCAGGTGAGAACTGAGAAATATTACTAAAGCGTTCAGCGTATTCACTTAAGGTATTTTCAACAGAACTGACCAGCCCTAAACCAATTTGTTTGGTCACTAAAAAATTTGCAGCGCTTAAATACAGCCCAATCCCACCATTTTCACCATGATGTACTGATTGCGAAAGATTGGCAGGCAGCAGTAATATTCCATCTGCTTTTTGTTCTACAATCCATGATTTCGCTTCAATAAAATTGCTTGTGACTGCTTTAATATCGACATTTGGGCTTTGACCAACCTGATTGATAATCGTGGTCGTTAGCGCACTTTGTTCTTCATCGACAATAATAATGGGAAGTGCTTCAGCCTGTTGTGCCAGATAGGCAGTGGGGTAAAAGAAACTGTAAAACACAACTGAAAGAATCAGTGTGGTGAAAATACTCGTATTCGAAAAAATATCTTTAAATGTTTGTAAATAGACTGCCCAAAGTGATCTCATTGTTGCATACCTTTGGTTATTTTCTTTAAAAATAGATAAGCCAGAGCAAGGGAGAAAGCCACATAGATCAATAAAATGATGATGGGTTGAATTGAAATGGACAGTGGACTACCGATCACCCATTGTTCAGTTTGTAGCTTTGCATAGGGGGTGAACGGAATAATATTTGCCCAAAATTGAGTAAAGAGAGGAGCGTTGTTTAAAGGTAATGTCACGCCTGCAAAACTTAATGATGAGCCACCATAGACTGCCAAAAAACCAAATGACTTAGATAAATCTTGTGTAGCAAGGACAACTGCTGAACTTAAAAATGCGTATGCACTATAAAATAAAATTTGACCGAGTAGTATCAACCATAGAGAACCTGCAATAAACCAACCTCGAACTTCAATTAACCAAAACATCCATAGCCATGTCCAAAGGCAAAATATACAGACATACACAAGATTTTTGGAAAGTAATGCTGACCATAAGCCTGAAGACTGTAGCCAACTTTCTAATGTATGCCGTTTAATTTCTTGTCCAACGGCAAAGGCGATACAGCAACACAGCAAAAGATGCAAAATTGCGGGAACCATATAAGGCTCTAAGTAGAACTCATAATTGAGTTGTGGATTGTATAAGGGCGATATTTTGACATGTGGCGTGGGGGCATCGACATAGGGTAAGGCAGTACCGAGATATTGTTGACCACTAAATTCTGCTAAAGCACTTAAAGTACTGACCAGCATCGCAGATGAAATCGTATTACCAATACTAAAATAACTTTGATTAAACGCGATACTAATTTCAGCATCCTGTGTGGCAACCAAATGTTGTTCTGCACCATTTGGAATATGGATATATCCCCAAATTTTGTTTTGGTTCAGAGGTTTTTCAACTTCTACACTTTGCTCAGATACGGTGTAAATCTCAAGACTATGATTGAGAGAGACTCGCTCGTATATGGCATGGCTGAGTCGACTTTGGTCTTGGTCAATAATTGCTATAGGCAGATGGCTCGGCTTGCCTTGGTTAAACATGCTGCCAAGCAGAACTAGAACGCAAAGTGGTGCTACTAAGACTAGAGCCAAGTCCCATTTTTCATGGATAAGATAGCGGAGTTCGCGTAAAACTCCTAACCAAAACGGCAGCATTATTTTGGCTCTTCAAGTTTAAACAAAACACTCATCCCAGCTTTTAGCTCGGGCATTGCAGTTTGTGGTACTACATGCACTTTAAAACTTCGCACATCATAACCACCTGTTTGACGGGTAGTTTTAATGGTGGCAAATTCACCTTCGGCACTAATATTTTTTACTTTGAATTTTGCATTTTGATTTAAGGCAGGAATAAATCCTTCAAGGGTCGCATTTTGTTTTAAGGCACTGTATTGGTCTTCGCGAATATTAAAACTCACCCAACGCTCAGCAGAAATCAAGCTGACCACAGGTACAGCCATTGCCACGAGTTCGGACAAATTTCCGTAAGTTTTAGATACTGTACCGTCGATCGGAGCAAGTAACGCTGTTTCAGCTTCAAGTGCATTGGCTTCATTTAGAGCAGCTTGTGCAATTTGTACTTGAGCATCTGCGGAGCTTTTTTGCTGAGGTGTGCTACCACGTTCTGCACGTGTATATTGCTGGTATGCAGCTTCGGTCATTTGGGCTGAGGATTGTGCTGCAGCAGCTAATTCATCACGTCGTTGACGAGAAATAACACCTTCTTTAAACAAATTTGCCGCACGTTGATAGGACACTTGAGCAAGGTCTTGCTGTGCTTTTAAAGCTTGCCAGTTGGCATAGAGGCTCGCAATATTTTCATTTTGAGAGCCACGCTCAGCAGTCGATTGTAAGGCTAGAGCTGATTGTAAGGCAGCCAAAGCTTGCTGCTTTTTGGCTTCAACTTCAGGGCTTTTTAAGCGAACAAGCGTTTGACCTTTTTTAACGGTGTCACCCTCATGTACAAGTATTTCTTCAATACGGCTGGGTACTTTGGTTGCAACTTGAACAGTTTGTGCTTCAACACGTCCTTGTAGCTCAATCATTTGAGGTTGATAACTTTTCCATAGTCCAAAGCCTATAATGCCTAAAAAGATCGGAATTAAAGCCAAAAGTAGATATTTTTTCTTTGATTTTTCTTCTGCTTGAATGTCTTGATTTGCAATGTCGTTGTCTTTTATTGAAAGGGTAGATTGATTAGAAACATCGTGATCGAGTGAATCATCTGGCTTTTGATTATCAGTCATGGGATGCTCCATTAACGAATATAGTGTGTATTGGTATGTTGCATAAAGCTTTGAAACTCAGCAATTGAACCATGACTTTGTAAAAGTGTTGCGAGTGACATCACATATTTATAGGCATTTAAAGCCATTTCTGCTTTTAAACCACTCAGCATATTTTGGGCATCAATGACTTGCATGGCTGTGCCGACATCTTCTTTAAAAGACAGGGTTTGTATCCTTAAATTTTCTTGAGCCGCTTTTAGATTTTGCTGTAATAGCACATCACTTTGTTGTGCACTGACAGCTTCGCTATACGATTTATAAATAACATTTTCAATTTCTTGCTGAGTACGTGCTGTCATCAGCTCTGTGGCATAACGCTTTAATTCTGCCGCTTGAATATTTTTATTTTTATCAATGCCTGAAAATAGGTTATAACGCGCTGCGACACCGATAATCCAGTTTTCATTGTGATCTAGACTATATTCACCAAAGGCAAACACATTGGGTTTCTTGGTTGCTTGTTGCGCTTTGACATTGGCTTTGGCGAGTTCAGTGTCCATTTGCATTTTTTGTATCAAAGTCGAGTTTTGTTTAAAACTGTTCAGTAGGGCATTAACACTTTGTGGTTCTGAACGATTTACAAATAATGGTGTGCTTAAATCGGTAATGCTAGTTTGTTGTAGTAAATTATTAAGTTGAAACAGTGCTGCATTCAGATTGGCTTGGCTATTTTGATGACTACGCTCAGCATTATTTTTTGCAACTTCAAATTGCATACGCTGACCTTTGCTAATAAAGCCTTGCTGTTCAAGTTTAAGTGAGTTTTTATAATGTTGTTGCATGGCATCGAGATTAAAACCAGTTGAAGCTTGAAGTTGTTTTTGTAGCTGTACATTGAAATAAGCTTGGATTAGCTCGAAGCGCTGTGTATCTTGTTGTTGTTTATTGCTGAGTTCACTACGACCAGCTTGTATGGTTGCAATTTCTTTTGCACTCGTCGTTAAACCACCCGTATAGAGTGGCATCATTACGGATATAGTCGGGCGTATGACTTGATCTTCAAGTATCACGTTAGAGGTATCGGGGATTAAACCAATACTACTATGAATTGTGTTGTTAATTCCGTTTTGTAAAGGCTCAGTGATGCCTGATGGTAAGCCATTATGGCTTTCCCATTGATTAATTTGCCCTGTAATACCTTGGGAAAGACCATTTTCTAAATTGTTTTTAAATTGCTTGAGTGGAATATCCACTTCACTATGAAAGGCGTAGGCGCGGACATTGAGGTCGACACGGGGGAGTCCGATATTTTTGACGGCTTCTGCTTCGAGTTTAGCTGCATTTTCTAGTTGGTAAAATGCTTGTGAACTATAAGAGCTTTGTAATAGTTGACGTTCAGCATCTTGAAAACTGATACTTTGTGCATGGCTCTGACTGATATTTAGCATCATAGCTGTCAGTATGCTTAACCCAAAAAGGAGGCGAGGTTTATTGTTTTTAAGATTCATGAAGTCAACAAAACTTTATTATCAGTCGATCTAGGAAGGATTATAAATCAAGGCGTTGCTTCGAGGGTGAAAAGCAAAGTTGTAGTATTGTTTCGAAGATGAATAAGAAATTGCAGTATTCATTAAAATCTATTTTAGAAAATTAGTCGGTTCTTCAAATAAATGAAGGTGATTCAATTTATCCTCATCATCTACATTGATTTTTTGACTGTAATTACAGTTTGAGATTGAAATAATTTTGTGCAAGACTGCGCCATATATGGTTAAATGCCACCATTTTATTGTGTCTCACATAGATAAGGAAAACTCATGCGCGCGTACAACTTCTGTGCTGGTCCTGCTGCATTACCTACTGCCGTTTTAGAAAAAGCCCAAGCTGAAATGCTAGATTGGCAAGGCAAAGGTCTTTCAATCATGGAAATGAGCCACCGTAGTTCGGACTACGTTGCTGTAGCTGCGAAAGCAGAAGCAGATCTACGCAAGCTGATGAACATTCCTGAAAACTACAAAGTGTTGTTCTTACAGGGTGGGGCATCACTACAGTTTTCTGCAATTCCATTGAACTTATTGGGTAAAAACAGCAAAGCTGATTATATCCACACAGGTATTTGGTCAGAGAAAGCTTTAAAAGAAGCGCAGCGCTATGGTGATATCAATGTCATCGAAGCGGGCATTAAAGATGCTGATGGTAATTTGGCAATTTCTGAAGAAAGCACTTGGAACTTATCTGAAGATGCCGCTTATGTGCACTATGCAGACAACGAAACCATTGGTGGTATTCAGTTTAAAAATATCCCAACAACAGATAAACCATTAGTTGCAGATTTATCTTCAAGTATTTTGTCTGCTCCAATTGATGTGACTAAATTCGGTCTGATTTATGCTGGTGCGCAAAAAAATATCGGTCCAGCAGGCTTAACGCTTGTGATCGTACGTGATGATTTACTCGATCAAGCGAAAGCTGAGATTCCAAGTATTTTGAAATATGGTTCACAAGCAAAAAATGACTCAATGGTAAATACGCCATCAACATATGCTTGGTACTTATCAGGTCTTGTATTTGAATGGTTGCTTGAACAAGGTGGTGTAGAAGCAATTGCGAAAGTAAACCAAGCGAAAGCTGAATTACTATATGGTTATATTGACTCTAGCGATTTCTATGCAAACCCGATTGCTAAAGAATACCGTTCAATCATGAACGTGCCTTTCACTTTGGCGAAACCTGAACTTGAAAAACAGTTCTTGAAAGAAGCTGAAGAAAATCATTTGTTGAACCTTGCAGGTCACCGTTCAGTAGGTGGTATGCGCGCAAGTATTTATAATGCTGTGCCACTAGAAGGTGTTCAAGCACTAGTTAACTTTATGGATGACTTTGCAAAACGCAATGCTTAAAATTAGATCGTAAAAAAAAGCCTGTCATATGACAGGTTTTTTTTATGTATCTAAAACGTAGATGAAAGTGATCAACGCTAATTTTCTTAAAATGCTGGAATAAGATTGGTAAAGTGGAAAATAAAAGCAGCGAGGAAAACACCTAAGAAAAAGAAACAGTAAGCACCCTTGTCTACTCGAATACGAGGGCGTGCTTGTTCCATTAAGCCTGTTGATTGTTCCGGTATAATTTTCATCTAGGAGCCTAAATATTACTTTATAGTTAAATCCTATTTATTTGATGTATTTTTAGCATAAATATTCGCCTGAATCCATATATTTCCACGAATATATTGACCAATTTCGAAATTTTTATAATTCTCATCCTTAGTCGCGATACGAATAAGTGTAGCAGGTTGGTTATCTTCCAAAATAAGTGTTACATCATAAAGTTGATAAAATTGATCGTTGAACTGCATTTGGGTCTTGCCAACCACTTTTCCTTGGAACCAGGCCTCATCTTCCTGACCCATGGTTTCACCGTACAAGTAAGCCACCATTTTCGAAAAATCGACCGTTACAGGTTCTTTATCGGCATCTGATTTAGGTTCCCAAGCATCGATCAGCTGCTGTAAATTATCTGGCGCTACACCATTGTGTTCACTCAAAATTTCATTTAAAGCACGATGGTGTTTAATTGAAGCTGGATCATCCACAACAATTTGTTCTTGATCAGCAACTTTTTCTAGCTCATAAGCCCAAGCATTTAATTGGACTTTATAAGATTGATTTTTGTGGTATTGAATTTGATTCACGCTGTATAAGCTATCAAAAGCATAAACCACACTATTATCACTAACTTTTAATTGTAACACTGCTTGCGTGTTGGACTTACATGTAATGATGCGTTCAATCGTTGCGTTTAACGTATAAGGACTATCAAAAGTAGGGAAGGCTGTTTTGACTACTTTAGGTTTATTGTCTTCTACAGCAATGACTTGAACCAATTGGATAGGTTGTTGTTTAGGTCCTTGAATTAACCAAACATTCGGATCCATATCTTGTTCTTCAGCACAAATCCCCATCGGCATGACAGGTGCATTTAGTGCTTCACTCAACCATTTTGGAACCTGAACAGTCGGATCATCAGTTAACAGCGCCCAATGTTCTACATGGCTACCAAAGCTTTGATCTTCTATCGTAATAATTTCAGGTTTGTTTTGATTGTTCATATGCTCATTCTAAGATTGAGTGAATTACTCTATGTAATATCGAGGATAATTGATATTTTTCAAGTCTTGAATTGTTTTTTCTTTATGCAATCCAAAAGTTTAACGCGGCATAAATAAAAAAAGAGCACCTAAGTGCTCTATGGGAATCATGAGTTAGAACTTGAATGTAACATCGGCAATAAACTGACGTCCAATTTCAGGACTTGGTGTTGGTGTCACTGCGGATGTATTGGAAGAAAAGTACTCATTTTTACGGTTAAGTACATTATTAATGGTTAAACCAAAAATAGTTTGCGTATTCTTTGAACTTGGAATTGTGTAGGTAGTACGCATATCCCAATTCAAAGCATTTTTCGTTTTATATGCAGTGTAAGTGTCATATTTCATACCATCAAGTTCATAGACAAATTCAGTTTTACTGGTACTCAGGGTTTTTTTCATACCTGGTGTCCCTGCACGATAGCTAAGAGAATGATTAATATTTAAAGGAATATTATTAAAACCAATATTCCAATCAAGTCTAACTGTCCATGGCGTATTGAAATTATCAGTAGGTTTATCTTCAGCATTAATCAGTTTGCCATCATAATAAATTTGTGATGTGCCTGTGTAGTAGTTGCTTTCATAGCTATCAAAATTACGATTTATATCTGTCATATCGGCATTTAGGCTTAAATGATGCACAGATTTTTTAAATACTAGCGGTTTAATATTTTTTAAAGAGAAAGTTAAGATATCAGCTTCAGATTTTCCTGAGTTGTTATAAGACTTATTACCTTGCTGCTGCCGTAATTGGTCTTTGTTTTCTCGCTTAACATATTTTAAACCAGTATTGATGTTCCAAATATTAGTGTTAAAAGCAAATACAGATTCATCTGAAAATGGCGTATCCAGCTCTGACCTTGATTTGAAGGATGGCATATACGTCGGGTCGAGTTCCCAACCTTCAGAAAGACTATTTCTCTTAAATTTTGTCTGTAATCGACCTCGTTGATCTTGTAATTCGTTGGCGAATGCGTTTAAACCATAATAGCGATTCCAACCAGCCGTAATAAATAATTGATCATTGCCAAATGGCTTCAACACAAATGAACTACGAGGTGCAATATTGGTATTTTGAGTCAGTGAATCATAATCAGCTCGTAAGCCTAAACTAGACTGAATAAATGGATTAACATAAATTGAATCTTCGAGATATGCATGCCAACGATCTTGGCGTACATTGATTTGTCCTGCATCATATTTAAATCGTTGCGTTAAATATTGCCCGTCAATTGAATTGCCTTCATCACAAGCATCATAACGACGACCATCAGAAGCGTAACAGTTTAAGTTTTCAATATTTTTTGAAGCGATAGTAGTTGTGTAATAGTTATTAGAAACTTCAGGTCTTTCCCAATACGCTTCATAATGACCATAACCTGCACCCACTTTGAGTTGGTGTGATGAGTTTGCAAACTTTATTGGTTCAAATAAGGCTTTGATTGAGTATTCCAGTTTTTTTTCTTCTTGTGATAATGCACCATAGTTTCCATAGGATTGCGTACTTAAATTCGGATTCCAATTTTTTGTTGAAGATCGAGCCCACACGTACGCATCCTGTTCTGCCTCTCGCGAGCTATTTTGTGTTTGATAATTAAGTTGTTGTTCTAACCGAACAGCATTTAATTTATTTTGTAAATTGATATAAATACTTTGGCTATCAGATATTTGCGTGTTTTCTGAGTTTAAAAATGTAGCATTGAAGTATTCACCTTTATTTTCAAATAGCTGAGTTCCTATTTTTAATGAGGTTTTATCTGAAGGTGTATAGAAGAGTTCGACACCATAATTGCTCGCAGCACGTGTTTGGTCTAATTCTGCTGGCTCAATAAAATTCGTTTTTAATGGAATTAAGGAATGTCTAAAAGAGCCAAAAGCATTGAAACCTAATTGGTCTGTGAGATTACCATACAGTGTTGCACTGACTCCTTGTTTAGTAAAGAAAGGTTGATTTTTTTCACCGTTGGAGGTTTCAAATTCCTGTTGGCTTTCTGGATTAGGAAAGTTGATTTTAGACCAAGAATCAGTTGTATAGTCATAAGTAATATTACCGTGAATTTTGCCTTCCTCAGTTTTTGGTGCGCAGGTTTCTGCACTCACTACACCGCCAGTAAATTCACCATATTCAGCGCTCACATTGCTATCGAGCAGTTTAATATTACAAATCAGGTCTGCATTGACTGCAACAGTTTGACTAGAGCCGAGTAGTTCATTATTTGAGTTCGATATTGTTGCACCCACAGGGTTAATATTATTGTTGATGCTCATCCCATTGATTAGAAATTTATTTTCATAGGGTAAACCGCCATTGATGCTAATTTCGGCTGGGCTAAGTTCACCTTGTTGTAAGCCACTTCTAAAATTATTACCAAATTGCACATTAGGATTTACTTTTAAATAATCATTAATGTTCTTAGAACTATTGGGTGTCTTGTCTAAATCATCCTTCGTATAAACGGTTTTACCAACTTCTTGTTGCTCAGTTGCATTCGTTACGATTGTATTGAGTTTGATTGAATCATCATTAACTAATGAATTTATTTCTGTTTCATTTGCACAAACTGTGGTTGAGAGAATCGTAAGAATGGCTAAATTTAATTTTGAGCGTACAAATGACATGATTCAACATTGAGAGAATAAAAACGATAGCGATTATCATTTAATAATATTTATTTCACAATATTAATGAGAATAATTATCAATACTATATTTCGATTGAAATAATATAAAAAAACGATAGTAAAAATTGGAAAAAAGAAACCCCAATACATATTAATGAAGATCAATCCGCAAGAATGATCAAGATTTATAAAATATTGGGGTATTTAAAGATTGTTACTCTGAAACGAGTGTTTCGAGTAAATGGGGCGCTAATTTATTTAAAATATAGCAGAATAATTCAGCTGTTTTCTGTGTGTCATATAAAGCAGAGTGAGCTTCTTTACCATCAAACTCGATACCTGCTTGAATACATGATTTAGCCAAAACAGTTTGTCCGAACATCACAGCACTTAAAGTCACGGTATCAAAAACCGAGAAACTATGAAATGGATTTTGATTCTTGGTTCCAGTGCGTGCAATTGCCGCTTTTAAAAAGCCAAGATCAAAATGAGCATTGTGCCCAACTAACACAGCATGTGTGCATTGTTGCTGTTTACGGACTTCATTAATTGCTTTGAACATGCGCTTAAGCGCAGACTTTTCATCTTCTGCCATCGCTACACGCATTGGATTAAAAGGATCAATGCCAATGAAGTCGAGTGAGCGACGGTCTAAATTTGCACCTTCAAATGGATTGATGTGTGCATGATGCGCTTGACCAGGTACAAACTTTCCAGATTCGTCATAAATGATGGGAATACATGCTATTTCGAGCAATGCATCAGTATCTGCATTAAAACCAGCTGTTTCCACGTCAACAACCACGGGTAGGAACCCGCGGAAGCGTTGACCGATGACAGGTAATGTTTCAGTGGTCACACTTTTCTCCATTGAATTGTTTTACCTGCATAAAGAGGAATGATCTGTTCGCCATCTAAATATTCAAGGCTTTCTGGAATCACTTGATCTTCTTTGATCAATGTAATGGTTTCAGTATTGCGAGCTAAACCATAGAAGTCCGCACCAAAGAATGAAGCGAAACCTTCAAGACGTTCAATTTTACCGACCTGATCGAATGCTTGAGCATACAATTCAATTGCAGTTGGAGCGCTATAGCATCCCGCACATCCACAGGCATTTTCTTTCGCATTTTTAGAATGAGGAGCGCTGTCTGTACCTAAGAAGAATTTAGGGTTGCCACTTGTTGCGACTTCTAACAAGGTTTGCTGATGTGTCTGGCGCTTTAAAATTGGCAAACAATAGAAATGCGGTTTAACACCACCGACCAACATGTCATTGCGATTGAATAACAAATGTTGTGGGGTAATCGTTGCTGCCACGTTGCGATCTTGCTCAAGTACAAAATGTGCAGCTTCGCTTGTGGTGATATGTTCTAAAACTAATTTCAATTTTGGAAATTGTTTAAGCAGCGGTGCTAAAACTTCATCCAAGAAACGTTTTTCACGATCGAAAATATCAACATGATGATGTGTTACTTCGCCGTGGAGTAAGAGAGGAACCTGATGTTCTTCAAGTTGCTCAATGACGCTATACACTTTACGTATATCACTAACGCCATTATCAGAATTCGTGGTTGCTCCAGCAGGGTAAAGCTTAATTGCATTTACATATGGAGAGTTTTTAATTTTTTGTACTTCTTCAGGAGAAGTATGATCCGTAAAGTAAAGCACCATACGAGGATCGAATTTTACATTTTCAGGAACATGCGCCATGATTCTTTCACGATAAGCATGTGCTTCTTCCACAGTTTTTACAGGTGGAACTGTATTTGGCATACAGATTGCGCGATGAAATTGCTTCGCCAAATCAGGAACAGTACGTTGAAGTGCTAAACCATCTCTTAAATGAGCGTGCCAATCATCTGGCTGGATTAAAGTGATCGTATTCAAGGCAAGTCTTACTGAAAAAATAACATAGATGATAATCGATATTGCTTGAAATTGATAACGACAAAAGCCGATAAAAGAGGTTTTACATCTATTTGTGCTGATTAATATAAAAATGAGGCATACGTTGGATGAATGAGTCATTATTCATCTAGGGAACAATGATAGATTTTCATGTCCAAATAAAAAACCGCGCTCAAAGCGCGGTTTTTTTAGGACTAAACTAAATCTTAGTTTTTGTCTTTAAGTTGTGGAACAGCAGAACCTGTACCGACAGCAAGTAAACCTGCACCAGTATAGATTCCTAACTTAGCGCGTGTATCTGTAATGTCTAGGTTACGCATGGTTAATTGACCAATACGATCCATTGGAGTGAATACAGAATCACCTTTTTCCATAGTTAAGCGTTCAGCTTCGTATGTAAGATTCTCAGATTCAGTGTTCATAATGGTGTAATCGTTACCACGACGAAGTTCTAAAGTTACAGTACCTGTAATTGCTTTAGCAACCCAACGTTGAGCAGTTTCACGAAGCATAAGCGCTTGAGAGTCGAACCAACGACCTTGGTAAAGTAAACGACCTAAACGTAAACCGTTGATGCGGTACTGTTCAATGGTATCTTCGTTATGAATACCAGTCACAAGACGTTCGTAAGCAATATGCAGAAGCGCCATACCTGGAGCTTCATAAATACCCCGAGATTTCGCTTCAATGATACGGTTTTCGATTTGGTCAGACATACCTAGACCATGACGACCACCGATACGGTTCGCTTCAAGAATTAACTCAACTGGATCTTCGATACGTTGACCGTTAAGAGCAACAGGGAAGCCTTCTTCAAACGTGATTGAAACTTCTTCAGGTGCGATTTCAACGTCTTCTTTCCAGAATGCAACACCCATAATCGGTTCAACGATTTTGATACCAGCATCAAGATACTCAAGATCTTTCGCTTCGTGAGTTGCACCAAGCATGTTTGAGTCTGTTGAGTATGCTTTTTCTTTTGACATTTTATAGTCAAAACCGTTGTCGATGAGGAACTGTGACATTTCTGCACGGCCACCAAGCTCATCGATAAATGTTTGGTCTAACCATGGTTTGTAAATTTTAAGTGCTGGGTTCGTTAATAGACCATAACGGTAGAAACGCTCAATGTCGTTACCTTTATAAGTAGATCCGTCACCCCAAATGTTGACGTCATCTTCTTTCATCGCGGTAACAAGCATTGTACCTGTGACTGCACGACCAAGTGGTGTTGTATTGAAGTAAGGTACACCACCTGTAGAGATATGGAATGCGCCACATTGAATTGCTGCAATACCTTCTAATGCAAGTTGTAAACGGCAATCCACTAAGCGTGCTTTAACAGCACCATAAGCTTCAGCTTTCTTTGGAATAGCATCGTAATCATCTTCATCTGGCTGACCTAAGTTTGCTGTATACGCATAAGGTTCAGCACCTTTTTGCTTCATCCACAATAAAGCTGCAGAAGTATCAAGACCACCAGAGAAGGCAATACCAACTTTTTTGCCTACAGGTACATTCTGTAAGATAGTTGCATTATCAGACATTGTTCATCCTAACGATAGAATATAGGCACCTAGAAAATTGGTAACCTGAAAAAATATATTTCTTCAATTGTAGCACTTTTCATTGGTAATTTTTTTTAAAAAAAGATACGTGGTGCAAAAATATTAGAATAAGTAGCAATATTTCGTCGAAACTCAGAAGTAATAGGTAGTGCTTAATCTAATTCATGATTTCTTCTTGAAAATAATACAGGGCATTTATGAGGATTTTTATGCATCAATTTATTTTATTGCAATTTTTCAAAGCGAACTCAGTGAAAAATATTTTTTGTAAGTGATTGAATATTAATATCTAATTTCATAGTTGGTAATTTATTATAGAAAAAGACAAAAAATTGCCATAAACAGTTATGAAAAAAGAAGTATAGTTTTATGCAACAAGTTGCAAAGCCCATAAAATAAGGAATTGCCATGACAACTCGCTATGCAAATATATTAAAACCTCTTGATCTTGGTTTCACTACCCTAAAAAATCGTGTCGTGATGGGATCGATGCATACCGGTCTAGAAGATCGTTTTTATAACTATCCTAAATTAGCAGCATATTTTGGTGAGCGTGCTAAAGGGGGCGTAGGTCTCATCATTACTGGTGGTATTTCCCCTAACCGTCAGGGCTGGCTGCTTCCAGCTGGTGGCACAATGAATACCTTAGGTGATGTTGCCCCACACCGATTAGTGACACATGCAGTTCATAAACATGGCGCAAAAATTTTAATGCAAATTTTGCATTCAGGGCGTTATGGTTATCAACCATTTGTGGTTTCTGCAAGCCCAATAAAATCGCCGATCTCACCATTTAAACCACGTCAGATGTCAGAAAAACAAATTCTGGATACGATTCAAGATTATGCGGCTACAGCAAGTATCGCGAAAAAAGCTGGCTATGATGGTGTTGAAATCATGGGCTCAGAAGGCTATTTGCTGAACCAATTTATGAGTCGTCATGTCAATCAGCGTACAGACCAATGGGGTGGTGAAATAGAAAACCGTATGCGCTTTGCAGTTGAAATTGTTAAGGCAATTCGCGCGAAAGTTGGCGAAAAATTTATCATTTGTTTCCGTTTATCTATGCTCGATTTAGTTCACGACGGTAATACAATGAATGAAGTGATCACGGTTGCCAAAGCGCTAGAAGAAGCGGGTATCACATTATTGAATACAGGTATTGGTTGGCATGAAGCTCGTGTGCCAACAATTGTAACCTCTGTTCCTCGTGCGGCATTTGTAGATTATACCGCAGAGGTGAAAAAACATGTGTCTGTGCCTGTGATTGCATCCAACCGAATCAATATGCCTGAAACTGCCGAAGCTATTTTGGCTGAAGGTAAAGCCGACATGATTCAAATGGCTCGACCATTATTGGCAGATGCTTTCTGGGTGAATAAAACGGCGACTAATCGTGTTGATGAAATCAATACGTGTATTGCGTGTAATCAGGCTTGTTTGGATCATACTTTCAAAAATAAACGTGCCACATGTTTAGTGAATCCACGTGCAGCCTATGAAACTGAACTGGTTTATTTAAAAACCAAGAAGCCTAAAAAAGTAGCTGTTGTGGGTGGTGGTGTAGCAGGAATGTCGGCAGCGACTGTTGCTGCCAGTCGTGGTCATCAGGTTACTTTATTTGAAGCTACTAATGATGTAGGGGGACAATTCAACTTAGCGAAAGTTGTTCCTGGGAAAGAAGAATTTCATGAAACCATTCGCTATTTTAAAGTCCAAATTGAGCGTACTGGGGTTGAACTTCGTTTAAATACTAAAGTTAATCGTGAACAGCTTGAGCGTGAAGGCTTTGATGAAGTGATTGTTGCGACAGGCGTTGTACCACGTGCATTGAAGATCGAAGGAAGTGATGCACCACAAGTTTTATCTTATGCAGAAGTATTAAGAGGTGCGCCTGTGGGTCAAAAGGTAGCAGTAATTGGTGCTGGTGGTATTGGATTTGATGTGTCAGAGTTTTTATTAAAACCTGAACATCAGCCACAGCCACAACCTTTGGCAGAGTGGAAACGTGAGTGGGGAGTTGATCCTGATGTTCAGTATATTTCTGAAGGTGGTTTACAACCTGCTGAAGTGGATCATTCAGTTCGCGAAATATATTTATTGCAACGTAAGACAACGCCTTTGGGTATAGGATTAGGTAAAACCTCTGGTTGGGTTCATCGCGCCCAATTAAAAAAACACCATGTAAAAATGTTGCGTGGCGTTCAATATAAATCAGTGAGTGATGAAGGTCTGTGGATCGAAGTTGGTGGGCATGATCAATTATTACGAGTCGATACTATCGTTGTTTGTGCAGGGCAAGAATCTGTTAAAGAGATTATGCCATCAGAGACTGAAACAACTTTAGCGAAATATCACATTATTGGTGGTGCAAAGCTTGCTGCTGAGCTTGACGCTAAGCGTGCGATTCGTGAAGGTGCTGAAATTGCAGCCAAAATTTAATAAATTTGAATCATTTGGTGAAACTATATTCACTTGAATGGTTTGATTGTAATTTTTACTTGTCATGATATGAAAAGCTTCGTATTATGGCGCACATGGAAGCGTGGCAGAGCGGTTTAATGCACCGGTCTTGAAAACCGACGAGGGTGTGAGTCCTCCGTGAGTTCGAATCTCACCGCTTCCGCCAAATTCAAAAAGCCCTGACATTTGTCAGGGCTTTTTTTATTCTATATATTCAAGCTTTTTATTCGAGTGTTTAATCACCAAACTTATTTGGGATGACCAGTAACCTTTTTTTGAGTTGATCATCTTCAACCAGTCTGACTTCAGCATCTAAGTTATAGAGTTGATGAACTAATTTCTTAGTCAACACATCTTCTGATTTACCCTGTGCAATGATTCGACCATCTTTCATGGCAACTAGAAAATCGGCACAGCGTGCAGCAGTGGCTAACTCATGTAGAACCATCACTATGGTTTTACCTTGTGAGGCTAGAGAGCGGACTAAATTTAAAATATCGGCTTGATGACCGATATCGAGCATACTGATTGGTTCATCTAAAAGAATTAAAGGGGTTTGTTGTGCGAGTACCATTGCGATCCATGCACGTTGACGTTGACCTCCTGATAGATTACTTAAATTTTGATTTTTTAATTCGCTTAAATGGGTCGCAGACAAAGCGTCATCAATCGCTTTTTGGTCCTCGATGTTGAGTCGTTTAAACCAACCTTGATGTGGAAAACGACCGAAGCGCACTAACTGCTCAACTGTCATGCCGTTGGGTGCAGTTACATGCTGTGGAAGTAATGCGAGTTGCTTAGCGAGCAACTTTTTACTGAGTAAATTCAGTTGATTTTTTTCCCAGATGACTTCGCCTTGATCATATGGATGAATTTGAGCAATACATTTTAACAAGGTCGATTTTCCGCAGCCATTTGGACCAATGAGGACGATGACTTGACCCTGCTGAAATTCAGCATTGATACCCTTCAAAACTTGATGGTGATTATATCCAGCACCTAATTGATTGATGATTAAACTCATGTACGACTCATACTTCTAGAATGACGATATAACAACCATAACAACAGTGGACCACCAACCATCCCGCTAATAATGCCTGCGGGAATTTCGACAGGGGCCAGCAAATTTTTTCCAAGTAAATCGGCACATAAAACCATTAATGCACCAATACACATGGTTGGAAAAATCGGAAATAAATGATGAGGAAATGATTTAAATGCGATGATTGGTGCGGCAATAGCCACGAATCCAATGGGGCCTGCAATACTGACAGCGGTCCCAGCGAGAAAGGCAGCAATAATAATGAGCATCAGTCTAATTTTGGATAAGGGCTCTCCTAAACTATTAATGACAGAATCAGGGAGAACCATTGCACTAAACAGTCGCCGCCACAGCACAATAATACTGACAAGTACCATGATAAAAATCGAAGTTGGTAGTAAGATGCTGTAGCTTCGACCAATCAAACTACCACTACTAAAAATTAAAATATTACTGGTGTGCATTACTGGCAGTGTCGCAAGGATAAGGTCAAAACTGGCTTTCATAAGTGTTGCAATTCCGACCCCGATGACCAAAATACGATACCCCTGTGTTCCTACGCCGCCTGAAGCAATTAAAATAAAAAAAACACAGAAGATCGCACCCATTAATGCTTGCCACCATTGACCTAACATACTAGAACTTGAGAGGAGAATGGTGAATGCCAAAGCAAGCACTGCACTGTCACTGATACCAAAAACATCTGGGCTCGCAAGAGGGTTTTTGGTGATAATTTGAAGAATGAGACCAGATAAGGCGAGTGCAGCGCCAATCAATAAGGCTGCCAAAAGTCGTGGTAATCTAATCTTTTCAACGAGAAGTTGATGTGGAGCTGACGCATTGCCTGTAAATACATTCCATAGTGTATTCAAATTTATTGTGATTTCGCCGTACATCAGGCTAAATAAACTAAGTGATATCAGTAAAATCGCAATGATTATCCAAGCCTTTATCACTGTTTTTTGTTTTAAACGACTCAACAGAGAAGACATATTATTTCTCCGCTTGAATGATATTTTGTAAGTTATTTTGACGTACCATCCATATTAAAATAGGCGCACCTAATAAGGCTAAAAGAATACTGACAGGGGCTTCGAAAGGTTGCACGACTGCACGTGCAATGATATCCGCGATCAGCAACAACAACATGCCAAATAGTCCGCTATAGATGAGTTGTTTCTGAATACTCTGAGCACCAATAGCTCGTGCAAAGTAAGGTGCAATCAAGCCTAAAAAGGCAATTGGACCTGTTAATGCAACGGCACTTCCAGTTAATAAAACCACAGCTAAAATGCAGAATGCATCAAGTAGTTTCGTATTTAAGCCTAAGCTATTCGCCAGTTGATCACCAACTAAACTAAGACCTAGAGGGCGTATTACCAATATAGCGATGATGAGTCCGATCGCCATTAAAATTAGTGCAAGACTGAGATATTGAATATCGACGCGATTGAGCGAACCCAAAACCCAAAAACGATAGTCATCTAAGCCATTTTGGAAACTCAGAAGAATGGCAGCCATAAAACCTTGGAATGTACTGGTGATCGCCAGTCCAGCCAAGACTAAACGTGTAAGTGAGCTTTGATCTGTCATTTGACGAGGGGTGATGGCAAAGACCAATAAGGCACTCACTAAAGCTCCAATCAGCGCCCCAAAAAATAGTCCGAAGGTATCCATTTGAAGAACAATGGCCAAAACAATGGCAAGAGATGCACCACTATTAATTCCGATTAATCCACTATCAGCCAAAGGGTTTTTAAGCAAATTCTGAAGGATGACACCTGAGATCGCTAAAGCTAATCCGACACTCACTGCCGCAATAGTACGTGGAATTCTAATTTCCAATAGGGGAGTGATTGGTTCTAAGGACCATTGACTTAGTGCCTGAAGAATAAGTTGCAAACTGTCTGTAAAGTAGGGCTGACCAGCGCCGTACGCGATCGATAAAACAGTGCAACATAAAATAATCAAGCTAAGCACGATTCCCATCAGCGGGAATCGGTCAAGTACAGTTGTAGCATTCGTCAGCATGTTAATTATGGAGATGCTTCAATACATCATCAATGGCATGACGAGCAGCATGTGGTCCACCTATGCCAGTCCACATAGATGCATCAACCACGAAATAATGCTTGTTTTTTGCAGCATTAAGACGTTGGAATTCTGGTAATTTTTCTAGTTCTGCCAGTTGCTTTTCCGCGTTGAGATGACTGCCAATGATGAGCCAGTTTGCATCAATTTGATCAAAACGTTCTCGACTGATTGGAGGCGTATGGCTTGCACCTGGTTGTTGCTGATGTTGAGGTCGTGTTAAGCCAATATCTTTTAAAACTTGGCTCGCAAATGAATCATTTAACATATACACAGGTCCATTGGCTGTCCAACGAATGACACTGACTGATCGACCTTGTTGAGTATGTAATTTCTGTTGAGCTTCTTGCGCATATTGATCGTACGCTTCTAGAGCTTTTTGGGCTTGTTGTTCTTTATTTAATAAACGAGCTACCTTTTTGAAACTGTCTTTCCATGGCTCGCCGCGTGCAAAACTGACTGCAGTTGGTGCAATTTGCTGCAATTGATTAATCATTTGTGTATCAATCATGCTTCCAGCAATAATTAAGTCAGGTTGTAACGTAAGAATTTGTTCCATGCTCGGTTGTCCAAAGTTACCGACGGAGGCGATCTGTTGTGTTTCATTTTTGAGGTAATCTGGAAAATTACTTTGACCTCGAACATAACTACTGCCTATAGGTTTTATTCCAAGCGCAATAGCACTATCCAAATCAAGTTCACTTAAAACCACAACACGTTGTGGCTGAACAGGAATCGTAACTTGACGACCTAAAGCATCTTCAATTTGTCGTGTCGTATTTATTTGAGATTCAACCGTCGCTTTACTGTCTCGTGAAGAAGGTTCATTCGACTGAGAGCATGCTGTGAAGAGAGTGACAGCACTCAACATAATTGCAATTTTATATTTCATATCTTTCTACATATTTCATTAAAATAATTCTATTCACTTATTCAACGGCATCCATCACTTGATGGCGTTCCTCATGATAAGCCTCTTCGTTGTGACCTTGCTTCCAATAAGGCACAGCATATAAATTGCTCTTGGGTAACTGGAAGTTTTGTCTCAGTATTTTACGAAGTTCAACCACCGTTGAATTTTCACCCGCCAGTGATACTGAAATATCTTTATTTTTCCAGTCTAAGTTTTGCAAAGAATGACGGATGTTATTATTCAATTCATGAGTGCCTTTGCACCAATGAAGCTTAATGTGTTCAGGTTTATTCAGATGTATTTGGTCTGAATCATCTTCAATTTCGATCCAAACTTCACCATGGGCGTCTTTTGGTAATTGTTCAAGAGAGGCAGCGATCATCGGGATTGCTGAAAGATCTCCAACAAAAATCCAATATTCTGCATCGATTTTAAAACGTGCTGGTCCTCCTGGACCAGCTAGACCTAATAAGTCCCCTGGACTCGCATGCTTCGCCCAATCAGCCGCTATACCAAAATCTTCATGTCTTACAAAATCGATGACTAAAAGTTGCTGTTCTTCATCGAAATCTCGAACAGTATATGTCCGCGTAATTGGTTTCTTTCCATTTGGCCACGTAATTTTGCCTAAAGAATTTCGAAACGGGAGGTCAGGTGCTTGTTGATCAGGGTTCGGAAAAAACAATTTGATGTGCGCACCACCATCACATTTTGCATAACCTGTGAAATCTTCACTTTTAAACCTAATACGCTGTAAATGAGTGGAAATTTGTTCTGTTGAATGGACAGAAATATGTCGAGCTAGAGGAGGAGATTGTGTCGTCATTATTTAATCTTCTGTACTTATCAATGGAGTGAAGATCGTCGATACAGTAATACGTGCGTCAGTCGACAGATTTGAATGGTTATTAATCTAAATCAAACAAATTAAATTTGCAAATGATAATCATTATATTTAATAATCTTTTTGTGCCAAAGTGTAATCACAAAATATGAAGGTTAAAATATTTTGTAAAACTTTGATTTTATAATGAAAATTAAATATATGCGGTTGTCTTATGCAAATCAATGAATCCCATGATCTATTAACTCGTGCACAACACAGTATGTGGAAAGGCCATCATTATCATGGCAGTTATCCTTTTCATACGGCGGAGTGGTTGGTTATTGAGGGACCATTAGATCGAGAGCTTTTTCAAAAAGCAGTTTATCTCACATTAAAGGAAGCTAAATCGCTTCATTGGCGAGCTTTAGTTCAGGGCGAACACGTCTATCGAGTAGATGATGTGACGATACGGAAACCTAGCTTCGTTGATTTATCTCAGCTTGATGAGGAGGAAATTTTAGCGTGGGCTGAAAAAGAAGTAGAACCAGCATTTAATTTAGAATCGGGTCATTTATATGACTATGTGTTTGCACACTTAGGTGAGCAAAGGTATGGATTATTTTTTAAAGCGCATCACGTTGCATTAGATGGCTACGCTTACGGACTGATGATTAGCCGATTTATTGATTATTATCAATCTCTCAAAAATGGTACTGAATTAAAAATTAAAGGGTTCGATCATTATGAAAAGTTTATTGCAGAAGAACAGCACTACCTTCACTCTGAAAAAGCTAAAAAAGATTTAGACTTTTGGAAGGCTAATTTTTCGTATGAGAAAGCCCCTAAGAAACGACTTAAACGAAAATTAAAAGAGCCATTTTCACAAGGGCCACGTTATGAAGAGGTAATTGATTGGCCTACACAGCTACAATTAAATGCATTAGCAACTGAATTAAAATTGCCCAGTGCTCTTATCGTCATGGCAGTGATGATGAGTTATTTAATAAAACAGTCTAAAGATCCTCAACAATGCTTTGGGGTACCTTTTATGTCTCGGTTGGGTACTTCATCTATGCGTATACCGTGCTTAGTCATGAATATCCTGCCATTAAGATTGGGCATTACTGGACAAGAAAACTTAAAAGAAATCATTTTATTATTAACAAAAAGATTTGCCGAAATTCGACCGCATCAGCAAAGCTATTTTGAGCAAATGCGATTTGTATTAGAAGATTTTGATCCCTATGAAAATATCTTGTTTGGACCTATTGTGAATTGGATTCCTTATCCTTTACCTGAACATTTCGAAGGGTGTAAGTTAACAAAAACAACCATATCCGCTGGCCCAATTGAAGACTTTGACACCGCGATTACCAATAAGTTTGTTAATGGTATTGAGCGTTTGTATCTCGCTGTTGACGGACATAAAGAACTTTATGATGTGCTGAGTCTCAAAGCTTATTGGTATGATTTTATGGAGATGATGAAAACTTGGTTAGCTCAACCAGAACTTGTTTTTGAACAACTTCAAATTCATAAACCACTGCCAGAATAGTCTGGCAGCTTATCCTTTGAATGGGCAATAGGGCTGTTACACGCCTAAAGTTGCTCCACCATCAACCACCAATTCGTGCATTGTGATTTGGCGTGCTTGATCTGAAAGTAAAAACATCACGGCATTGGCAATATCTTCAGCCTCAGCAATCTTTTGCAATGGAATACCATTTCGAAATTGTTCTAGATTTCCGTTGACAATGCTTGCAGGGGGGCGATCCTCAGTCCATAGTTGTTTTTGCATTTGTGTAAGGGTTGAGCCGGGTAAAACTAAGTTACAGCGAATATTGTGAGGCGCGAGTTCCAACGCGAGATTTTTAAAAAAATGGCTCACTGTAGCTTTGGTCGTTGCATACAGACCCATATTCATTCTTGGAATGAGGGCTGCATTTGAACTGATGCTCACAATTGCACCTTCTCTTTTCGGAATCATTTGATGAGCGACCCAACGACTAAGTTCGGCAGGGCCAATGAAATTTATCGACAAATTTTCATGCCATTGTTCAACAGATGTATTTAATAAAGATCCCATTTCTAAGACTCCTACAGCATTCACTAACCCCGTAATCGTGCCTTTAAAAAGTATAGAATTTTCAATGTGCTGAATAATCTCATTGGTCTTACGAATGTCACAGCTGATGTGGTCTAGATGGTTGAGTGATGCTTCAGGAATTATTTTAAAAAGTTCCCATTGATTGATGTCATCAATCCGATCAATTGCGATGACTTGATGATCCTTCTGCAATAGTTGACGACAAATTTCAGAACCAATTCCTCTGGCTGCACCCGTCACGATATATAAACCCATTTAAGTATCCTTTAATTTTATTAACAAAATGAAACGATAATCATTTTCAATTGGGAATAATAATTATTATATTGGTTGCGTTCAACTCCTAGAGGTTGTCCTTTTGTGAATGTTGAAAGTTTGATGCACGCAGTGCGAACAGATAATCGTGAGAACAAATATGTTGCCAATAGAACCGTCAGTTTTTCAAAATATGATAGGCATAAAAAAGGAAGAGTTAATTGAGGAAGATCAACCTGGCTTCGTGTTCGCAACGCCAACAGGGACCATTTCAAGTAAAAAGTTAATTGAACATATCGAATTTGATCGAGCTTCTCATTTAAATTTTAATCAGCAGCAAGCACAGTGGCTCGAACAAGCAAAATCTACACTACAAAAAAAAATCGAATTAACAGCGAATAAAGATCTTATTTTGGTCGGGAGCTTGCCTTTTGATCATCGAGATTTACCAGAAATCTCGATTGCGGAAGCAAAAAACACATTTGTAAATGAGCGCATTGATCAATCGGCTCAGTCTTCTCTTAATGATCAAGTGCAAGCGACTCTCATCCCAGCACAAGAGGAATACATTGCTGGTGTCGTTAAATTGGTTGAATTGATGAAGTCATCACCGCTAGAAAAAGCAGTATTGGCTCGGGCAATTGATCTTAAAACCCAACACAAAATTAATATTATTGATTTATTCTACCAGTTGTTGGCCTCTAATCCTGATGGCTACACATTTGCGTTGGCCCAAAACCCAAAACAATCTGGTTGGTTTATGGGGGCAAGTCCAGAGCTTCTCGTTGCGAAGCAAAATGAATATTTGTTTAGCCACCCAGTTGCAGGAACCTTAGCACGTCATACAGATCCCACACTGGATCAACAACGAGCTGAAAAATTGCTTGCTTCACAAAAAGATCAGCATGAACACGCCGTGGTCATCGAAGCCATTGCAGATCAACTGTCTCCCTTGTGTAAAACGCTGAATATCCCAAAAAAACCTTCACTGATTAAAACTGAGGCGGTTTGGCACTTGGCGACCAGAATTCAGGGAACGTTGAAAGATCCAGAGCAACATATCTTTGATGTGGTCTCAATTCTACATCCAACGCCAGCAGTCTGTGGACAACCAGCCCCTATGGCTCGCCAGCTGATTTCGGAACTAGAGCCTTTCAACCGTAACCTTTTTGCTGGAACCATGGGGTGGTGTGATGCCAGAGGGAATGGGGCTTGGGCAGTGAATGTACGTTGTGGGCGTATTTTCGACCATTATGCGCGCCTTTATGCGGGTGCAGGAATTGTTGAAGCTTCACAGCCGACCAGTGAACTGTCTGAAACCATCGTGAAATTTAAAACGATGTTAAATGCATTGGGTTTAGATTCTCAGCACTTAAATCATGGGGGAATAAAATGAATGCAAATGTAAATGACGAGTCTTTACTCTGGGATGGCATCGTGCCATATCCAGAAGAATTCGTAGAGCGGTACATTCAAAAGGGATATTGGAAAGGACAAACCATTTCTGAGTTTTTTCAAGAATCAGCCCAGAAATTTGCCAATCAGGTGGCATTGATTTGTGGTGATCGCCAGTATTCTTATCAAGAGCTGAATCAAAATATTGAACAATTTGCAGTCTTCTTGACCAAACAAGGCTATGGGTTAGCAGATGCTGTTGTGATTCAAATGCCAAATATAGCAGAGTTTTTTATTGCTTATTTTGCAGCTTTGCGGATAGGGATGCGACCAGTGATGAGTTTACCAGCACACCGTCATGCCGAAGTAAGTCATTTTATTCAGCAAACAGATGCCAAATTGTATATCTGTGCAGATAAGCATCTAGGCTTTGATTACAGATCCTTAGCGCAAGAGTGCCAACGCAGATGTCCGACTTTACAGCAAGTGATTGTCGTTGGTGATGCAGGCGATTTTGATCCTTGGCCGAATCTTGCATCGTTTAAAAATCATATGGTTTCAAAGCCCAAAATAACGGCTCGCCATGTGGCTTTTTTTCAACTTTCAGGGGGCAGTACTGGCACACCGAAACTTATACCAAGAACACATGATGACTATTTGTATAGTGTTCGTGCCAGTGCAAATATTTGTGAGCTTGATACAGCAAGCCGTATGCTTATGGTGCTTCCAGTCGCACATAATTTCAGTATGAGTTCGGCTGGTTCATTGGGTCTGTTTTATGCAGGTGGAACACTTGTTTTAGCGAAAGATCCTTCTCCCCAAACTGCATTTCCACTCATTGAATCGCACAATATCACGCATGTTGCTCTTGTCCCTGCATTAGCAGCAACATGGGCTGAAGCTGTTCAAAATGGCGCAACAAATATTTTTAAAAAATTAACAGCTTTACAGGTCGGTGGAGCAAGGTTGCCAGATGCTTTAGCTGAAAAATTGATTGATCAATACCAATGCCGATTACAACAAGTATTTGGTATGGCAGAAGGCTTGGTGAATTACACGCGTTACGATGATCCGAAAGAAGTCATTATAGGTACCCAAGGTTCCCGTATAAGTCCAGATGATGAAATTAAAATCGTCAATGAAGATGATCACGAGCTGCCGTTGGGTGAGGTGGGGCATCTTTTAACTCGCGGCCCTTATACCATTAGAGGGTATTATCGGGCTTCAGAACATAACCGAAGTGCTTTTACCTTAGATGGATTTTATCGCACTGGTGATTTAGTTCGATTAACGCCAGAAGGCAATATTATTGTTGAAGGGCGAAGTAAGGAACAAATTAATCGTGGCGGTGAAAAAATCGCGACGGAAGAAGTCGAACAGGTTTTAAATCAACACCAACAAATCATCTTGTCCGCCTTGGTTGCACAACCAGATCCAATGTTAGGAGAAAAAAGTTGTGCATTTATTCAATGGCGACCTAACAACCAAGATGCATCAGAAACAAGGCTGAAAATGCAAATTAGACAATTCATTCAAGCATACGGTCTGGCGACCTATAAGATCCCAGATCGCATCGAATTTATTGAAGAAATGCCTTATACGGCATTGGGCAAAATCGACAAGAAACAACTCAGAAAACGCCTTACCGAAGACACGATTTAACGAAGGAAATAAAATATGGCAATCCCACGTATTGCAAGTTATCCCATGCCATCTGCTCAAGATTTTCCAGTTAACAAAGTTGATTGGACTTTAGATGCGTCACGGTCGGTTTTATTGGTACATGATGTTCAGCAATATTTTTTAGATTTCTATGATCAAACCCAAGCGCCCATTCCGACATTAATCCGAAATTGTAAAGCTCTTATTGATCAGGCACATGCACTAGGAATTCCAGTGTATTACACCGCACAACCTGGAGATCAGACGCCAGAACATCGTCAACTATTAACGGATTTTTGGGGTAAAGGTTTGTCAGCTGATCCAGCATTGACCAAAATTATTGATCCACTTCAACCAAAAAATGAAGACACCGTGCTGACAAAATGGCGCTATAGCGCATTTAAAAAAAGTGATTTTGAGCAGCAAATCAAACAAGCCAATCGCGATCAATTAGTGATTTGTGGAGTATATGCCCATATTGGTTGCTTATTAACAGCTGCGGAAGCATTTATGCTGGATATTCAAGCGTTTATGGTGGGTGATGCCTTGGCGGATTTTAGCCGAGAAGAACATGATCTTGCACTAAAGTATGCGACTGGGCGCTGTGCAAAAGTCATGGATACTCAGACTGTGATTAACGCCTTAGGTCAGGGGCAATGATCATGAATGAATTAAGCATGCTTGAGTTAAAAAATATGGTCGCACATCAATTGAATTTACCTGTAGATGAAATTCAGCAGGAAGATAATTTATTTATGTTAGGACTTGATTCAGTCAGTCTTATGACGCTGGTTGGATTGCTACGTGAAAAAGGCTTTCAAATTGAATTTCAAGATCTGGTGGAGGAGCCAACGTTGAATGAATGGAGTGATCGTCTTAAATTGAATAGAGATTGATGTAAGACTAATGTGCATACCTTGAAAATCAACACATGCACAATCAACGGCCCTAGCCAAAGTACTTATAGCCAAAGGCCATTTTCGTTAAATTATTCGCTAACGTGAGTGGATCTTACATGCAATTAGAAAAATACTATTCTGATCAACAATGGAAAAAAATCCAAAATTTTGCCGAAACAAAGCAAAGCCCTTTTTTAGTTGTTGATTTAGATCAAGTGCAAACTCAATTTATTGAGTTGCAAAATAGCTTTCCAAAAGCCCATATTTATTATGCAGTGAAAGCAAATCCAGGTCGTGAAATTATTCATAAACTTGATCAACTTGGCTCATGTTTTGATGTTGCATCAATTTATGAGTTAGACAAAGCGCTTGAATGTGGAATTCATCCAGATCGTATTTCATACGGTAATACTATTAAAAAAGCTTCAGACGTTGAATACGCTTACCGAAAAGGAATCCGTTTATTTGTTACCGATGCGGAAGCAGATCTCGCCCAAATAGCCGAATTCGCACCGAACTCTAAAGTCTTTGTCAGGGCAATGGTAGAGTCGGGAGGTACAGCAGATTGGCCACTGTCACGTAAATTTGGATGCCATCCAGATATGGCGGTTGATTTAATGGTGAAAGCTAGACAATTGGGTTTAATACCCTTTGGCGTGTCATTCCATGTCGGTAGTCAGCAACGTGATGTCACTGTATGGCGTTCAGCTTTAACGATAGTGAAGCAAATATTTAATACCTTGAAAGACCAATACGATATCAGTTTACAATTAATCAATTTGGGTGGTGGTTTCCCAGCACATTACTTAGCTGATGTTGACAGTATTCAAAGTTATGCGCACGAGATTCAACGCTATCTTGATGAACACTTTGATGATCAGGTGATATTATTTTTGGAGCCCGGCAGATCGTTGGTGGGTAATGCTGGTGTGATTGTTTCAGAGATTGTTCTTATCGCCAATAAATCAGCACATGATGATAAACGATGGGTCTACACGGATGTGGGCGTCTTTAATGGACTAATTGAAACTTTAGGTGAAATGATCAAATATCCTATATACACACCTAAAATGCATTCAGCACATGAGCATTCAAGTGTTGTGCTTGCAGGGCCGACCTGTGATTCAACAGATATCATGTATGAAAAAGTGCCTTATCAGTTACCTAAAAACTTGAGCATTGGAGATCGACTCTATTGGTTAAGTACTGGAGCTTATACAACCTCTTATGCTTCGGTCGAATTTAATGGTTATCCACCTTTAAAAACGTTCTATTTAGATTGATTTTAGGAATGGTGCTATGTGGTTGGTAGTCAGTCGCTCAAGCTGCGAGCCACATAGCCTAACCCTCACAGAAGCGTTATCATAATGCTAAAATCTTGATGGGTAGGCTCATGAAAATCGTTGCAGATGAAAATCTCGCATTCACAGATTATTTCTTTTCAGAATTTGGCGATATTTATAATAAAGCTGGTCGTACCTTAAAGCATGAAGATGTGGTCGATGCTGAAGCCTTATTAGTACGTTCTGTGACAAAAGTGAATTCTGCGCTCATTCAAAATACTGCATTAACCTTTGTGGGTAGTGCAACGATCGGAACAGATCATTTGGACATTCCAGCAATTGAGCAACAAAATATCCAATGGTCAAATGCTGCAGGATGTAATGCCCAAGCTGTTTCTGAATATGTTATTACTGCGTTATTAGCTCTAAATCCTCATTTGCTAGATGCAGAACAAGATTTCACTTTAGCCATTATTGGGCTGGGTAATGTCGGTTCACGACTCGCACATATGGCGAAACTATTGGGATGGAACGTCATCGGGGTTGATCCTTTTGTACAAAGAGCAGATATTCAGCAAGTCACTTTAGATGAAGTTTTTTTAAAAGCAGATGCAATTTCTATCCATGTGCCATTAACCACTTCAGGGATGCATGCAACCCGACATATGTTTAATGCTGAGACCTTAAAAAAGCTTAAACCATCTACATTTTTAATTAATTCTGCCCGTGGTCCAGTCATTGAAGAACAGGCTTTGATTGCAGATATTCGAGCAACAGGTCGTAAAGTTGTACTAGATGTCTTTGAGCATGAACCAGTCATTACGGAAGAGTTACTGGATCTTGTGCAATTTGTGACACCTCATATTGCGGGGTATAGTCTTGAGGGTAAAGCGCGTGGTACCCAGATGATTTATGATGCTTTCTGTCAGCATTTCGGCCATCAACCTTCAAAACAGTTCGAAACCCAATTGCCTACATGTGAACAATATTTTAACAATAGGGATCTCAAGCACACGCTGAAAACTCAATTAAACCATATCTACGATATCTTTAGAGATGATCAGAACTTAAGAGCATGCCTCAAAGATGGGAAAGTAGATCAAGCCTCATTTGATCAATTACGTAAAACCTATCCATTACGCCGTGAATGGGCTGCTCATGGAGGGCCGAAAGCATGACTGACTCTCTGAGCTATCTACCAACTTGCGATTTTGCTGCCATGAAAGCCAGAGCGAAGATGTATCAACAGATTCGCCAATTTTTTTTAGAACGTGATGTTTTGGAAGTGGAAACTCCAATTTTGTCTCATGCTGGAGTAACCGATGTCCACTTGGCGTCAGTTGAGGCAAGCCGTCATGTGCATGGTCATTTGAAAAAGCACTATCTTCAAACTTCACCAGAATTTGCCATGAAACGCCTGTTGGCAGCAGGAGTAGGGCCAATTTATCAAATCTGTAAAGTTTTTCGCGATGATGAACATGGCCGTAAACATAACAGTGAATTTACCATGCTTGAGTGGTATAGACCTGATTTAAGTCTCAAAGACTTAATGTTTGAAGTTACTGATTTACTCAATGTCACTTTGGCACATCGTTTTGGCGAAGTGCGACCTACGATTTTAAGTTATAAACATGCATTTATAGATCGTTTAGATCTTAATCCACTTAAATCCACATTAAAGGAATTAAAGGATTGCTGTAATCGTGTTGGGTTAAATCTAGATCTGGGTGATGATCGTCTAGGATATATCGACCTGTTATTTTCGCATATGGTGGAACCGAGCTTAGGTTTTGATACGCCTGTATTTTTAACGGATTTTCCACCAGAACTTGCTTCTCTTGCAAAAACTCGAGTTGATGAAGATGGGGAATTCGTTGCAGCACGTTTTGAGCTTTACATTGAGGGCTTAGAGTTAGCAAATGCTTATGATGAGTTGATTGATGCAGATGTATTGCGTTCCCGTTTTGAAGCTGATAATGCTGAACGTAAAAAATTAGGCTTAGATGTTATGCCAATAGATGAAAATCTCTTAGCAGCATTGCCTAAAATGCCAGAATGCTCAGGTATCGCATTGGGGATCGATCGTTTATTGATGGTGGCAACAGAGAAAATGAAACTAGAGCAAGTGATTACATTTCCTGCTGATCGCTCATAAGATTTTTTATCCTCAGGATAACGGACGATCTTGAGGAGTTAATATTTTGACAAATGTTGTGCTATACGCTTTAAAACCGTGATTTAAATAAAACTGATGTGCAGGTAATCGTTCAGCACGATTACCACTACTGAGCACAATTTTTTGAATACTTTGTTGACTGGCTATATGTTCAACGTGAGCCAACAGTTTTTGACCAATCCCTTTATCGCGATGCGCCTGATCTACAATGAGTACTAGAATGCGAAAATACGGATCAGCACATTCCCATGATATTTCTTCAACAAAACCAATATATACGACAACTTTTCCATGATCGATAAATACTAGGGTTGTATAACGCTCCTGGGCTTGCAACCTCATTAAACGTTCTTTCATAACTTCTGTTTGAGTTGGGTATTCAATTCAGCGATCGCTGCAACATCATGGTTTAAATTTACAGGTTTAATCAGCATTGTCATGGCTATTGAAACATGATTTATAAGTATGAATTGAAGTATGTTTAAATAATTTAATCTTTCATGTATTTTGTTTAGATAAATTTAATATTTTAATATTGGATTTAATTAATCTTTCCAACGTGAAGATTTAAAACAATAATCATAGGCGACTATATGTCTTTTTCTATATTTTTATCTTTTGTAATTTATACAATTGTGACATCCATAACACCGGGACCTAACAATTTGATGGTCGCAACCTCAGGAGTGAACTTTGGACTCCGTGCGACTTATGGACACATTTTGGGTGTAGCAATCGGTTTTGGGGTCATGGTGATTTTGGTTGGTTTAGGAATTGGTACATTACTGAGTCAAAATCAATTGGTTTACGAAATTCTAAAGTTGATCGGTATTGCTTATCTAATCTACTTAGCCATTAATATTGCTCAATCAGGTTCAGTTGAATTAGATAAAACTCAAGCAAAACCCATTACTTTTTTGCAAGCTGCATTATTTCAATGGGTCAATCCAAAAGCTTGGATTATGGCAATGGGCGCGGTGACGACTTATTTAGCTGCAGGCAGTGAATTTTATTGGTATATCATTTTGGGTGTTGTGTTTGGGTTAGTCTGTATTCCATGCACGGGAGCTTGGGGAATACTCGGAGAAAAATTACAAACTTTGGTGCGTACGCCACAGCATCTAAAAATTTTCAATTACAGTATGGCGATATTATTAGTGGCTTCGATCATTAAGCCGATGATTGATTCTTTTAAATATTTTTAACAAGCATTCTTTTAAAATACGATTACCTCCTGAGCTTCAGGAGGTAAATATTATGCATTTACACTGGATTGATGTTTTTCTCGGTGCGTTGACAGAGCTTCGATTCTTTTTTGGATCAGCATTTCACCAATATCAGGGCCTTTGATCTCAGGCGGTAAATCAGATGCTTTAATTGAACGAACAATCTGTACTGCATCTAATACATATTTTGCTTGAGGATATTCACGGTCTTCAAGACCTAAGCGACCTTTGGCATCACATTCACATGCTTGTACAAAAGCCTCAACACGTTCAGGACGGCGTAATACATCTAAACGTTGTAATAGACGCCAAAGTGTTCCTGGTTTTAATGTAAACGCCTGATGGCATTTAAGATGTTCTTTGCACACCGCAATAGCCAATTGTTTGGTTTGGGTCGGAACTTTAAGACGTTCACATAAATCAGTCACGGGTTGAACACCACGTTCCTCATGCATGATATGGCGAGGTAACTCATCTTTAGGCGTGAGTGCTTTACCCAGATCATGCACTAATACTGCGAAGCGTACATCCATCGAATAGTCTGCTTTACAAGCTTGTTGTAATGACATCAAGGTATGAATACCACAGTCAATTTCAGGATGGTATTCAGGACGTTGTGGGACACCAAATAATGCTTCGATTTCTGGAAAGAGGATTTTTAGAGCATCACACTGGCGAAGGACTTCGAAGTAAATATCAGCATCACGTTCCATTAAGGCACGAGAAGTTTCTTTCCAAACACGTTCAGGCGTAAGCGCTTGCAATTCACCAGAATCAGCCAAATTTTTCATTAAGGCTATGGTTTCTTCAGCTACTTTAAAACCATACTGATGATAGCGAGCTGCAAAACGGGCAACACGCAATACTCGTAGTGGATCTTCTGCAAATGCATCAGAAACGTGACGTAAAATGCGTTGATTCAAATCTTGATAACCATGATAAGGGTCGAACAACTCACCCTCTTCATTCATGGCCATTGCATTGATGGTCAAATCACGACGAATTAAATCATCTTCAAGGGTCACCGATGGATCGGTAAAAAATTCAAAGCCATGATAACCATGCCCAGATTTACGCTCAGTACGAGCAAGGGCGTATTCATCTTTAGTTTCGGGATGTAGAAATACAGGAAAATCTTTACCAACAGGTTGAAAACCTTGGTTTAAAAGTTGTTCTGGTGTTGCACCGACAACGACATAATCTTTTTCGTGATAGGGGTGTCCGAGCAACTGATCTCGTACTGCGCCGCCTACTAAATAAACTTGCATAAAAAACCTCTATTCTTAGCACCATCATGCATCAGAATAGAGGTTTTCTCAAGTCACAAAACGTGCCCTAAATGAAGGATTAGAGCGCGTTTTTTTCCTCTTCTTGAATTTCTGCAACAGTTAATGCAGTCATATTCACAACACGGCGCGTAGTTGCTGTCGGTGTTAAGATATGAACTGGCTTAGCCGCACCTAATAAGATTGGACCAATTGTTACATTATTTCCTGAAGTTGACTTCAACAGGTTGAATGAAATATTTGCAGCATCTAAATTCGGCATAATCAATAGATTCGCAGAACCTTTGAAGCGCGAGTTCGGAAATGCAAAGCTACGGATATTTTCATCGAGCGCTGCATCGGCATGCATTTCACCTTCAACTTCAAGTTCAGGTGCGATTTCAGAAAGAATTTCATACACTTTACGCATTTTTTGAGCGCTAGGATCAGTCTGGTCAGAACCAAAACTTGAGTGCGACAACAATGCTACACGTGGAGTAATACCGAAACGACGGACTTCTTCTGCTGCTAATATAGTCATTTCAGCAAGCTGTTCAGCCGTAGGGTTACGATTGATGTATGTATCTGCAATGAACAAGTTGCGATCTTCGAGCATCAACGCATTTAAGGTAAAGAAAGTGTTATGACCTTCTTTTAAACCAATCACATTGCTCACGAAATCTAAATGAATATCGTAGCTAGAATACGTACCGCATAGCATACCATCTGCTAAGCCGTGGCGTACTAACATCGCTGCAATCAGGGTCGAACGACGACGTGATTCACGTTGTGCATACTCAGGTGTTACCCCTTTACGCATCATCAGATTATAGTAATCATCAGCAAACTTTTCGTAATCAGGATTTGTTTCTTGATCAACGATAGTGATATTCACACCATTTTCTAAACGTAAACCTAATTTCTTAATATTCGCTTCGATCACAGCAGTACGACCCACCAAGATCGGTTTTGCTAGGCCTTCGTCTACTGCAATTTGAACAGCACGAAGAACACGAAGATCTTCACCTTCCGCATAAGCAATACGTTTAGGATCAGTTTTCGCTTGAGCAAAAATTGGTTTCATCATAAATGCTGAGTTATAAACGAACTCAGAAAGACGCTGATGATACACAGAGAAATCTTGGATTGGACGAGTCGCTACACCAGAATCCATCGCAGCTTTTGCAACAGCAGGCGCAATTTCAAGAATCAAGCGTTGATCAAGTGGACGTGGAATTAGATAATCACGACCAAATGATGCAGACTTTTCACCATAAGATGCAGCGTCAGCTTCTACATGCGCCATACGAGCAATTGCGTGTACACATGCAATCTTCATTTCTTCGTTAATGGTTGTTGCACCTACATCAAGTGCACCACGGAAGATATATGGGAAGCAAAGCGCATTATTCACTTGGTTCGGATAGTCTGAACGACCCGTCGCCATGATCACATCATCACGAACTTCATGTGCATGCTCAGGCAGAATTTCAGGATCTGGGTTAGCAAGCGCGAAGATGATTGGATCCTTCGCCATGACTTTGACCATTTCTTTAGTCAAAATACCCGCAGCTGATAGACCAAGGAACATATCTGCACCAGCAATTACGTCGCCAAGCTGAGAACCTTCAATATCTTGAACATAGCGTTTTTTAGAGTCGTCTAAGCCTTCACGTTTAGTGGTGATCAAACCGCGAGAGTCAGCAACAATGATATTTTCTTTTTTAGCACCTAATGCACAAAGAAGATCTAGACATGACAATGCAGCTGCACCAGCACCTGATGCAATGATTTTGATGTCTTCAATCTTTTTGCCATTTAATTGCAAAGCATTTAAAAGTGCTGAGCCTACAATGATTGACGTACCGTGTTGATCATCATGAAAGACTGGAATATTCATGCGCTCACGAAGTTTCTGTTCAATATAGAAACATTCTGGAGCTTTGATATCTTCGAGGTTAATCCCCCCGAAAGTCGGTTCAAGAGCAGCAACGATATCTACGATTTTATCTGGATCGTTTTCTGCAATTTCGATATCGAAAACGTCAACGCCTGCAAACTTTTTAAACAGGACGCCTTTACCTTCCATCACTGGTTTTGAAGCGAGGGGACCAATATTACCCAAACCGAGTACTGCAGTACCATTACTGACGACTGCAACTAGGTTACCACGCGCAGTATACAGCGCTGCTTTAGAAGGGTCTTTTTCAATTTCCAAACATGGCACTGCAACACCTGGGGAATATGCTAATGCTAGATCATGTTGGTTGACGAGTTGCTTACTCGGAGTAACGCTGATTTTTCCTGGTGTTGGAAATTCGTGGTAGTAGAGTGCTTGCTGTTTTAAAGATTGATCGTCCATCTGAATCCCAGTAATTACAATATTCCAGCTTTGCTGGTTTTTGGTTATATCACTTGGAATATACCACTAGTTGCGCAGTGATCACAGTTAAAAGTCGAAATTTCATACATATTTGGGACTTTGGTCTTGAGATTAAGGTGTTTGTGATAATTGTGCTTCATTTTTTAAATATTGAGTGCTGTCAATTGCATTTAGGGGCTTTGAAAAATAATAGCCTTGGAAATAATCACAGCCCTGTTTTCTTAAGTATTCGATTTGTTCAAGGTCTTCTACACCTTCAGCAACCAATTTCATACCCATCGCTTTACCCATGGAAATAATCGCATCGACAATAGCATTATTTTTACGAGTTCCAATTTTTGAAATAAAGGCGCGATCAATCTTGAGCGTATCAATAGGATAATCTGCAAGATATGCAAGTGAAGAATAGCCTGTTCCAAAGTCATCTAAGGCGATTGAGAAGTTTTTATCCTTAATTTGGTCTAACAAATCAAAAACATGAGATGATTTATCTAACAATGATGACTCGGTAAGTTCAAACTCTATAAACTCGGGTTTGAGTGAGTATTTGAGCACGGCTTGATCAATAAAATTGAGAAATTCCCCACGATGGATCTGTTGCGCCACGACATTAATAGAAATTTGTAACTTATCAAATCCTAATTCATGCCATATTTTAAGTTGCTTACATGTCTGGAAAATAACAAATTTTCCGATATCTGAGATCAGACTAGTCATTTCAGCAATAGGTATAAAACGATCTGGCATGATGATGCCGTACTTTGGATGATTCCAGCGGATTAACGCTTCAAAGCCGCTCACTTGCATCGTTTTACTTTCTATCTTAGGTTGATAATAAATTTCTAAGTCCTGATTCTTTATAGCAAGTCGTAAATCTCTTTCGAGCTCAATGTCACTGCCAAAAATGGATTCAGGCTTGTTGTCATAATAATAGGCTGTGCTGCCTCCTAATTTTTTTGCTTCTGTTAAAGCGCTTTCCGCGTGACTATTTAAGCTACCAATTTGTCTACCATGATTGGGGTAAATTGCGATACCCAGTGAGACATGAATCATGTGTTCTTGCCCATCGATGATAAAGGGTATTTCAAAGGCCTCAAGGATCTGATCGACGACTTGTTGGATCGTGTAATGACTATGATTTAAGTTGTAAATCATAGCAAAGTCATCATTGTTTAAATATGAAATCAGAACAGCTTTAGAACAAGTATATTTCAGTCGACGGGATACTTCTTTGAGAACTTGATCTCCAGTTTGATGATTAATAAACTCATTAAAATGTCTAAATCGATCAATGTTGAGACGAATAATAGAAAAATGGCTCAGAATTTTAGATTTACTAATTAGATACTGGTGTAACTGTAAATTAAAATAAACACGGTTAGGTAAATCTGTAAGTAGATCGTAATTCTCTAAGTAGGCCATTCTTTCAAGATTTTGTTTCCGTTCAGTTAAATCTGAAATGATGCCTACATAATTTAAAACTCGATTTTTATCATCACGAACTGCATTAATATGCAGCCATAAGGTTAATATTTTTCCTGAAATAAATTCTTCTGTGACCTCAGCATCATATTGTCCAGTGAGTAACACCGTCTGAGTTATATCGGCGTGATGTTGGCTGAGTTGGGATGTGGAAGATTTGGTAATATCAAAGATGTGTTTTGTGATAATATCTTGTGGTGGGATGTTGACCAATTCACTAAAATAAGGATTAACTTCTAAAAAACACAAGTTATTGTCTAAAACAAAAACCCCTTGGGCCACTTGATTAAATACATTCGAAGCTAATTTCAATTTTTCTTGTGCTTTTTTTTCACTTTCAATGTCTTGGAAAATACCCACCATTTTAAGAGGTTTATTATTTTTAGGATCACGTGTAATAACTCGACCAATATCTTTAATCCAGAACCACTGATCTTTTACTTTAGTTCTATAATGTGCTTCAAAACGTTCAGTATTTCCTCTTAAATGTCTACGGAGCTCTTTACGATAATTTTCTTGATCTTCTGGGTGAATAAACCCGTTAATTTGATCAGTGGCACTTTGGTAGTGTAAAACCTGATTACCATATTTAATGCCTGAGATTTCAATGGTTCTTTTCTCAATATTCCATAGCCAAGATGAAATTCCAGCAGTTTCATGCGCAAAATCGAGGTTAGCTTGATGGTGCTGTAGTCGATCGTTGATCTTATTAATATCGTAGGTTCGTTCAATTACTTTTTGTTCAAGTAATTGATTATGCATTTGTAATTGGTTTTCAATTTCTTTGGATTTTTCAATCTCATTTTTTAGCTTTTCTTGGAGAAGTGATGACTCCATAAGATGTTTTCTAGATTCAGATAAATAGAATTTATTGTGACTATTTAATATTCCAAGACGGCGGTACATCTTATGGGTAAGGAGAGCGCAAATAAGTAATACACCAAACCAAATATTAAAGATTAAACTAAAAACATCAGGAGTATTATCTAAAAAAAGGAAATTGGAGAGGACTATGGTCGAAGCTGAAGGCAAAAAAACATAAAGGAAGTATCGTAAACGCTGTGATAGAAATAAAATAGCAAAAGTATAAACAATAGATAACATTAACCCAGCTAAAGTCAACATATGTATATCTTTGACTTCTGGATTATGTTCGGGGATAAGCTGTAATACGGTATAAATACCTATAGCTAGACCAGCTCCAGTAATTAAGCAAACCAATTGTGCCCACATGTCTAAGTTAAAAATACTAATTTGATTAGATTTATTAAAAAAGAGGGTAAAGCAAAAACAGATTAAAAGAATGGTGGTGAATATAATGAGCCAAATGGTATAGGGTATTGAAAAGCTTTTGAAATAAAAGAAGTAAATAAGTTGATTATAGATACAGGCAAAGAGCACCCACGCTAAAAAAAAATGCAAATTAGAAGTCGCACTTTTGATCTGGCTATCGAGTACAGAGTTGGAAACATGCTCTCCCTGAACTTCACTCATAACTGGCAATACCTTAATTTTCTTTCTACTTTATTTGTATTATTTTTGAGTACGAACTTAAAAATATAAATTTAGCGCGACAACTCTTTTCTCATTAAAGTACTGTCTAATTGGAGGAAAATCAATTCTATTGTGAGTTAAATCACGGAATTTTGAGAAAATATTTATTAAAATTTGTAATTTAAGATCGATAAAGCAACCACTGGTGCAGTTTCTGTACGTAAAACACGTTCACCAATACACCAATTGATAAATCCATGCTGATTTGCAGATTGGATTTCAGCTTCACTTAATCCACCTTCTGGACCAATGAGTAGCGCTATATTTGAGGAGGCATCATTTAACACGTCGACCTCATCTTTATTGGGGGCTAAGACTAATTTCGTTTCAGGGAGTGTGCTATTTAACCATTGTGCCAAAGGGAGTGGAGCTAATATTTTTGGAACAATATTCATTCCACACTGCTCGCAAGCAGCAATTGCTACACCTTGCCAATGATCAAGCTTTTTCTGATCACGGTCGTATTTTAAACGCATTTCACAACGTTCAGAAGTGAGAAGTTGAATTTCAGATACGCCTAACTCAACCGCTTTTTGAATAGCATAATCCATGCGATCACCTTTACTTATTACTTGACCAAGTAAGGCATTAAAGTTTGGTATGCGATTGGTTGGGTTAAATTCTTGAACTAGAACCGAGGCTGTTTTTTTATTGGCTTCAATTAACTCAACTTGATATTCGCCACCTTGACCATTAAACAAGGTCGCTTTTTCACCGACTTGTGCACGTAAAACTTTGACCCAATGATGAAATACAGTTTCAGTCAGTTCAACTGTTGTATTTACATTAAGGTCTGCTTCAATAAAAAAACGAGGCATGTGCATTACTCTAAAATCGGTAAAATAAAAACTTCTTTTATCTTCAGTCCCTACATCAAATAAGTTGAACCTAAGCTGTCGATAAAAGAAGTCAGGAAACTTATGCCAGAGCGAGGTCTTTTACAAGTTGACGAGTTGGATCAGTGGTGTTCATCGTATAGAAGTGTAAGCTTGGTGCGCCACCAGCAATAAGCCGTTCACATAGCTTTACAATCACTTCATGACCAAAGGCTTTGATTGATGCAGTATCATCACCATAGGCTGCCAGTTGCTTACGAATCCAACGAGGGATTTCAGCACCTGTACCATCTGCAAAGCGAATTAAGTTGCTTGCATTGGTAATTGGCATAATGCCAGGTGCCACAGGAATATTCACACCTTCTTTTTGAATGCGTTCTACAAAGTAGAAATAGGCATCTGGATTAAAGAAGAATTGAGTTAAGGCTGCATTTGCACCTGCATTGGCTTTCTCACAAAAGCGTTGAATGTCTAAATCAAAGCTATCTGCTTGTGGGTGCATTTCAGGGTAAGCTGCAACTTCAATCTGGAAGTGGTCACCCGAATGTTCACGGATAAAGCGTACTAAATCCTGAGCATACGGTAATTCACCTAAGCCAACTTGACCGGAAGGTAAGTCACCACGTAGTGCAACGATACGGTCAATCCCTTGAGATTTGTATAAATCTAAAAGTTCAGCGATCCGTTCTTTGCTATCACCAATACAAGAGAGGTGAGGAGCAACAGGCGTACCTTTACCATTAAAATCAGCTAAAGTCGAAAGTGTACGTTCACGTGTAGAACCACCTGCACCATAAGTCACAGAGAAAAACTCTGGATTAAGCAACTGAAGTTCTTGGTGAACAACTTTAAGTTTTTCCGCGCCAGCATCAGTTTTGGTTGGGAAAAACTCAAAAGAAATCGGAATCTGTTTAGACATGTTCAAATCCTATTTTTATAAATACTTATATGTTTTACCCTCTTCCTAGCCTTCTCCCTGAGCCATATATGGCGTAAGAGAAGGGACTTTCATTGAGATAGCATTATTGTGAACTATGCCTCTAATGAAAGTTCCTCTCCTAACAGGAGAGGTTAGGAGAGGTGAGAAAATTTAGTATTTATAAGCGTCAGATTTGAATGGACCTTCAACAGCAACCCCAAGGTAGTCCGCTTGTTCTTGAGTCAATTGAGTCAAAACACCACCGAAACCTGCAACCATTGCTGCAGCAACTTCTTCATCTAATTTCTTAGGAAGAAGTTCAACACGGATCGCAGCTTGTTTTTGGTCTTCAGGAAGATCAGCAAATTTCTCTGCGAACAAGTGCATTTGACCTAAAACTTGGTTCGCAAAAGAACCGTCCATCACGCGTGATGGGTGACCAGTTGCATTACCAAGATTTACTAAGCGACCTTCAGAAAGAAGAATCAGGTAATCGTTTTCATTTTCTGAACGATACACTTGGTGAACTTGAGGTTTCACTTCAACCCACTTGTAACCACGTAAGTAGTTGGTATCGATTTCAGTGTCGAAGTGACCGATGTTACAAACTACTGCACCTGCTTTTAATGTATCAAGCATTGCAGCGTCACAAACGTGGTAGTTACCAGTTGTTGTTACGATTAAGTCAGTGTTTAGAAGAAGGTCAGCGTTAACGTCTTCTTTTTTACCTGTTTGTACGCCGTTTTTGTATGGAGAAACCACTTCGTAACCGTCCATGCATGCTTGCATTGCACAGATAGGATCGATTTCAGAAACACGTACGATCATGCCTTCTTGACGAAGTGATTGTGCAGAGCCTTTACCTACGTCACCGTAACCAATTACAAGCGCACGACGACCAGATAACAGCATGTCAGTTGCACGTTTGATGGCATCGTTTAGAGAGTGACGGCAACCGTATTTGTTGTCATTTTTAGATTTAGTTACTGAGTCATTTACGTTGATCGCAGGTACTTTCAATGAACCGTCTTTCCACATTTCGAGAAGACGTTGAACACCTGTTGTTGTTTCTTCAGTAATACCGTGGATTTTTGCGAGTACTTCTGGGTATTTTTCATGAACAAGCGCAGTTAAGTCACCGCCGTCGTCCAGAATCATGTTGGCATCCCAAGGCGTACCATTTACATTAATTTGTTGTTCAAGACACCACATGTATTCTTCTTCAGTTTCGCCTTTCCAAGCAAACACAGGAACACCTGAAGCTGCAATAGCTGCCGCAGCGTGGTCTTGAGTTGAGAAAATGTTGCAAGATGTCCAACGAACTTCAGCACCAAGCTCTACCAAAGTTTCGATAAGAACAGCTGTTTGGATTGTCATGTGGATACAACCCAAAATTTTAGCACCAGCAAGTGGTTTAGCCGCAGAGTAACGCTTACGCAGACCCATAAGGGCTGGCATTTCAGCTTCTGCAAGTTTGATTTCTTTACGGCCGTAGTCAGCAAGTGAAATATCGGCAACTTTGTAATCTGTAAATGAAGCATTAACCGCGTTCATCACGATCTCCTTATAAAAAACAAAAATTGATCATTATGTTCGCGGATGCCGTTGTTGGTCGATCTGAGCAGATTGACCGATCGTCGAGCCTGGCGCTTTTACATTTTGTACTTGTAAAACGTCGCAGCATCCCTCGACTAGGGCAGTATTGTACTTGGATTTAGTTTTAGTTCCAATCTGAAATTGGTTAATATCTGTTTAAGAAGAGTTTTTTTGGGAGTCTAAATTAGATGGGAAAGTTGCCTCAATATGAAATTAATCAATGGAGTGAGATTAGTTCCGATTATGAAAAGCGCGATTTACTCATTGGAAATGGTGCTAGCATAGCATTGCATCAAGAATTTAATTTTGAATCATAAAAAAAATATGCTGAATCCCCGAATTGTATGCGTGATAAATCATTATTTGACGATGACGTATCTAAGCTATTTGCGAAATTTGAAACAGACGATTTTGAGAAAGTACTTAGATTTGTGTGGCATGCAAAATTAGTTAATAAATTTTTAGATGTTAACGATACTGCTACAGATAAAGCTTATGAAAATATTAAACAAGCATTAATTAGCGTTGTTAAAGAGGTTCATTGTTTGCATTGTTTGCATTGTGATATTGCTGATGAATTGCCTAGGCTTTATCGGTTTACTAAACAGTTTAGAACGATTGTGTCTCTGAATTACGATTTAATTCTGTATTGGGTTCGAATGTATGGTGAAAGCCTACAAGATGGCCATACATTTAAAGATGGGTTTAAAAATGGAGGAGATATTTATTGGGATTGGGAATCTTTAAAACACCCCTATTACTTAGAGCCCGAACAAAAAGATATAACGAGAACGTTCTATCAACATGGCAATTTATCGATTTTTCGTTTTGCAAATGATATTGAGCGAAAAGTTAAAAGAAGAAGTAACTCTGACCTATTGGAAATAGTTGCAGAAAATTAGACTGATCAAAATATTCCACTTTTTGTAGCTGAAGGTACTTGCGACAGAAAAATGGAGTCGATTAGAAGTAGTAAATACTTGAGTAAGATATATTATGAAATTCTCCCCGAGTTTCTAACTCATGGGAAAAATTTAGTAATTTATGGTTGGGGAATGGGAGAGCAAGAAACTCATTTAATTGAACAAATATTTGGTAAAAGTGGAAATGCTATAAAGAAAAAGGGGAAAGTAGCTAAATCTATTTTTAAAAATGATCAAGAAACTTGTCATCGTATAGCATCAATATTGAATAAGATTTCGGATAAAATTGAAGTAGAGTTTTTTGACAGTCAAAGCTCAGCTTGTTGGAACAATCCTGAAAAAAGAATAATAATATGCTTAAAAATCAATTTAGAAATTTATATGTCTTCTAATATCCCATCTGAACTCGCCAATCTAGAAGCCAATGCTGGTATTTATGCCGTATGGATGCTCTTTCAACATCTTGGGTTAGACCCAGATATTGAACAACTAAAAGAAGTCTGTGGTTATGTAGAAGGTGATGGAACGACCACGATCGGTCTAGCGGTGGGACTTAAAAAATTTGGCTTAGATGTGGAATTTACCACAGATGAAGACAATGCACTTCAAGAGCAAGAAAAGCAAAGCTATTTAGAAGCTGAAAAACTTGCGCTAAAAATATCCCCCGCAATCAGCTATCAAGATATTCAAATCGCATTTGATGCCAATAAGTTCGTGATCGTGTATTACGATACTTTAGAAGGCATTGGTAATCATTCATTGGTATATGACATCAATGAAGAAGAAATCTGCTTTTTTGATAGCTTTGAAGCAATGCCTAAAAAAGTATTTGAACAGCAAAGGGCAGTAGACGGGATCTGTAGACAAGCCATCATCGCTGAAGTTAATTAATATCTAAAAGTAAGTCAATATCTTATAGTGTGTTGCTATTTTAAGGTATGTTATAGTTTAAAAAGTCTAAAGTAGCTCAATAAAAAGCCTTCAATCATGAAGGCTTTTGAGACAAAAAAACGAGATTTATCTTAAGTGCATGATTGAGCTTTTTCCTGCCAATAATCAGCTTTTTCCTCGTTTACATCCACACCTAAACCATGTGCATAGATGGCAGATAAATCACGCATTGCTTGAGTATCACCAAGTTCAGCGGCTTGAGTCACCAATTCAACAGATTTTTGTAAATCTTTTTCAACGACATTACCACGACGGTAATAACCTGCGAGCTCTAAAATCGCAGCAGCATGTTGATGTTTACTTGCTTGCGTGAGCCAGTTAAAACCGTACTCAAAGTTTAGTTTTGCATCCTCAGGATCTTCTTCTAAAACTTCTTTCGCATAATGGGTATAACCTTCCCCTAACCAGTACATCGCTTCGACATGACCCAATTGACCAGCACGTAAAGCCCATTCTTCTGCAAGCGCAATGTCTTCATCATGTTCACTCGTCATATAAAGTTCAGCAAGTTCAAATTGAGCAGCGGCATTACCTGCATGAGCACGATTTTCGAGAGCAATCGGGACGGTAACACGTTTAGTCATAGTGGGATTCCATGGCTTCAAAGCGAAGCAAAAAATATTAAAGTTGTTCCCTTATTATACTGTAAAACTGATTCAAAGCTTGAGTAGTATGGTTCGAGCCTATTTACTAAGATATTTTGTAGATGAATTACAAATTCAACTATAGGTAAAAGCTATAGATGAGCGACATAAATTAAGGTTTTTTGATGGAATTGAAGTAAAAGTGATAATTTCTTAAATTTCATAAGACCTTAGCATAACTTTTTCCTATGCTGAAAATCCTCTCTAATGCGAATATTAGAGGAGATTGACCATGTCACAGACCAACACTTATTCAGCAGATGTGATCGTACTTGGTGCAGGCCCAGTCGGTTTAACGATGGCGAACGGCCTTGGCCTTGCGGGCTTAAAAGTAAAAGTGATTGAACAGCTCGATCAATTGATTGATTATCCTCGTGCAATTGGTATTGATGATGAATCTCTAAGAACAATGCAATCGATTGGCTTGATCAACAAAGTATTGCCGCATACCACTCCCGATCATGCGATGCGTTTTCTTACGCCTTCAGGCCGTTGTTTTGCAGATATTCAACCTAAAACACGTGAGTTTGGTTTCCCTCGTCGTAATGCATTCGTACAACCTTATGTTGATGCAGAATTATTGGAAGGTTTAGAACGTTTTGATGATGTGGAAGTACTTTTTTCTCGTCAACTTCAAAGTTTTAAGCAGACTGAAGATCAAGTTGAAGTTCAAATCCAAAATAAAGATAAAACAATTGAATATATAACTGCAAAGTATCTTGTGGCATGTGATGGCGGTAATAGCTACGTTCGCCGTATGTTGAATATTCCTTTTGAAGGTAAAACTGCACCAAACCAATGGATTGTTGTCGATATTGCAAACGATCCATTGGCGACACCACATATTTACTTATGTTGTGATCCAGTACGTCCATATGTGTCAGCGGCTTTACCACATGGTATCCGTCGTTTTGAATTTATGGTGATGCCAGGGGAGACGCAAGAGCAACTGAGTCAACCTGAAAACATGGCTAAACTTTTATCCAAAGTATTACCAAACACTGAAAATATCGATGTGATCCGAAATCGTGTTTATACCCATAATGCACGTATTGCCAGTAGATTTAAAGATGGGCGTATCTTACTTGCGGGAGATGCAGCGCACATCATGCCAGTATGGCAGGGACAGGGTTATAACAGTGGAATGCGTGATGCATTCAATTTATCTTGGAAACTGGCTATGGTTGTACAAGGTAAAGTAGATGCTAAAGTTCTAGATTCTTATCAAGAAGAGCGTCATGATCATGCCAAAGCGATGATTGATTTATCTGTTACAGCAGGCCATGTGCTAGCTCCGCCTAAAAAATGGCAAGGAACTGCGCGTGATGCTATTTCATATGTTCTAAATTACATTAAACCAGTTAAACAATATTTGTTGGAAATGCGCTTTAAGCCAATGCCACAATATAAATCTGGTATTTTGGTTGGACAGGTCAATAAGACATCGCCAATCGGTAAAATGTTTATTCAACCTAAAATGCAAGACAGCACAGGTCAGGTGAAATTACTGGATGATTTTATTGGTCAAGGCTTTGCTATTATTGCTTGGGGAGTAGATCCGACTTGGGGACTCACACCAACAAGTATTCAAAAATGGAAAGCCTTGGGTGTGAAATTTATTAAAGTCGTTCCACCTGAACAATTGAACACTGATGCTCATGATGATGAAATATTGACACTTGGGGATACAGAGCATGCGATTCGAGCATGGTTTGGTCGTACTCAATACTCGATGGCATTTTTAAGACCAGATAAATTTGTCGCGGGTTTAAGTATTCCTCAGACAAGCGAAGAGCTCAGTCAAAAACTATTTGATAAACTTGGCGTTTAATCAAAAAGTTTAAGACTAATCTAAAAAAAAAACCTGCAAATTTGCAGGTTTTTTATTTTTAAAATAGTGTTCAAATTTTTAAAAAATATGACAATGAAAGTGTTGGCTAAGAATATCTTTGACAGTTTGCAAATGCTTACTTTGATCTTGCTTTCTGAAACTCAAATATAAGCTGATATTCGGTAAATCGATTTCAGTTGATTTAATTAAGACATTTTCACTGAGCAAGCTTTCAACATATTTTGGAACAATGGTCCAACCGACTTGCATCGCTACAAGATTAATATTCATTAAAATATTACTCGAGTATTGAGCAACTTGAATAGATGTATTTAGGGCTTCAAAAATATTTTGAATTTTTTGGAACAAAATCGGTGAGGCAGTTTCCTCGCTCATGATAAATTTTTGGGCAATTAAATCCTGTTTTGAAATACAGTCTAAATGCGCATGGGCTGAATGACGAGGAATCAGCAAGATCAGAGGCTCACTGAACAATTCGATAGAGGCAATATGCTCATCATCGATACATTGGCGAGTGAATGCGACATCAATTTTTTGATCACGAAGTGCTTGGATTTGATGTACACAGCTCAAACTATGAAATTGAATATCTAAATCAGGCTGTTGTGCACGAATAATAGGCATGACATAAGGAAAAATTTTCATTTCTGCCACAGGTAAAAAGCCAATATTTAATTTATTTTTCTTGGTATTCGCCATAATTTGAATCTTGTGTTTGGCGTCTTGAGCAAGTTTCAAGATATGTCGAGCATCTTTTAAAAAAGTTTCACCTTCCTCTGTGAGCGATAAGCTTCTGCTTTTACGAATCAGCAGGGATGTACCTAATTCCGCTTCAAGATCTTTAATTTGCTGACTTAAAGAGGGCTGCGCTATAAAAAGTTTTTCTGCAGCACGCGTAAAATTAAGCTCTTCGGCAACTGAGACGAAATATTTCAAATGTCGAAGTTCCATGCGTACCGATCCTTAATCGCCATAATAAATGAGGTTGATTATACGTTTGAATTGCTAGAACTTCAGCGTGATTCACGTTTAAAGCTAATGTAAGAAGAATAAAACCGACCCATATTGAAATGAAATATGGGCCGGTTTTTTTATCAAGTAAAGTATTAAATGATTGAGAAGATCATGCTGATGAATCCAATAAAGGATACGCCCAAAATGATTTTTTTCATTTTTGACTCAAAATAGGTCAGACAAAGTGCAACAAAAAGTGCAGCGAATGTCAGTACACCAACCCAATAACTCATCATATTACTGACTTGTCCTTTGCTCATGCAGAGGATAAGCCCTAACGACAGGAATCCCCATCCAACCATTGAGGCTATTTTCTGATGTTTAGTACTCAATGTTTGACCAAAAACTTGTTTTTGATGCTTTTGCATTGCACTGGCTAAACCTATAAAACCTAAAGTACAAACTGCCCAAATGAGGAGAAAAAAGCTCATGGTGATTACCCCTCTACCTTAGGTAAAACTTGACTCTTTTTTAATGGAGTTTCTTGATGATTTTGAACTTTGTAAAGTGCAAAATAAAAAACCACTGCTAAAACTATCATCGCCAGATCGAACGAAGCGATAACCCATTGTCCGTGAGCTATAGAACACCATAAAGGTTGACCACCTGTGATAAAGTTTACAAGCGGAAGTAAAGCAAAAAGCAGGGTAGCGAGACTCAGTAATTCAAGCCAAGCTTGGCGATGGGTGCGAAAAACAGCATAAACCAGTGTGAAGAGCCACACGATAAATAATGTACGGATTTCCCAGTTTATACGCATTTCCATATCAGCAGGGATAAAACGGTTTGCATAAAAATAAGCTGCACAAGCAATTGGTAAGCCAATAATCGCAGCGATGTTGGTAATCTCGACCGTACGATAGCCAAAGGATTTATAACCTTGTTTTGCTTGTTGAGGTGCACGTTTGACGCACCATAAAATTAATCCTGTTGCGACCATTAGCGTGCCAACGATACCAGAAAAAAAGAGTATCCAACGTAAGGCTAAATCAACTCCTCGTGCTTCATGTAGAACAGTGACAACATTGTAAATGCCATTGGGAATAGAAGGATTTTTGAGTTGAGCGGAATCATCTGTAATGTTTTGACCTGTCACACCATTGAAGTCTAAAGTTTCATATACGCCACGATGAGCGATACTTGCGCCGTGTAAAGCACGTAACTCAATGGTCGCCTTAGATGTATTTGGTGCTTTAATCGTGATTGAACCAATCGGATTGTTTTTCCACTTCGCTTCAGCTTGAGTGAGGATCGGGGCAATATCTGTAAGTGGTGCAGGTTCAGCTTTACGATCTTGGTTTCGAGTACGTCGACCTTCACCTCGATTCTTTCTCTCACCATCCATGTTGTTAGCATGTTCATTTGATGCTGACTGCGTACCACGAGCCTCAATTTCTGTACGAGCATTCATCATTGAGCGCTCATTTCCTTGCGGTTGACCAGTACGAGTCTGACCTTCTGATTCTGCTGGATTTTGAATTAAGGATTTTCGTTGGTCTTGTAGAAAGGCGCCACGATTGTCATAAATTTGCTGTACCCCCCACGGCATGATGGTAAACAATAATAAAAGTAAACCACTAAAAGTGATCATGATATGAAAGGGAAGTGCGAATACAGCTGTTGCATTATGTGCGTCTAACCAAGAACGCTGTCCTTTACCTGTTCTAAAGGTAAAGAAATCTTTAAAGATTTTCTTATGGGTGATGATGCCACTAATAATTGCAACAAGCATAAACATAGTTGCTATGCCCACAATCCAACGTGACCATATACGTGGCATTCCGTATAATTCAAAATGGAAACGATACAGAAAACTACCACCACGGGTTTCACGTGCTTCTAATACTTCACCTGTGGCACTGTCAATCGTCACACGTTCACCACCGCGACGAGCATTGGGATCTTCTCCGACACTCCTGATATTCAGTGTGGTGTAATTTTGACGAGCATTGGGTAATTGAATTCCCCAGCTCCCTGCATCAGCATGATTATTCTGCAAATATTGCAGAGCCACTTGCGTCTGCTCAAGTTGAGATTGGCTTGGAATCGATTGGTGATACTCGGGTTTCATCCATGTACTGATTTCTGCTTGGAAAAAACTCAAAGTACCGGTTACAAAGATGGCATACAGCAACCATCCTAGTATCAAACTAGCCCAAGTATGTAACCATGACATAGACTGGCGTGGGCCTTCAGCTTTGGCATCACTTCTCATGAATTAGTTCCCCATGATTTTATAGATGAGAAATAAAGCAAGACTAGGTAAGACGATGCCCAATGTAGCTTTTCTGGTTTTGTGAACCATAAAAACCCAAATAAACGCTGCACACTGTAAACAGAAAGCAATGAGCGTTGCTGACATCGCTGCGCTAGATTGATATGTGCTAAATGTTTGTGCAATCACGATAGCAGAGAGGGATGCAAGCAAATAACCTCCAATACCCGCCAATAAAAAACGATAGAGCACCATCAGGCGATAACTGATAGAAACTGATTTAGTAGTCTTACGAGTTTTTTTTACTTGATTCCCAAGTGTTAACTCGCCTGGTAGTTCGAATTCTGTACTGTTCATAAAAGTAAGAAAGTGTGAGTGTATGTAATTATTGTAAATGATAACAATTATTGTTTATCTTTAGAATTATAAATTTAGCATTTAGAAATAAATTTTTAATTGAATTAGCTTGGGCATGTTAATTGCAGCGTTGTAGTTATTTTTTATCGATAGGTAAAATTTATGACGTATCAAGTTTTTTACTGCAAAGCTAATCCTGATGCTCAATTTGTGTTGTTATCTTCAGGGTTAGGAGGGCATGGACATTTTTGGCATCCACAATTAGATATATTGACTCGATTTTTTCATGTTATTACATATGATCAAGAAGGATGTCATGCAGATGCTGCATTACTAGCACCAACTTATTCAATGACCGATATGGCAATGCAAGTGTTACAGATTTTAGAGGATCTAAAGATCGATGAATTCCATTTTATCGGTCATGCTTTAGGTGGGCATATTGGAGCGGAGTTAGCCGGTTTAATTCAAAATACAAAATTGGAAATGTTGAGTTTGACCAGTATTAATGCCTGGGACTCACTAGACCCACATACGCTCAAATGTTTCGAAGCTCGAGAATCGTTATTACAAAATGCTGGTGCAGAGGCATATGTTAGAGCTCAAGCATTATTTCTTTATCCACCCGTATGGATCTCTGTTAATATCGATCAAATACAACAAGCAGAAAATAATCAACTCCGAAACTTTCCACCAAAAGAGAATGTACTGAGACGTCTGAAGGCTTTAAAGGAATTTAAAATAACAAATGAACATATCACCGCACTTCAACGAACTCCAATTCACTTGATTGCAAACCGTGATGATTTCTTGGTTCCAGTACATAAGACTCTTGATCTTCAGAAAAATTTTGTACATGCACAATGCTCAATTTTTGATGTAGGTGCACATGCTTCTACTGTGACTGAGCCAAATATCACTAATCAGGCACTTATTCAATTTCTTCGATCACTCTAGCATTTGAAACTTTTCAATTGCATATAAAAACCCACGATTGAGATCGTGGGTTTTTTAATTATTTTACCAAATGGTATTTTTTGGAACATCATGTGCACTTTTTTATGACGTTATTTAGGAGTAATGGGTATTGGGATTATGTGATTAATTTATCATAAGGTAAAATATAAAATTATTAAGTTGTTGTAATATATAATAAAATAATAATTGGCACATCATTTGCTAAATATCTAATACAAGCTTGAAAGCTTAATCCTACTAAATCAAATTTAACTGATCGTTAAATTAGGAGTGTTAGATATGAAAATTGGTGTCTTTTGTCCGATCGGAAATAATGGCTGGTTACTCTCAGAAAATGCTCCTCAATACAAACCAAGTTTTGAGTTAAATAAAAAAATTGTCCAACGCGCAGAGCATTACGGTTTTGACTTTGCGTTGTCTATGATCAAGCTGCGTGGTTTCGGGGGTAAAACTGAGTTTTGGGATCACAACTTAGAAACTTTTACGCTTATGGCGGGTCTTGCTGCAGTCACCAGTAAAATAAAAATTTATGCAACAGCTGCGACGCTAGTGATGCCACCTGCCATAGTTGCACGCATGGCATCTACGATTGATTCAATTTCGAATGGTCGTTTCGGCCTAAATGTCGTCACAGGTTGGCAAGCGCCAGAATATACCCAAATGGGCATGTGGCCCGGTGATGAATATTTCGGAAAGCGTTACGAATACTTATCTGAATACGTACAAATTCTGCGTGAATTATGGGCAACAGGTAAATCTGATTTTAAAGGTGACCATTTCCAAATGGATGATTGCCGAGTTAGCCCACGCCCGCAAGCAGAGATGAAAATTATCTGCGCTGGTCAATCGGATACAGGTTTGGAATTTTCTGCTCAACACGCTGATTACAATTTTGTTTTTGGTAAAGGACTTAATACACCAACAGCATACGCAGAAATCAACGATCGTTTAAAAGCAAAAACAGATATTACGGGTCGTGATGTTCAAACCTACGTTTTGTTCATGATTATCGCTGCTGAAACAGACGAAGAAGCGATGGCGAAGTGGCAATATTACAACGATGGTGCTGATATTGAAGCGATCAACTGGTTAATGAATCAAGGCGGAAAAGATACTAAATCTGGTGCAGATACTAATATTCGTCAAATGGCTTCATCAGTATCACCAGTCAACATCAATATGGGGACGTTGGTGGGTTCTTACGAAAGTATCGCAAAAATGCTAGATGAGATTAGTGAGGTAAAAGGAACTGAAGGCATATTACTGACATTTGATGATTTTGTTGAAGGTGTTGAAAGTTTTGGACAACGGATTCAGCCGCTTATGAAATGTCGTGAACATGTTGTGGTTGAAGGAATGAGTTCAGAACCTGTGTTGGAGAAAATCGCATGAGTCATTTAGAAAATACCGTTGAAGCTGGATTTACTGCACAAGCGGGAACGGGTGTAAAACTCAAAGCCGAACCGGAAAATATTGTGCTTGCACCAGAGCAAACAGCATTAATCGTGATTGATATGCAAAATGCGTATACATCAAAAGGTGGTTATTTAGATCTTGCTGGGTTTGATGTGTCGACGACAAAACCTGTGGTTGAAAATATTAAAAAGGCAGTTTCTGCAGCACATGATGCTGGTATTCAAGTGATCTATTTCAAAAACGGTTGGGATAATCAATATCGTGAAGCAGGTGGTATTGATTCACCAAACTTTCACAAATCAAATGCACTGAAGACCATGCGTAAGCGTCCTGAGCTACAAGGCAAATTGTTAGCAAAAGGGGATTGGGATTTTGAGTTGATTGATGAGTTGGTGCCAGCTCCTCAAGATATTGTGATTGAAAAGCCTCGTTATAGTGGATTCTTTAACACAGCGCTAGACAGCATGCTCAGAGTGCGTGGAATTCGTAATTTGGTTTTTGTTGGTATCGCGACCAATGTATGTGTTGAATCGACGCTCAGAGATGGTTTCTTTCTAGAATATTTTGGCGTGGCTTTAGACGATGCCTGTCATCAAGCAGGACCAAAAGAAGGCCATGTCGCAAGTATGTACAACATAAAAACCTTCTTTGGATGGGTGTCGGATACAGAAAGTTTTGTCAGTAGTTTTGCAGATCAACCAACACTCGCTGAAAGCGCATAAATATTTATAGATTCTAAAATTAGGAAATAAGTCATGTCAAAAGAAGTCATTATTCCAGTGGATTCAGGTAAGCCACTCGCACCGTATTCGCCAGCAACTAAAGCAGACAACATTGTCTATGTTTCAGGCACTTTGCCTTTTGATGAAAACAACAATGTAGTTCATGTTGGAGACGTAGCAGCACAGACACGCCATGTCCTTGAAACAATAAAGAAGGTCATCGAAACTGCTGGCGGAACAATGTCGGACATTACTTTCAACCATATTTTTCTGACAGATTGGGCAAACTACGCTGCAATGAATGAAGTATATGCCGAATATTTTCCAAATGCAGAACCAGCTCGTTACTGTGTTCAAACAGGATTAGTCAAACCTGATGCACTCATCGAAATTGCTTCGATTGCTCATGTTTAATTTGAAAGCTTTCATCACCCTATTATGAGTCCCTCACTGACTGTTTAGGCGATGAGGGATGGAGAACACTATGAATGCAAATGTGAAATCAATCAATTTACCCGAGGCAGTGAGTGCCACACTCAACATTGACCAACAGGTTTTTAGACAAGGAATGTCGAATTTAGGTGCAGCTGTCAATGTCATTACTACAGCTGGTCTAGCAGGAAAAGCTGGCTTCACAGCTTCAGCTGTATGTAGTGTGACAGATACGCCACCAACATTGCTGGTATGTCTAAATCGATCAGCATCAGTATTTGAAACATTTAAAAGTAATCAGGTTTTGTGTGTCAATACTTTAAGCAGTAGTCAAAAGCATTTATCGAATGTGTTTGGGGGTAAAACTCCAATGGCAGAACGTTTCGAAAAGGGGGACTGGTCAACATTAGTCACAGGTGCACCTATTTTAGAAGGTGCGCTAGTGAGTTTTGATTGTGAAGTCGTACAAAGTTTATCGGTAGGCAGTCATGATGTTTTGTTCTGCCATGTAAAGGGGATGAAACAGCAAGCGGGTGAAAAAGCCCTCATGTATTTTAACCGCGCATATTGCGAGCCAGTTCCAATGGTCTAAAACAGCATGCTTGATCAGGAGAAGGTCGATGAGCACAAAAGAAACATGGTTTCCAAAATTTAAACCTTTCCAAGGAAATCTAGACACGACCGCAGTTCAAGTAGATGAGTACTTGCCGCCAGGTAAAAGTATGGTATTGGGGCTGCAGCATGCATTTGCAATGTTTGGAGCAACAGTACTTGCCCCTTTACTGATGGGTTTCGATCCGAATCTTACAATGTTTATTACGGGTATTGGGACAATATTATTTTTCCTAATGACTGGGGGGCGTATGCCGAGCTATTTAGGCTCGAGCTTCGCTTTCATTGGAGCAGTCATTGCTGTCACTGGTTATACCGGTGTTGGCTTAAATCCAAACTTAGGCTTAGCACTTGGCGGTACCATTGCATGCGGTATTTTGTACGCCTTGATCGGTTTGATCGTGATGAAAACTGGCACAGCATGGATTGAAAAATTGATGCCACCAATTGTGACTGGAGCAATTGTGATGATCATTGGTTTGCATTTAGCACCAATGGCGATCAAAAGTGTCTCTGCTAATCAGTTTGATTCATGGATGGCTCTAATCACGATTATTTGTATTAGTGTAATCGCCGTATTTACTAAGGGCATGATCCGTAGATTATTATTGCTCATTGGCTTAGTGGCTTCTTACTTTATTTATTTTTTACTCACCAATGTTTTGGGTTTTGGTACAGCGATCGATTTTACTAAAGTCAGTGAGGCAGCTTGGTTCGGTTTACCTACTTTTCATGCGCCAGTGTTTGAATTTAATGCAATGCTGCTTATTGCTCCCGTAGCGATCATCTTAGTTGCAGAGAATCTAGGACATTTCAAAGCGGTATCTGCAATGACTGGACGTAATCTTTCACCATATATGGGACGAGGTTTCTTTGCTGATGGTGTATGTACGACCTTGTCTGCATCAGTGGGTGGAACAGGAATGACGACATATGCTGAGAACATTGGTGTGATGGCGGTAACCAAAATTTATGCGACCACCATATTTTTATTTGCTGGCGTATTTGCAATTTTGCTAGGTCTATCACCAAAATTTGGCGCGGTTATTAGTACGATTCCTGTCGCATTATTAGGGGGAGCTTCGATTGTTGTTTTCGGTCTGATTACAGTGGCCGGTGCTAAAATTTGGGTGGACAACCGCGTAGATTTTACCAAAAACAGTACTTTGTTGATTGCTGCTGTCACCTTAATTATGGGGACAGGCAATTATAGTTTACAAATTGGCAATTTTGATTTGGGTGGAATAGGGACTGCAACATTAGCGGCTATTTTATTGAATCTTTTCTTAAATCGCGAAGATAAGAATGTGCAAACAGTAGAACTCGAAAACGAACCGCATTCAGCAGAAGCAACGGCACTCCCTAACACTCAAATTTGAGGTGAAATTAAAAATGAAAATTGCATTTATCGGTTTAGGTGCTATGGGATGGCACATGGCGAGCCATTTACCAAAACTAGGATTTGAAGTTTTAGTTTGGAACCGTAATTTTGAAAAAGCAGAAGCACATGCACAAACATTTGGTACTAAAGCGACCTCTGTCGATCAAGCAGTGAAAGCAGATTTTATTTTCAGTTGCTTACCCACCAGTGCAGATGTCGAACAGCTTATTGCTCAAAATCCTCCGGTCAAGGGGAGCGTATGGATCGACTGTACCAGTGGTGTACCTGTAAGTGCTTTAAAACTTGCAAATCAGTTGAAATTTAATGGTGTTGAATATTTAGATGCCCCCGTTTCTGGGCAAACTATAGGTGCTGAAAAAGGGACACTGACGGTAATGGTTGGAGGTGATTTCGATGCTTATAAGCTTGCAAAACCGATTATTCAGGCATTTGCAGGATTAATTGAATATGTCGGGGAGAGTGGTTCTGGATTTGCTGTTAAAGCGGTGAATAATACGTTGATGGCAACCCATCTATGGGCACTTGCAGAAGGATTGACGGTATTAAAGTCAAAAGGAGTAGATTTGAATAGTGCATTGAATTGTATTAATCATTCTAGTGGTAAAAGTTCAATGTCTGAAAATATTATGGCGCAACGTGTCTTGAGTCGTGCATTTCCAAAAACTTTCGCCTTAGATCTTTTACAAAAGGATATTGGAATTGCGACCGATCTAATTCAAGAGCAAGCGTTGAATTTGCCAACGATGCAACTTATACAAAATCAGTATGTGCAAATTGAAAAAGTGAAAGCCCAAGATTCTGATTTTTCAGCTGTGGTTCAGGTGCTTGAACATCAATCTAAAATTGAATTAAGTTAAATCTAGCGTCGAAATACCTTATAAAACCGCTTAATGTAGATTAAGCGGTTTATCTATGAATGCTCAATGAGATTAGCTTTGTTGATATTCATTAATGACTTCTAACGCGGCTCTAAATGCTTCTTGGGTAGCTGGAGCACCACAGTACGGCAAGCTGTGCAAAAGAACCTCTTGGATTTCTTCAACAGTTGCGCCGTTGTTTAAAGCGCCACGTACATGACCTTTAAGTTCTGTTGGGCTTTTTTGGGCTGTTAAAAATGCAATCGTGATTAACGAACGATACTTGCGCGGTAAAACACCTTCACGTTGCCAAGTTGAACCCCATGCATGCTCATTAATCCAATCTTGAAGTGGTTGAGTAAATGGAACTGTATTGTCTTGTGCACGTTTGACAAAAGTTTCTCCCATCACTTCTGTACGAACTTTTAAACCATTTTCATAATCTTGTTTTGACATTTTTTTCCTCATAAAAAAAGCGCATCTTGAGATGCGCTATAGCATAAATATTAAGCTGGGATTTCAATCGCAATCGCAGTTGCTTCTCCACCACCAATGCAAAGTGCGGCAACACCTTTGGTTTTACCTAAGCGTTTTAATGCATGGATGAGAGTCAAAATAATTCGTGAACCTGATGACCCCAATGGATGTCCGAGTGCACAAGCTCCACCATGGATATTCACTTTTTCAGGATCTAAATGAAAAGCATCAATCGCTGCCATAGTTACCATCGCAAACGCTTCATTAATTTCCCATAAATCTACGTCTTCAACAGTCCAGCCCGCTTTGTTTAAAACTTTTTCTATTGCACCAACAGGTGCGATGGTAAATTCTGATGGGTGTTGAGAATGAGTTGCGTAAGCTTTAATCGTTGCTAAAGTTGAAAGCCCTTTTGATGTTGCGTGTTCAGCAGAAGTGACTAAAAATGCTGATGCACCATCACTAATTGAACTGGCATTGGCTGCAGTAATTGTACCGTCTTTAGCAAATGCTGGGCGTAGCGTAGGAATTTTATCAATTTTTGCTGTAAATGGATTTTCATCTTGTGCAACGATGACATCGCCTTTACGTGAACTTACTGTAACGGGTGTGATTTCATCTTTAAAATAATTATTTTGAATCGCATTCTGAGCACGAGTTAAGGAGCGAATCGCGAAATCGTCTTGTTGTTCACGTGTGTAGTTTTTCTTATCTGCCATTTCTTGAGCAAGAATACCCATTGAATAGCCAGTTTCAGCATCTTCCAAACCTTCTTGGAACATGTGATCAATCACTTTGCCATGTCCCATACGGTAACCTGCGCGTGCTTTGTCCATGAGATAAGGTGCATTCGACATGGATTCCATTCCGCCAGCGACAATAATATTTGCCGAGCCAGCTTTAATGGTATCTGCAGCTTGCATCACGGCTTTCATGCCAGACCCACAGATTTTATTGATCGTTGTTGCACCTACATGATCTGGTACACCTGCAATTCGCATCGCTTGACGAGCAGGACCTTGTTTTAATCCCGCAGGTAAAACACAGCCCATAATCACTTCATCTAGTTGGTCTGCAGCAAGCTTAGATTGATCAAGTACGGCTTTAATGACTTCAGCACCAAGTTGCGGGGCTGTTAAGCTTGAAAGTCCTCCCTGAAAGCTACCCATAGCGGTACGGCTACCTGCAACTAATACGATTTCTTGACTCATAGCGTTGATCCTTGTCCTGTAGTTTATATGATTCAAATGCGTGTCAATTTCATATGTTCAAAATTTAATGACAGCTATTTTATTAGTTGTAATCACATTATCATAAAAAATGAATAAAGATTCATTATTTTGTTTTCATTTAATTTCGCTTATTTTGATGTTGTTTTCTATAACACCATAGTGGAATGAAATATAAAAAGTGGAATAAAAAATAAAAAACGACCCTTTAGGATCGTTTTTTCAGAAGCAATTGAGTGACTAGTATTGTGTAGAATTTGACAGAGCCTGAGCGTGAGGGTTCTCAAGTTCTAAACTCTGGTTAAGTTCAGTATCGAAAACATCAGTCAACATACTGTCAAAACGTTTAGCGTTATATGTAAGCAATCGATCTGCTTCAGCTTGAGTGATGAAATTCTCCTTAAGAGCAGATTCAATATGCTCTTCGAAAGTCAGACCTGTAAATTGGCCTTTGGATTCAGCTTTTTTAAACTTATTCCATAATTCCTCAATTTGAAGCAACATTTGGAATGTAGACTCCATGCGCCCATTGACATCATCAGGATCAGTGCTATAGAAGACATGTTTTTTTAATTCATTGCGGAAAGCATTTTCCTGAAGAATTAGTTCACCTAATTTAAGTTTCAAGGCATCCGATGGTTGAGCAATAGGACGACCAAAAGGGAAACAAATGAGTTTGACTAAGCTTGCGGCGATTTTTACAGGGAAGTTATCAAAAAGGCCATAGAATGCTTCTTGAGATGCATATAGTGCTTTCTCAAGTGCGAGTTTAGCATGCAGTTGTTCAGCTTCAGTACGTTGACCATTTTCATAAAATTTAAGAATTGCAGTCGCGATAAATAAATGTGAATGCATATCTGCCAATCGTCCAGACAGCATTTCTTTACGTTTGATATCACCTGCAAGGAGGCCTAAGCACATATCTGCGACTAAGGCAAAATTAGCACTCAAACGATTAATGGTTTTGTAGTAGGGGCGACTGAAATCATCAGCTTTTGCTGAGCCTTCTGTTGATCCACCTATAAAACCATAAGCAAATGATTTAGCGGTTCGATTGAATGTATAACCCAAATGCTTATAAAGAATGTCATTAAACTCTTTTAAGGCTGCATCTTTATTTTCTGCTTGTAAAAGTTGTAATTCTTCAAATAAATAGGGATGACAACGCATCGAACCTTGACCAAAAATCATCAGTGAACGACTCAGAATATTGGCACCCTCAACAGTAATCGAAACAGGGATCGCTTGGTACATGAGCGCCAAGAAGTTACGAGGACCCATTTGGATAGCACGGCCGCCCACAATGTCCATACTATGATTAACAATCTTACGCATGGTCTCAGTTGCGTAGTATTTTGCCATTGCGGTCATAACTGCGGGCTTACCCCCTTGGTTTAAACCACAAGTGACTAAGTAACGGAAAGCTTCGAGCATATAGGTATCGCTAGCGATATCACTTGAAACCTCTTGAACACCTTCGAATTTACCGACTGAAATTTTGAATTGTTGACGGACACGAGCAAAGGCGCCGACATTTAAATAACACATTTCACCTGCAGCTGTTGATAGTGCTGGAAGAGAAATACCGCGGCCAACTGCCAGACATTCCATCAGCATACGCCAGCCTTTACCTGCATTTTCTACACCACCAATAATCCAATCCAGCGGAATGAAGACATCTTTACCATCCACGGTACCATTCATAAATGGCGAACCTGGATTATGGCGTGCTCCTACAATCACACCTTCATGATCAGCTGGTAATAGGGCACATGTGATTCCGTATTCAGTTTTGTTTTTATCACCTAGTAAACCTTCAGGGTCATATAATTTGAAAGCTAAACCGACCACCGTAGCAACAGGGGCAAGTGTAATCCAACGTTTGGAAAAATTCATTTTTAGGCCAAGAACTTCTTGTCCTTCAAATTGACCATAACAAACCACACCTGTGTCAGGAATTGCACCTGCATCTGAACCTGCTTCAGGGCTTGTTAAACCAAAACATGGAATTTCTTCACCTTTTGCTAAACCTGGTAAATAACGATTCTTTTGATCTTCAGTACCGTAGTGTAAGAGTAATTCTCCTGGACCTAAAGAGTTAGGCACCATACAACTGACAGCAGTGGTAAGTGAGCGCGAGGCAATCTTACTCATGATACGGCTTTGCGCAAATGAGCTGAATTGTTTACCGCCGTATTCTTTAGGGATAATTAAACCCAGAAAACCTTTGGATTTAATAAATGACCAGACTTCTTCAGGGAGGTCTTTACGATGATGGTGAATATCCCATTCATCCAGCATCTGGCAGAGCTGTTCGACTTCATGATCGATAAATGATTGTTCTTCTTCAGACAGCGTGGGGTACGGATACTGATCAAATTTCTTCCAGTCTGGTGCCCCCATAAATAATTCTTTTTCCCACCAACTGGTTCCTGCATCCAATGCTTCACGCTCGGTACTACTCATTGTTGGCATTGCATTGGCTAGAGCTTTATAGGCAGGTTGTGTAATAAATTTCATCCTTAACGTATCAATACTGACAATCAATGAAATTAGGATAAAAGGAATACCGAGTATCAGCGACCAAGGGCTGATCAACGCGACTAAAATAGATACGACTGTGAGTATGATAGCCCCAGAAGTTCTTGAGAATTCGAAATAAAAAATAGCCCAGAGTGTTATAAATAGAATAATTAAACTGAGTATAAAAAACATTATGAACTGCTCCATTTATGATTTGGTCATGGAGCCAATACCCACAGTAAATTTAATCAAAGCACAAACATCAGATCTACAGAGATATTGGATCATGAAATGTGAAACGAAAGCGTTGAGTTCTAAAACGGACGCATATTAATACTTATATTGGATAAGATTGTTTGAAAAATATTCAAAATTCAAGCTGAAGAGAGATAAGAAATGTGTCAATAAGTAATTGAGAATTATAAAAACCACAAACAAAAAAGCCCTCATACGAGGGCTTTAAAGTAAGAAGAATTATGCTTCGATTGTTTGAACAGTAATTTTCTTTGCAGGATCAGCTTTACGACGAACTGCTGGTACTGGTTCGCCATAGTATTGACGATCAGCAAAATAACTTGAACGTACCATTGGTGCAGCCCAAATATTTTTAAAGCCTAATTTTTGTCCATGTGCTGTATAGCGTTCGAACTCTTCAGGTGTGACGAATCGATCAATTGGTGCATGTTCTTTCGATGGTTGTAAATATTGACCAATCGTTACGTAGTCAACATCGTGTGCTTTGAGGTCATCAAGAAGTGCGAGCACTTCTTCTTCAGTTTCGCCAATACCTACCATCAAGCCACATTTAGTTGGAATATCTGGGCAGTATTCTTTGAACATTTTAAGAAGATTTAAGGAATGTTGATAGTCTGAACCTGGACGCATTGCTTTGTATAAACGTGGTACGGTTTCAATGTTGTGGTTAAACACATCTGGAGGACATTCCGTCATGATGCGTAATGCAACATCCATACGACCACGGAAATCAGGTACTAAAATTTCCAATAATGTATTAGGACTTAAAGCACGCGCTTCTTTAATACAATCAACAAAGTGTTGCGCTCCACCATCGAGTAGATCATCACGGTCTACAGATGTTATAACAGCGTATTTCAAACCTAAGTTTGCAATTGTCTCAGCCATGTGGCGTGGTTCATCTGGGTCTAATGCATTCGGACGACCATGTGCCACATCACAAAATGGGCAACGACGTGTACAAATGTCACCCATAATCATGAAAGTTGCTGTACCACCACCAAAACATTCAGGAAGGTTTGGACATGCAGCTTCTTCACACACTGTATGTAATTTTTGTTCACGTAAAGTTGATTTAATGCGTTGAACCTCTTCTGGGGCAGCCATTTTGACGCGAATCCAGTCTGGTTTACGAGGTGCTTCAACCGTAGGAATCACTTTTACAGGAATACGTGCAACTTTCTCAGCGCCACGAAGTTTTTCACCCTGTACTGGTTTACGGTTTTCTGACATATTCAACGATTCCACTAATGTGTGACGGGAGGAAATATTAAAAATAGGTCTCTTATTATAGCGAATTTATGCATAAATTGGGCAAAAACGATATTCATAAAATAAATGTGGCTATCAAGCAATATATGGTATTGAAATACAGCAAATGTGTGCATTTTCAGTCATAATATAAGTTAGATAAATGAAGAGATAATTGTATAGGAGCATTGAATGCCGCGTAAGAAAGAGGTCGTGAGTGGAACCTTTGTCAAATATGATGCAGTCGTTTTAGGTTCAGGCCCTGCTGGTGAAGGTGCGGCAATGAAACTTGCCAAATCAGGCAAGCGCGTTGCAGTAGTTGATATGCGTGAACAACTTGGTGGTAACTGTACTCATGTAGGAACCATTCCAAGTAAAGCTTTACGTCAAACGGTTTCTAGCATTATCCGTTATCAACGTGATCCAATGTTCCAAAAAGTGGGTGATTGGAAACAATTCACCATGAAGCAAGTGCTTCGTAATGCGCATAAAGTGATCCAACAGCAAGTGGATACACACTCGCGTTTTTATGACCGTAACCGCATTGATATTTTCCACGGTCGTGCTTATATCCAAGATCAAAATACGGTGGTGATTTTCACGCCTGAAGGTGTGAAAGAAACGATTATTTTTAAACAGTTGGTGATTGCGACAGGTAGTCGTCCATATCGTCCTTCAATTTTAGATTTCAATCACCCACGTGTGTTTGATTCTGACAAAATCTTAGATCTAGATTTTTCAATTCAAAAAATCATTATTTATGGCGCTGGTGTCATTGGCTGTGAATATGCATCTATCTTTATTGGCTTAGATCACAAAGTTGATTTGATTAATACTCAGCATAAATTACTGAGCTATTTAGATGACGAAATTGCTGATGCATTGTCATATCACTTACGTGAACAAGGTGTATTGATTCGCCACAATGAGCAGATTGATCACTTAGAAACATTTGATGATCATGTGGTGTTGCATCTTGAAAGTGGCAAGAAAATTAAAGCTGATGCAATTCTATGGTGTAATGGTCGATCTGGTAATACAGATGGTCTTGGCTTGGAAAATGTTGGTATCAAACCAAACAGCCGCGGACAATTATCAGTGAACGAGCTGTATCAAACTGAAGTTGAAAACATTTATGCTGCGGGTGATGTGATTGGTTGGCCGTCTCTAGCTTCAGCTGCATATGACCAAGGTCGTTGTGCTGGCGCGATTATGAGCGGTGAACAAGGTATCCAACCCGTGGTTGATATCCCTACTGGTATTTATACCATTCCAGAGATTTCATCAATTGGTAAAACTGAGCAGGAATTAACTGAAGAAAAAATTCCTTATGAAGTTGGTCAGGCGTCTTTCCGACACCTCGCTCGTGCACAAATCACGGGTGATACAGTGGGTGAGTTAAAGATTTTATTTCATCGCGAAACCTTAGAAATTTTAGGTGTGCATTGCTTTGGTAATAATGCTTCTGAAATTATTCATATTGGTCAAGCCGTGATGAATAGTCCGAACAACACGATCAAGTATTTTGTTGAGACAACGTTTAACTACCCAACGATGGCTGAAGCTTATCGCGTAGCAACGTTAAACGGGATGAATCGCTTGTTCTAAGGCGACTTGATGACAAAAAAACTCGCAAGTTCAGGCTTGCGAATTTTTTTATTTTTTGCATTTAAGTTTGATCTTTAAATTACAAAATACAATAAAGCTCCATAGCTAACAAAGCTCGCTAATAAAGAGATGATGACAGGGATTTTTGATCTCAGTAAAAGAATGACAATGCCGATAAAAATAAAATCATAAATTGAGTGTAGATGTTTTTCAGCCATTTGAGCAATTAAACAGAGTAATAATCCGATAACCGCTGCATTAATAGCAGCTACGGCTGCGGCAATCTTTTTGTTTTTGACCCATTTTGACCAATAAGGGAGCGTGCCGAAAATAAGCAGAAATGAGGGCAGGAAAATTATACTGGTTGCAATCGCAGCGTTAAGTAAAGGCGATGCGGTAAATCCTAAATATGTGCCAACGTATCCTGCAAAGCTAAATAAAGGGCCTGGAATAAGTTGAGCAAATGCATAGCCTAAGTCAAATTGTTCCGCAGTGATGTGTTGAGTAAGCACAAAATCTTCATACATGAGTGGCAGGATGATATGACCGCCCCCAAAAACCATTGAAGCAGTGTGATAAAAGCTTTCTATATTTCTAAGCAAGCTTGATGAATAGATAAATTGCAGCGCAGGAAAAAAAATAAATAAAGCGACAAACAGGATGAGCCAGAGATAATGATATTTTGAAGATGTCTGAGTTGTTTTTAAACGAGGTGATGGCTGAGATATTCCTTTTTTTGTAAAAGCTAATCCAATGAATCCAGACACTAAAATTAAGAAAATTTGACTATAGCTCCACTGTATAAAATAAATAAAAAAAGTAGAACTCAGCATCAGGACATACTGCCAAATTTCAGTACAGAAGCTTTTGAACATTTGTAAAAAAGCCCAAATGACGACGGCTAATACAATCAAATGGATGATGTGAAAGAGTTCAAGAGGTACATCGGAAAAAAAATATTGACCAAAAATAGCAAATGAGGTCATTAGAATGAAGGCGGGAAATGTAAATCCTAACCAAGCAATAACGCCCCCCCAATATCCTTTGGATAAATATCCTATCGATAACCCCACTTGACTACTGGTCGGACCTGGCAACAATTGTGCTAATACGACCAATTGTCCATATTCATGAGAGCTTAGCCATTTGAGTCGATCAACAAAAGTGCGATGAAATAACACCAAATGCGCTGCAGGACCACCAAATGAAATACATCCTAATTTTAGAAAAATAAAAAATAATGTTGATAAGCTAACTTTAGGAAAAGTATCTGATTTCATTTAGTAATCGTATGTTGTTTTTGAACTAAGTCTAATAGGGGATTATGACAGGTATTTGAAATGAATGAAGGTGTGATGAGAAGTATGCCTTATCATCAAAACGATAAGGCTTGTGGGTGTTAAATTAAGCAAAATTTCCATTTTTGAAATCATCAAATGCTTGCGCGATTTCTTCCTGAGTATTCATGACGAAAGGACCGTGGGCAACAATGGGTTCATTCAATGGTTCACCACTTAAGGAAAGAATTTTCGCCTTACGATGAGCAAATATTTCGACCTCTGTTGATTTTGGATCAAGATAAAGCGTTTGCATGGCTGTATAGAGCTGACCATCAATCTCAACTTCTCCATCAAGGATGAAAATCAGGTGATTCCAGTTTGGCATAAGATTTAATGGAAGGTGTGCTCCATGATTAAGTCTAATGTCATAAACATTCATGTTGCTAAATGTTTGAGCTGGTCCTTGATAAACAGTTGAGCCAATTTGATATTGACCAGCAATAACACGAATCTTGGTTTGCTCATCGTGAGATAAAACTTCAGGAATGTTTTGCTTAGTCAATTCCTGATATCTCGGCTCAGTCATCTTTGCATGCTGTGGTAGATTTACCCAAAGTTGAACCATATCCAAAACTCCGCCAGTTGTTGCAAAAGCTTCTGAATGGTGTTCTTCATGCAGAATACCTTTACCTGCGGTCATCCATTGCACTTCGTTTGGACCAATTTTTCCATGATTGCCTTTTGAGTCACGATGCTCTAATTCGCCGTCATAGACAATCGTCACCGTTTCAAAGCCACGGTGGGGGTGTAAACCAACACCGCGTTGGTGGTGACTTGGAGAAAATCGATATTGACCTGTATAACCCATTACCAAGAATGGGCTGGTATGATTTCCTATTTCGTGCATGGGTAACATGGAGTTTGTTGGAAAACCATCACCCACCCATGTGCTTCGATCGCTGGTATAAACTTTCTGAACTTGTGTCATTTGTATTCCTCTATATATCGTTCTAATCATGATATTGAGGTATATTGATGAGATTACAGGGCGATTCTCTCAACAGATAATTCCAAAAATGAAACAATTATGCAAAATTTAAATGATTACTACTATTTCGTACAAGTCGTTAAATATCAAGGTTTTACTAAAGCGAGTGAAGCTTTAGGTATTACAAAATCTAAGTTGTCTCGTCATATTTCAGATTTGGAAAACCGTTTACACGTAAGATTATTGCAACGAAATACACGAAAGTTTGCCGTAACCGCAGTTGGTCAAGAATTTTTTGAATATTGTATGAAGATTTTGGATCAAGTGGAGGCGGCAGAAAATTTTGTAGAGCAAAGTTTGTCGAGCGAGCCTTCAGGTTTAATTCGAATCTCGTGCCCAATTGGTTTGGTTGAGTTTCCGTTGGGTAACATGATTGCTAAATTCATGCAACATTACCCACGTGTTCAAGTTCATCTGGTCGCAACAAATCGTAAAATTGATCTCATAGAAGAGGGGATTGATTTGGCTGTTAGGGTGAGAAATTTACCACTTGAAGATAGCGACTTGATTGTACGAGAGCTTGATGCTTGGCAACATGTGTTAGTGGCAACGCCTGAATTAATTCAACAGATTCATGAACCTATCCATTTGGATAGCCTTGCACAACTTCCGAGTATAGGTTTTCATGTCTCAAAATCGATTTGGAGATTTCAATCCAAATTTGATACAGTTAATCAGTTTCAAGAAGTAGAATTCTTTCCAAGACTCAAAACTGATAATTTTGCTGCCATGAAATCTGCAGTGTTGAACAGTGTTGGAATAGCATCATTACCTAGAGTGTTTGTTTATGAAGAGCTTAATCAAGGCACTCTTGTAGAATTAGTCCCTGAAGAATGGGAGTTGCCACGTGGCGTTATTCATGTTGCCTATACATCACGACAAGGCATGATGCCTGCCGTGAGGTGTCTATTAGATTATTTAATTGAGGAGTTTAAAAAACTGAGCTGTCAAAACCATGAAATTATATGAATTAATGTGCGCAAAAAGCTTGATTAAAATATGTAAATAAATCAGGAGTGTTCATCCATAAAGTAATCGATAGACTAAGCAGAAGGATGACTCCGATGAATATGCCGATGTTGAGCAGATTGAAGCGATTAGTCATTGACGACATTCTCCTCATTAACAAATAAATGAATGAATACACCAAAGATACTGAGCGCAATACACATCATCCAAATAATATTGTAATTGCCTGTCATATCATGATTTAAGCCACCTAGCCATCCTCCAAAAAATGAACCAACTTGGTGAGTGAAAAATACAATTCCACTTAGCATGGTGAGATATTTAACGCCAAACATATTGGCAACAATACCATTGGTAAGGGGGACGGTTGATAACCATAATAAACCCATAATGATGGCAAAACTATAAATCGTAAAGATCGAGAGTGGCAATGCGAGGAATAAAATGATGGCGATGCCACGTAGTCCATATAACCACATGAGCAATTTAGGTTTGGAATATTTATCACCCAGCCAACCAGCAGTGTAAGTTCCAACAATATTAAATAGCCCAACCAAGGCTAAAAACACAGTACCAGTGGTGGTGCTAAAACCATGGTCAGTTAAATAACCCGGCAAATGAATGCCCAAAAATACGACCTGAAATCCACAAACTAAAAATCCTAATGCCAACCAGATAAAAGGTTTGTGGTTTTTGGCAACTATGAGTATTTGTTTAAAACTTAAAGAAGGTTTAGCAATCGCATCAACTGCTTGAGGCGCTTTATACATTGGAGCTTTTAGCATCCAAGCCAAGGGTACAATTAATGCAATTAAAATCGCTGTGATGAGTAGCGCCGATGACCAACCAAAATTTTGTAAGAGTAAAAGTGTGGTTGGCAACATAATAAATTGCCCAAAAGAGCCTGCTGCGCTGGCAATACCCATAGCCATACTACGTCGACTTGGGTGCGCTGCACGTCCGACAGCAGAGAGCAAAACAGAAAATGAAGTAGCTGATAAAGCCAGACCAATGATTAAACCTAGACTAAGATTGATGAGAAGCCCTGTTGAGCTAAATGCCATCATCACAAGTCCTATCGCGTATAAAGCGCCACCTACAGCAACGACTTTTTTACTCCCATATTTATCTGCTAGCGCTCCCGTAAAGGGTTGAACAGCACCCCATAATAAATTTTGAAAGGCAATTGCTAAACTAAAAACTTGATGATTCCAATTAAACTCATGACTCATTGGAACTAAATACAAGCCAAATCCATGTCTGACACCTAAGGAGAGTGCCAAAATAAAAGCACTCCCAATGAGCATAAAGATGAGGGGTTTTGAAAATTTGGTTTCTGACATAGTCAATCCGCTTAGCATTTTTTGTAATTTTAAAAGATCAGTAGCATCATGACGACAGAATAAAAATTTATCAATCAATAAAATTTAGTTATTAGAATGAATAAAGCGGCACTTGGCCGCTTTATGAAGACTTATGGAAATTAGAATCGATAACCAATACCGGCATATCCCAGAATTGGATTAATTTCGATATCTGATTTGGCATTGATTAATTCACCAAGTTCAGCATCGTTTACTGTAATTGTTGTCTCACCTTTAAGATGCGCATAGGAAATTGATCCGACTGCAAACCAACGATCATTGAAATCATAAGTAAAACCAGCAGTAGCTACAGGGGCGAAAGCATCTTTAGCTTCAAGTTTAACTTTAGGATTCGCTGTACTTTCAATTCCATCAAGTGCTTTCCCAGCTTCACCTAATTTGATGTTCGCAATTTTATGACCTGCGGCGATTAGATCAGCTTCAAGGTTGGAGTTCATTTCCAATTCATTGAAGTATGCATACATCAAACCAAGCCCTACATAAGGTCTAAATTTATTTACGCCTGTTTTGCCAAAATGATATTGGAATTCGAATGCTGGCGTCCATGCACGAGCTTCTGCAACCTTACCATGACCTGATAAATCAGTAATGAAGATGTCATCTTTTAAAGGCAAATCGTTTAAAATTGCACCAATCCCTGTCGGGGTAGCTATGCCTGAAAGTGGAGCATAAATTTGTCCTTTCCCCTGAATGTCGACTTTAGGTGGAATTCCAGCTTTTACTTCAAATGAAATATTGTCGGTGAAAAAATAGTTGGTCATGATTCCAAGTGTTGTGACATCATCTGCTTCCAGGCCAGTTCCTTGAGCTTGCCAATTATCAAGACCATTAATTGTGGCTTCACCAGAAGTATTGGCTCTCAGATAGGTTTTTTCATCTTTCTCGTAACTAATCAAATTTGCTGCATCTAAGGCTACAGCAGCTTTCAAGAGGCTTTTCTTAGCCTCTGCATCACTGGCACTGTCATCAATTGCATTCAGTACAGAGTCAACTTGCACATCCCCAACCTTCGTTTTTTCACCCTCTGCTACAGCGGTGTTAATGTTAATTGGTTGAGCTTTACCCTGAGGCATTACGTGTAATGCACCCACTGACACAGAAAAACGTTTAAAGCCATCGCCATCTTTTAAACTAAAATAAGGTGAATCTGCATAACTGAAGACTGGAAAACTTAACGCACTGATGGATGCAACTAAGTAAGCTAGTTTTTTTTTCATTATGGAACTCCATGTCCAAAACTGTAAATAAAAAGTGATTATTTTTGTATTTTTATTATCAAATTTATTTTTAGACACATTGTAGTAATAATTTGCCAATTATGTTTGGTTTTTGTTTGATTACAAAAAAAGAGGCAATTGCCTCTTTTCTTACTCTATGCTTTAGAAACGCATGCCAACCCCAGCATAGCCTAATATTGGGTTAATCTCGATATCAGCTTTTGAGTTGATTAACTCTTGCCCAGTATTTTCATTGACGACTGTGATCTTCGTTTCATTCTGCAAGTGGGCGTAACTAATAGATGCTACTGCATACCATGTATCATTAAAGTCGTAGGTGAATCCAACTGTTGCAATAGGCGCAAAAACATCAGTTGCTTCTAAATTAACTTTCATTTTTCCATTGCTATCTTTCTTATCGAGTGCTGCACCAGCATTTTGATTAATAATATTTTGGATCATATGCCCAGCGGCGACTAAATCTTTTTCAATACCTGGATCCATTTTTAGCTCATTAAAATAAGCGTACATTAATCCAACGCCAACGTAAGGGCGGAATTTATTAATCCCGGTCTCACCAAAACGATATTGTAATTCAAAAGCAGGGGTCCATGCTCTAGCTTCAGCAGCTTTTGAAGATTGTTCTAGATTAGTAATATGAATATTATTTTTGAGGTCTAAGTTCCCCGCAATTCCACCTAACGGTGCTGCAGTAGCTGAGAAGGGGGCTTTAATATTTCCAATACCTTTGATATCCACTTTAGGTGGAATTCCACCTTTTATTTCCACAGACAAATTATCTGTAAAGTGATAACTGCTCATGATGCCAACTGTTGTAACTTTATCAGCCTCCAAGCCAGTATTCGGATTATCCCATTCAGCTAATCCATTAATATAGGATTTTCCACTAATAGCCCCTGAGACATTGCCTTGAAAAGCAGAAATTAATTTAACAATACCTTCTACTAAATAATTTGGTTTACGATCTGGGTCAAGGTTATCGATTACCGTGGAAGCATTAATGTCCCCAACTTTAGATTCATAATTGTCATTTATGACTGTTTTTACATTAAAAGGTTGGGCCTTACCTTGCGGCATTACGTGTAATGCACCCACGGAAATTGAAAAGCGCTTAAACCCCTCATCAGAAAGGCTAAAATATCCTGACTCCGCATAACTAAGAGTAGATAAGAATGAACTTGCGAATAATGTAGGAACTAAAAACTTCTTCATTGTTTGAAGGACTCCATGTCCAATTTTTAGTTCATTTTATATTCATTAAATCATCTAAATGCAAAGCAGTTTGTTCACTTGAAATCAAATTTATTATCCTAATTTACAATTGTTAAATTATTGAAAAATATGATATAAGTTGGATTTTAAAATGTATATTAATTGTCTTATTTTTTCTTTATTTGTGATGGGTTGGGCATATTGGGGTGTGGCTTCAATATGCCTCAAGTGTTTTAGAAGCGATAGCCTACACCAGCATATCCAATGATAGGATTTACTTCTAAATCAACTTCCGATGAAAATAATGTTCCGAGTTTATCATCGTTGACTTCAATAGTAGTTTTACCTGTTAGATGTGCATAACTAATAGATGCAACTGCAAACCAGTTTGGATTGAAGTCGTAAGTAAACCCAAGCGTGGCTATTGGCGCAAAACTCAATTCGGACTCAAGCTTAACCTTGGGATTTGCTGTACTTTTTTTACCTTTAATTAATGCATCGCCACCGCGTCCATTTTTCATATTGGCAATCATGTGACCTGAATCAATTAAGTCTTTTTCAAGGCTTGGATTCAATTCTAATTCATTGAAGTATGCGACCATAAGTCCAAGTCCAACATAGGGTCTAAATTTATTGATCCCAGTCTGTCCAAAATGGTACTGCAATTCCCACATTGGAGTCCATGCACGTGCTGTCGCAATAGAATTTCCATGACTTTCAAGATCTGTAATTGGCAGATCATTCTTAAGATAGATTGTTGGTAAAGGTATACCTAAAAGTGTTGAATTTGCTTCGGCTGTAAATGGTGCTGTAATCTTACCTTTACCTTGAATATCTACTTTTGGGGGGAACCCAGCTTTACTCTCGAATGAGATCTTATCGTTGAAATGGTAATTGATCATGATGCCAAGTGTTGTGACATCATCTGCAGTCATTCCAGAGCCATCCATACTCCAACTTTCAATGCCGCTTACAGTTGAAGTTCCACTTTGACTGGCTGGATAAGTATCACTAAAAGCATCAACGATCTTCAAAAGCGCTTTCATACTTTGATTTTCTTTTTGTTTATCAGGATCTAAGTTCTCAAAAACTGTAGAAAGTGTAATATCACCATTTTTTGCAACTTCACCATTTTTTACTGCTGTACGAATTTTAGGTGCCTTGGCTTTACCTTGAGGCATAACATGTAATGGTCCGACTGAAATTGAATATCGTTTAAACCCTTCAGTTTCATCCAGATTAAAAAATGATGATTCTGCATAAATAGTTGTAGATGCAAAAACAATAGGTACGACCATGCACCAGAATGCTTTTTTCGTCATTTTGGACTCCCTGTCCGATTTTGTTGCTAGTTGTTGTTTTACATTCTTTAAGCGTTATATAAACATAAAATGAATCAGTTTGAAAAGCGTTTTTACTCATTTTTGTGATAAAAAATTTTTAAAAATCATGAATTTAAATCTTAAAAATCCAACATTTGTTAGGTTTGTTTGTGAATTTATTTCTTATTGAGTGACTTAGCAAAATAAAAAGTCAGAACAACTTAAATTGATCTGACTTTTTGTTATGTTTAATGGTTAACTAAAATTACTGAAAGCGGGATAAATCCTCTTCAGGGCGAGCAGTTAAGACTTCGACACCTGTTTTAGTGACTAAAACAGTATGTTCATATTGCGCAGATAATTTATGATCTTTCGTTACAACTGTCCATTTATCACCAAGAAGTTTAGTTTGCCATACACCAGCATTGACCATTGGTTCAATTGTGAAGGTCATACCTTCTTCTAAAACCATACCTGAACTTGGTTGACCATAATGAAGCACTTGAGGTTCATCATGGAAAACAGTGCCAATACCATGACCACAGTATTCACGAACGACACTGAAACGCTCTGATTCAACATATTTTTGAATGGCATGACCAATATCACCGATCGTCGAACCAGGTTTTACCGTAGCAATACCGCGATACATTGCTTCTTGTGCAACTTTGCATAAGCGATCTGCAAGAATAGAAGTCTCGCCACCTACGATGTACATCATATTGGTATCACCATGAAATCCATCTTTAATCACAGTGACATCAATATTCAGGATGTCACCTTTTTTTAAGATTTTGTTTTCAGAGGGAATACCGTGGCAAACCACATGGTTTACTGAAGTACAAATCGTATGCTGGAATGCAGGACGACCAGGCGCCGCACCATAGCCTAGGCAAGCAGGAATGGCATCTTGTTTATTCACAATGTAATCATGACAAATCGTATCCAATTCTAGTGTACTCACACCAGGCTTGATATGCGGTTTGATCATATCCAAAACTTCTGCCGCTAGTCGTCCCGCCACACGCATCTTTTCGATATCTTCAGCAGATTTAATTAAACGACGTGGTGCTTCATAAGTACTGTTCATGATCTTTAAAAACTTTTGGTAATTTGTGTGTGACTATGGTATAAATAGCCGCCCAATTTATCAAATGCTTTTCGTGAATAGATTCACTTAATCGGATGATATGTTGGTTAATAAAATCCGCACATATGTCGACACATTACTCTGGGTGCCCGTAAGGGTGGAGAATGCGGACATATGGAGGCCTAACCCAAACTTTTAAGGTAAAGAAAATGGCAGATTACAACGTAAGCATGCGCGACCTTCTTCAAGCTGGTGCGCACTTCGGTCACCAAACTCGCTTCTGGAACCCAAAAATGCGTCAATACATTTTTGGTGCACGTAACAAAATTCACATCATCAACCTTGAGCACACTGTTCCTGCGTTAAATGATGCATTGAACTTTGTTAACAACCTAGCAAGCAAAAAGAACAAAGTATTGTTCGTTGGTACTAAACGTGCTGCTTCTAACATCATCCGTGAACAAGCTCAACGTGCTGGTCAACCATATGTAGATCACCGTTGGTTAGGTGGTATGTTGACGAACTGGAAAACTCTTCGTCAATCAATCAACCGTCTTAAAGATCTTCAAACTCAGTCTACTGACGGTACTTTCGCTAAGCTTACTAAACGTGAAGCTTTAGAGCGTACTCGTGAAATGGAAAAACTTGAACGTGCTCTTGGCGGTGTTAAGAACATGGGTGGTTTACCTGACGCATTGTTCATCATCGACGTTGACCACGAAGCGATTGCAATCAAAGAAGCTAAGAACCTTGGTATTCCAGTAATCGGTATCGTTGATACTAACTCTAACCCAGATAACGTTGATTTCGTTATTCCTGGTAACGATGATGCGATCCGTGCTGTAACTCTTTACGCTACTGCGATGGCTGATGCGATTATTGCTGGTAAAGAATACGCTCAAACTCAAGCTAATGCGCAAGCTAAAGGCGAAGAAGCTGCTAAAGAAGCTCCTGAGGCTTAATGCGATTTGATGCGGATTTGTCATTTTTGCGACACGTAATCGTGGCATCTTAAGCATCAATCAAGCAAAACGGCCCAGATGATTAATTTGGGCCGTTTTTGTTAACAGATACATATCTCGACCGAATTTAGGAGAATAACATGACTGCTATTACTGCAAGCATGGTTAAAGAGTTGCGTGATCGTACTGGTCTAGCAATGATGGAATGTAAAAAAGCGTTGACAGAAGCTGGTGGCGATATCGAGTTAGCGATCGACAACCTTCGTAAATCTGGTCAAGCAAAAGCTGCTAAAAAAGCAGGTAACATTGCTGCTGATGGTGCGATTACAATTGCTCAAGAAGGCAATAAAGCAATTCTTTTAGAAGTAAACTGTCAAACTGACTTCGTTGCTAAAGACGAAAACTTTGCTGGTTTCTCTGCGAAAGTTGCTGCTGCTGCACTTGCTGCGAATGTAACTGATGCTGCTCAAATTGCTGAATTGAAACTTGAAGATGGTGCAACTGTAGAAGAAGCTCGTATTGCGCTTGTTCAAAAAATCGGTGAAAACATTCAAGTTCGTCGTGCTCAAATCGTTGAAGGTGAAAACCTTGCAGTTTACAAACACGGTTTAAAAATCGGTGTTGTAGTTTCATTTGCTGGTGATGCTGCTACTGGTAAAGGTATCGCAATGCACGTTGCTGCGTTCAACCCAGTTGCTGTAAATGCTGAAGGTGTTTCTGCTGAGTTAATCGCTAAAGAGAAAGAAATTGCTGAAGCAAAAGCAATTGAATCTGGTAAACCAGCGAATATCGTTGAAAAAATGGTAACTGGTTCAGTTGAAAAATACTTAAATGAAGTTGTTCTTGAGCGTCAAATGTACGTGATCGACAACGACAAGAAAGTTGCTGATGTTCTTAAGTCTACAGGTACAACTGTTGCTCAATTCGTACGTTTCGAAGTGGGTGAAGGTATTGAGAAAAAAGCTGAACTTTCTTTCGCTGAAGAAGTTGCTGCTGCTCAAGCTGCTGCAAAATAATTGATTCAATTCTTTTGAAAAAGAAAAAGCCCTTAAAGGGCTTTTTCTTTTTTTGATGGGTCTAAATGATATAAACTTTAGGATGAAATAAAAATATAACTTAGAGATCAATATGTCTCAAAAATCAAAAATGAGTATTGTTGCGTTAATTGTAGTTGTGATCGCAGCATATTTAGGTATCGATTTAAAACAGGATTTAAAACAGAGTAATGAGCACGTACTAAATCCTACAGATGAAAGTACTCACTATAATGATGCTAACCAACGAGAACTATCCTCTGCGGATAATGATGATGCCGCAAAAATAGCGACACTTTTTCAAAAAAAGATCAGTGATGTGCAAGTTAGGGCTTCTGGAGAAGTTGTTGCAATATTAAAAGATGATAATGAGGGATCTAGACATCAGAAATTTATTGTAAAACTTAATCATGGTCAGACTGTTTTGGTAGCTCATAATATAGACTTGGCACCACGTGTTGAGAATATTCAAAAGGGGGATATCGTGGAGTTCTATGGTGAATATGAATATACTGACAAGGGTGGTGTAATTCATTGGACTCACCATGACCCTAATAAACGGCATATTGATGGTTGGTTAAAGCATCAAGGTCGAAGTTATCAATGAATTAGTTAATCAATGTAAAAACGGGCTAAATTAAATTCTAATTTAACCCGTGCTGTATTTGCTAATTTAAGTGCTGATTTGGCGTGATTTCCAACTGGGTAGTATCTTATCTAGGTAAGCATCCATACACCATAGAGGGCCAATCAGAAGGAATTGGAGGTCTTTAAAGAAAGATGGCTTTTTCCCTTCAATTTTGTGCCCGTAAAATTGACCTATCCAAGCTAAAACGAACAGAGCAATATAGAATCCTTTCCCGAATGGAAGAATAATAATAAGCCAGGACATGACCAATAATAACGCTGCCATTGCAACCGCGACTACAAGATCTAATCTTGCATAAAAGATGAGTGTTAACACCAGTAAAAGGGTAGTCAGTAATGCGCTGAAATGAGCGAGTATGCCAATGATCGAGAATAGAATCGTGGGTACGCAAATCCAGTGTAATGTTTTATTGGTTGGGTTTTGATGGCTATCACTATATTCATCTAACCATTCTGTAATTGTCTTCATCCTATTTCCTTCACTGATTATTTGAATTTTATTTATTCTATAAACGACAGTATGACATAAGATGATAAATCAAGATTCTTTTTTGTATATTGGTCACATCAAAAAAAATTAAAAATAATAAAGCCACTCAATGAGTGGCTTGTCGTTAAATGCTTCGCTGAATCATGAAAACCTAAGAATTTGGACCATCCACACGTTCGATGCTTACACGCGCAGTACCAGCATTGGTAATACCAAGAGATTTCGCAGCACCGTAAGATAAATCTACAACACGATTACCATGAAATGGGCCGCGATCATTTACTTTAACAACGACGCTTTTACCATTTGATTTATTCGTTACACGAATATAGCAATTAAGCGGTAGGCTACGATGCGCTGCAGTAAGTGCATTCATATCAAATGTTTCGCCACTTGCAGTTTTACGACCGTGAAATTGACGACCGTACCAAGAAGCAACACCTGTTTGACTAAAACGACGAACAGTGTTTGAAGCAACATTATTAAGTTTATCAATCACTGAAGGCTCTTCAACAGGTACTTGAATTTTCGCTGCGATTGTTTCGCGACGAATTTTATCACCTGAACTTTCAGTAATTGCTAAACTGTTTAAATTCGAGAAGTGCGAATTGAAACTTGTAGAGTCTTTGCTAATCACGCGTGAAGCAAGACTTGATTGGTCAACATCATTATTTAGATAAGAGGATTGAACCAGCTCGGCATGAGTTTGAGACAAAGCCAAACTAATACCTAATATTGATAACATTTTCAGCGAAGCATGCATCGTTTAACTCCTTGGAACCCTAAGTTAATTATCTAAGTTGCTGATAATTAACCTAAATGGTCTGTAAATTTACTTGTGCAACTGCATTTAACGGTAGTGGATGATATTCATCCTGATACAAAAGTGTCTAGCTTTATTTTCACTTTAGTTACAAAAACGACAAATTATCACAAAATTTGGTTAATAATTAATCAATAATGTAACAAGATATGCAAAATGTGCAAATAGTGAACTTAATCACAAAAATATTTATTGACTTTTGCGAAAACAAGTAGATTTATATTTATCTACTCGCGATTTCAGTCCCTAAAAGCCACAGTGCAGTTGCATACATTCGACTACGGTTATAGGTCGTAATGACTTGAAAATTAGGATATGTAAGGTAATAAGCTGGTCCATAATTTTCTTGTAGTTGAATCACATTGACCATGTCTAAGTCATCTATTTTAACAATAGGATTGAGTGGGCTAATGCCTTGAACTTTTAATGCACCATATGGGGTAGGTTGTGTTAAGTCTTTGGCTATGATGGCATCCGCATTATTTCCTTGGTAGCGTGCGGCAAAAGCAATCGGTTGATCTCGTTGCCAACCATGTTGAGCAAGATAATTTGCAATAGAACCAATTGCATCTACAGCAGAGTTTCTGAGATCGATATGACCATTACCGTCATAATCCACACCAAATTTCGGAATATTACTTGGCATAAATTGAGGATAGCCCACAGCACCAGCATAAGAGCCAACGACTGAATTCGTTGGAATACCGTCCTTATAAGACCATGCGATCAAGGCGCTTAATTCGTCTTGAAAGTATTGTGCACGACGTTCATATCCAAACCCTAAAGTGGCTAGGGCATCACGTGTGATGAATGAACCTTTATTTGCTCCAAAACCTGTCTCAACGCCAAGAATACCGAGAATGATGGACTGGGGAACACCGAACTGCTGTTCTGCTCGATTTAAAGTGTCTGCATACTGATTTTTAAAACGCACACCACGTTGAATTGTACTTTCTGCTAAAAAATTCTTTTTATATTCGTACCAAGGCTTACTTTCTCCTGGGCGATTCATAATATTGATAATATTTGGTAGGTTTTTTGACCCATTCATGGCCCAGTCAATTTGCTCAGCACTCAAACCATAGGTCTGCATCGTTTTTAATTTAAAATTTTGATATTGAGGATGTTGAGCGAAGTCATTGGCTTGAACAAAACTTGTGATCATAAACGCACTGAGTGCTAAACCAATACGTTGTAATTTAACATTAAAATTTTCAAATAACATAACAGCAGCAGATCCAATTATTATCGGTGGTAGATGCAAAGGTATAAGTGTTGATAAGGATTAAAAGTTCAACATCATTTGATTAATCGCAATGTTTATTAAGATAACATTAGGTCGTGATGGATTCACAAAAACCTACATAAAAAGTGTAAAAATGGATGAATTATGTCTTTTATTTATTCAATATTGATGAACTTTTTTTAAAACATAAAAAAACCTAGCAAAAGCTAGGTTTTTGATTAGTCTGATTTATTCTTGAATAAATAGCGTGTCATGATATTCAGCTGCAGCTAACAATTCTTCTTTAGTAAAATTAGGAATGAGCTTATCAATCGCAATGTGAACTGCTTTGATGACCGCTGAAGAAGCGATATCAGACGCCTTACGTTTAATCATACCCAAATCTAGGGTCTTATTAAAATCATTCATAAAGTGACGAACTGCAGCTTCACCGAATTGTTTGTATTGTTCAGACAGAACTGCACGATTGACATCATTGCCTGCACGTACTTCTGCAAAGCTATTTTTTAAATTTGTCACTAGATCAGCAGGTAATGGAGCACCGACACGATAATTACCCTCTGGATCTTTGAATAAACTCTTTTCAGAGAATTCGATCGATTGTCTCACGACGTCATTTGGTGCTTTACCCAATAACTGTTTAAGTAGTACCGATACAGTCGATTTAATATAGCCAGCAAGTTTTTCAGCTGTTTCTCGTTTGTCACTTGCAGGGAAACGACGTACAAGTTCAACTAAAATTGCATCGATAATTTCATCATTAATAGCGAGTGCAGTTTGATCACGCAAAGGGTAAAGTGGTTCGTTTGAATTTTTTTTCTCAATTCCAGTTTGAATATTCTTTAACAAAGATTCAGATGGAATAAAACCAAAATATGACATCGTATAACCTCAACTATTCTTCAATTTATTGTCGCGCCAATCGAATTGGGCTTGGCATCCATGCAAAGTCCGATACACGACAAGGGTTAATGTCTAAACCACCACGGCGTGTATAAGTCGCATATACCATCAACTTTTCAGGATTAAAGTTTTCCCAAATGTCTGCGTAGATTTGTTCAACGCATTGTTCGTGAAAGCCATTATGCTGACGATAGGAGATAATATAAGCTAAAATTGAACGATAACAAGGTTTTTTGCCACGATATCTTAAAAAAACTGTGCCCCAATCAGGCTGTCCTGTGACGGGGCAGTTACTTCTTAATAAATGCGAATATAATTGAATTTCAACGATTTCTTCGGAAGACGCTGCATCGAGTTTGAGTAAGCTCGCATCAGGGTGGTTTTCAAGACGTTCAGGCTCATAATGGTCGATGCATATTCCTTCAGGCTGGGCAATATTCAACTGATCAACATCGAATAATTCAAGTCTGACTTCTGCATTAGCAGCTTTAGAAAGATCACGCTCGACTGTCTCAATAAACTGATTTTGAGATTCAAATTTAGCAAAATTCAGACTATTGAAATATAGCTTAAGAGATTTTGACTCAATGAGATTGGGTGATGAAGCAGGAAGATGCATTCGACCAATCGCAACTTGAGGAATCCCTAACAGATTCAACCAAGAAATTTCAAAAATATGCCACCAATCTATTCCTTGTTGAATACCGTCTACATGTGCGTACTTCGCTCGTGCTTCTGCGCGAGCAATTGGAAATAGCACCTCAGGGTGATATTCAGTTGGATAGTTGGTGTCTTTGCCTAAAAGAGATTGTTCAACGCTCATTATTCACGCATTCCTGAACCACGGGAGAGTAAGTTATAAGCGACCGCATATAGCACGGCGCAACACGCTGTGATTACTAATAAAGAAATAGATACATTTACATCGCTATGGCCAAGAATCCCATAACGGAATGCATTGACCATATATACGACAGGGTTAATTAAAGATAGATTTTGCCAAAATGGGCTTAATGCAGAAATTGCATAGAACACCCCACCTAAATAGGTCAACGGTGTTAAAACAAAAGTGGGAATAATCGAAATATCATCAAATGACTTTGCGTAGACCGCATTGATAAATCCACCTAATGCAAACAGCAATGACGTAATGAGTACGGTATAAATTGTCACGAACCAGTTGGTAATATATAAGTCAGTAAAAAATAAACTCATCGCAGTCACAATGATAGCAACCAATAAGCCTCGAGCAACACCACCAAGCACATAACCCCAAAGTACGGCATGTAAAGGCACTGGACTCATGATCAGTTCTTCAATACTTTTTTGAAATTTAGAACTAAAAAAGCTTGATGAAACGTTGGCATAACTATTAGTAATGACAGCCATCATAATTAGACCAGGTACAATGAACTGCATGTAGGTAAAGCCACCCATTTCCCCAATTCTTGAACCAACTAGATTTCCAAAAATCACAAAATACAGCGACATCGTGATTGCTGGCGGTAATAATGTTTGTGGCCAAATACGCATAAATCTACGAATTTCCTTATGGATAATCGTATATAAAGCTACGGCGAGTTGGTTAAAATTCATTGCGCAGCTCCATAAAGATTCTTTTCGACCATTTTGACGAATAACTCTTCTAAACGATTTGATTTATTACGCATACTTTTAACTTGAATATTTTGTGATTCTAGAAGTTGGAAAAGATCATTCATGCTGTGTGCTTTATCAAGCGTAATTTCTAGGGTCACAGGATCAACCAAATTAAATTTCACACCAATAATGTCGAGTTGAATCGGTTCTATCGGTTCAGCCAAGTCAAAAATGAAAGATTCTTCATTTAATTGATTTAAGAAATTCTTCATGGTGGTGTCTTCTTTAATGACGCCACGATCAATAATTGCAATTTTGCGACACAGTACTTCTGCTTCTTCTAAATAATGTGTTGTGAGAATGATAGATGTACCTTTCTGATTCATTTCTGTTAAGAAGTCCCACATCGAGCGACGTAGTTCAATATCTACACCAGCAGTCGGTTCATCGAGAATTAACAGTTTCGGATCATGCATCATTGCTCGGGCAATCATAAGGCGGCGTTTCATCCCCCCAGATAGCATACGGGCTTGAGTAGAACGTTTTTCCCACAATCCTAATTTGGTCAAGTACTCCTCTGCACGAGTTTCAGCAACTTTTTTTGGAATGCCGTAATAACCTGCTTGTGTGACTAAAATATCGAAAGTCTTTTCAAATTGCGCAAAGTTAAATTCTTGGGGGACTACACCCAAGCATTGTTTAGCTTGTGAAGGATGTGTATCGAGATTATGACCAAAAATCTCTACAGTTCCTGCAGTTTTTTTTGTAAGAGAGCTGATGATGCCAATAGTGGTTGATTTACCTGCACCATTAGGGCCTAGAAGTGCATAAAATTCGCCTTCTGGAACATCTAAGTTGATTCCTTTTAATGCTTGAAAACCATTTCGATAGGTCTTCGACAAATCCCTTAAGGTCAATGCATCAGTCATGAATATCTCGAATGGTGAAAAGTTGAGATATTGTGAGTGATCTTGAAAAATAAACCAAGCTCTGTAATCAGAATTCTCTGTTTTGATGTTGAAACGCTGTATAAAGCATGAGCACTAAAAATAGGAAAGATATATAGTTGCTTTACCTTAGAGTTTTTTTTGTTATGATGTGCGCACTTCCTAAAATGCGCTCATAGCTCAACTGGATAGAGTACAGGTCTCCGAAGCCTGTGGCGTGGGTTCGAGTCCCGCTGAGCGCACCAATATTATTTTAAAAATATAGTAAAAAAATGAATGTCGTATGTTGCTGATATTGCATCTCATATACTCTAATTGTGCAAATTTTACTTTTTGAAAAGGGATATTTCATTTTAAAGAGTAGAAAGTCTAGTCTAATTGTATGAAAACTAGCATCAAGTGATGTAGATAGAGTTAATGGTTAAATTAGGTTAATAACATTAAGTAGCTTTAAGCACTGATCTGACTGAGCAAGAGCTAATCTAAGAATATAAATAGCTTAGGGAAAACCTAAATTAAAAAAATCTTTGTGCAATGAGCTGGTAACACTTAAAGCATTCAATTTATAAGGGGTAATAAAGACGACATCAGTTGTCGTTAAGTTTGAAATTAACGTATTCAGTCCATTTGATTTTTTGTAAATTAAAGTTAATCAAAACAACGAAAGAACAAAAAAAAATGGAACAACTAAACCCTGCAGATTTAAAGGCAATTTTACATTCAAAGCGTGCGAATCTGTACTATCTTGAACATTGTCGTGTCATGCAAAAAGACGGTCGTGTTTTATATTTAACTGAAGCTAAAAACGAAAATCAGTATTGGAATATCCCTATCGCCAATACCACGGTCATTATGCTCGGTACAGGTACATCAATTACGCAAGGCGCGATGCGTATGTTGGCCAGTGCAGGAGTGTTGGTTGGTTTTACAGGTGGCGGTGGCACACCGTTATTTATGGGCTGTGAAATTGAGTGGATGACGCCACAAAGTGAATATCGCCCAACCGAATATATGCAAGGTTGGATGCAATTTTGGTTTGATGATGCCAAACGCTTAGACGTGGCAAAACAATTTCAAGTCGCACGAATTGAATACATTCGCACAATTTGGACAAAAGATCGGGATTTAAAAGAGTATAGCTTTCATATCGATGATTTAGATATTCAACAAGCGCTCAATGGCTATCATGCAAAAGTGCCGTTGCAAAGTAAGGTTGGTGATTTATTGCTAGCGGAAGCTGCCACAACGAAATTGCTTTATAAAATTGCCGCGACTCGCACAGGGCTTAAAGATTTTAGTCGTAACCCTGAACAAGGTGACTTGGCCAATGATTTTTTAAATCACGGCAATTATTTGGCTTATGGTTTGGCTGCGACGACGCTTTGGGTATTAGGTATTCCTCATGGTTTTGCCGTCATGCATGGCAAAACACGCCGTGGTGCGTTGGTGTTTGATGTGGCGGATTTAATTAAAGATGCCATCGTGCTGCCTTATGCTTTTATCTGTGCCAAAGAAAAAATGTCTGAGCAGGAATTTAGGCAACAAGTTTTACAAAAGTTTACCGAGCATAAGGCACTGGATTTTATGTTTGATCAAGTCAAAGCACAAGCTTGCAAAAACCATGATGTGGATGGGGATTCATTATGATTGTGACCTTTATCAGTCAATGCGAAAAGAAAGCCATTGCTAGAACCCGACGAGTCTTAGATGCCTTTGCAGATCGAATTGGTGATAACACATGGCAAACGATCATTACCGAAGATGGTCTCATTGCTGTTAAAAAGTTATTGCGTAAAACGGTGACCAAAAGTACTGCGGTGAGTTGTCATTGGATTCGGGGCAGAAGACGCAGTGAGTTACTGTGGGTTGTGGGGAATCGGAATAAGTTTAATAGTGATGGAATTGTGCCAGTGAATAGCACACAAAAAGATGTATTTATGGATATAGTGACAATGAAAGCAAAACAAGATGAATTTTATGCAAACACGCACTTACAACCACTCGCAGAACATAGTTTTGCAATTGGATATTTGGCACAGCAACTATTTAAAAAAGTAGTAGATAACGACGAATATGAGAATTTATCTAAAGTTGCATTTTTAGCAGGCTGTTTGCATGATTTAGGAAAGCTTGATCCTCTATTTCAAGAATGGGTTAAAAAAGGAAAACAGAAAGATCCTGAGGATGATGGTCAGCATATTGATGTTAAATTTACCTTCGATAAGCATCCACGTCATAATGAAGTTTCACTGTTATTATTTAACTTTTTTGAACAGCAATGTAAGGGCTTAAACAATCGTCAAAAAGAATGTTTACAACATGTCTTATATTGGCATCATGCGAAGCCATATCGTCAAAATGATGATTTTACAGGGGTGTATAAAGCATACGAATATTTAATCAAAAACGTCCAAGCAGATAAATTTGAAATACTGATAAAAAACACATCTGACTTGGTGAAACGAATTAACAATTTATCAAAAAAATATCATGCCAATGAAAGTATCGAAAAGCACATTGATTGGAATACAGATCAAGCACAAGAACTAAAAGAAAACTTTGAATATCAGTTCAAAAGTAAATATTTTCCTGAATTTAAACATTATACCAATACCGACTCTATTGAGGTATTGCGTGATAAGGTTCGTATCAATTCAGAACATAACTTATTACGTGCCTGTGTGATTAGTGCAGATCGTTTGATTTCGAAACTGTCTACACAAGATTTAATGGAATACATTACTGGGCAACGCTTAGATGAATTATTAGAGACACAGGAAACGCTCTCTAATTTATCTGAACATTTAAGCAATGTATCAACAAAATTCCCAAATAGTGAACGCACTCAGAAACAAAATGAAATCGCACAACAGCTTGGCGATTTAAGAGATATTGCTGTGCTTGCAGGTCCGGCAGGTTGTGGTAAAACAAAAATTGCTTTGGAATGGGCAAAGCTGAAAAATGCAAAAAAAATATTTTGGATTTGTCCTCGTGTGCAAGTGTGTCAGGGCATTTTCCAAGAACTGACAGAAAGCTATTTACCTGATGCAAAGGTAGAAATTTTTACGGGTGAATTTAAGTTCACCAATGCTTGGGACAAGACGACACCTGAGACAGAATATCTATCGGGGGATGTTGTGGTTACCACTATTGATCAAATCTTAGGATCAATTGTGACGCATAGCAAAGTTGATAGTTTAATTCCATTTATGGATGCGCATGTGGTGTTTGATGAATACCATGAATATATTGGCATGGAAATTTTCAACATATTGTTTGCTGAGTTGATTGCCAATAAAAACATGCGTAAAAAATATGAAAAAAATACCTTATTGGTTTCTGCAACACCGCACTATTCGTATTTAAAGCAAGTTTTAGGTTTGCATCAAGATGATGTCATTGCCATGCCATCATTTAATGATCGTGACTATAAAATAGAGTTTATAGACTATGATGAATCCATCATTGCAGGGAATCCATTTTACCAAGTCTATGATGGACAAACCTTTGTGATTTCCAATACTGCTTTAACAGCACAATTGGGTTTTATTTATCAGAAGAATCAAGAAAAAAGCGTGCTTTTTCATTCTAAGTTTAAGCGCAGTGATAAAAAATATTGGTTTAATGAAGTATATGAAGCATTTAAAAAAGAGGGTACACACAAGTTTGAGGTCTTACGCAGTGGTCCAATTGTCCAAGCGTCATTAAACATCACAGCCAAAAATATGCTGACAGAAATGACTTCGCCTGAAAATATGCTTCAGCGTTTAGGGCGATTGGATCGTTTTGGTGAAAGTGAAAGTCTGAATATTTTAAAAGTTGCAATTACTGAACATGTAAAAAATGGTAGTTGCAAAGGTTCGTTGGCATATTTCTTAAATCAACTCAATTGTTTGCAAACGACAAAGGCTTGGTATGATTTTTTACATAATCAGCTTGCAGAGCAAAGCTTCAAATTATCCAAGCTTTATCAACTTTATAAAGATTTCCATGAACAGCAAGATCAAGAGAATTCAGTTGTTTCTCAAGATATGCAAAAAGCTTTAAAGAAAAGTATTAATCGAATGAATAATAAGGTGACAGAGCCAACCAAAGTATCAAAACCGAAAACGACAGAACGCAAATCTAAAATCAGTAAAAATTCATTACGTGGAGATAGCCGTTTTGTTCAGTTAGCGAAATTGAACCTGAATGACTATGCAAAACCTGTATTCCAAAATGAATATGCATATCAGCCACCTTTAGATGATTCAACTGAATATGATAATTTGACGGAGTCTTTAAATATTATTCAAGAACTTGGATTGATTCATTTTATTGCTCAAAAACATGGCAATATTGATTCTTCACATCCAGTGAAAGGCATTCCTGAGAAAAAACAAAAATCACGATGTATGGTCTTAGAAAATTATGCAAGAGATGCGGATTTTCCTTTGTACTTAAGTTACATCGAAGATGATTTAAATAAAGTAGGGGGCACAGGGGTTAGACATCCTGAAGCAATTTATTATGCGGTATGCGATCAGCAACCGATTGGTTCAATTTCCTTAGATAAATTAAATATTTTAACAACAATGCGAGGGTAAATAACATGGCTAAAGTAACAGGTGTGAAAAGCGTAGATTTTAAAATTACAGCGTATGGTTATGGGGTAGTGAATTGGAATGGTCCAACATCGCTAACAGGTAATGATGGTAAGACAGTGGATAACCATACATTACCAAAACTCCGTGGTTTTAGTAACTTATCGGGTAAAGTGAAAGAAGAAACAGGTTATAAATACCGTAAAGAAGCATCTGATATTGACTTTAAAGAAACACCTTTATATATCAGTCAGAATTGTATTCGTCATCACTTGTTCCGTGATCAATCTTTTGATTTACATTATGCAAAAGACAAAAATTTAATAGATGTAGTCGCTTCAATTACGGGACTAATTCGTGGTTATGTAGTGCCATCGAGTCAATGTAAACGTACCAGTCCGCTTTTGATTACTGATTTCATTGATCAACTTGGTAACGGTAATTTTGAGCAACTTTCGAATGCAAGTTCAAGTGAAGAAATTACGCAAGTTGATGGTTCTAAGACTTATAAGCGTGGTGAAAACTCAATCTTCTCTAAAACCACTTTTGGCGATACTGAATATATTGCTTATGGTTCAATTAGCATTGAGCAATTGCAGTTTATCTCACTCGATAAAAAATTTGACCGTGCGTCGATGATTATCAAAGAAGGTGAAGGTGAGAAGATTGCTGAACGCGCACAGGAATTTATTAAGAGCCTTGATCCATCAAGAGAGCCAAAAGCAATTTTCCACAAAAATTATGTGCGTAAGGGTACGATTTTTAATGAAGGTGAAGTGGGTATTCTACTCGACAATACCGCGATTGATATTTTAGTCAAAGAAACGCTTTCAATGCTTGAAGAACTTGTGATTAAACAGGCGAAAGGTTATATGTGTGTAGATACAGTTGAAGTGGACTATAACGATAGCCATAAAATGATGCGTATTAAACGCAATCCAGACCAAGCCAATCCTGAGCCACAACAAGATTATGCGGTTTATTTTGCAGCCCAATAATGAGGTGTTTTATGCAAATCATTATTGAATATGAATCTTCTTGGCGGAACTCGTTTTTAGATGGCTCTAACAATGAACCTTTGCCTAAAGGCGGACGTAATTTTATTGCTTCAATGACAACATTAAAGCAAGACGGTAATTACAAAAAGCGTAGTATTTCAAAAGATACCGTCATGGGTATTCTGAATCGATTGATTGGCGATCAACGTAAACTTTATCAAGCACGGCAAGATGAAAATTATTATTTTACTGAAGTTGAAAAAGTACTTCAAGAGAGTGATATTGTCGATCAGGCTTTAAATAGTAACGAAATGATTTATATCCGTAACGTTTCAGGGAGTACAGATCAAAATTCATTTACAGGTGAAATTAAAGCAAATGATCCATCCTTTAGCTCGAGTTTTTCAGCTGAACTTTGGGGTATTTTATGGCTTAATTTATCTGAAGTTTCGAAATTTATTTTGGATGAGTCATATTCTGTGACCTACTCTGAAGTTTTAGATCCAATTACGGTATGTAATCGTATTGAAGTTTTGAGTGCAGAAAAACCAATGGATCTGACGGAAGATATTCAAGCTGTACTAGACTGTTTATTGAATCATTTCCCAGATACAAATTACTTGACTGCAAAAAAGCAATTACCTTTGATTAGTATTTATGCCTCCGCTTTGTATATCCAAATTGCAAGATTGTCACAACGATATGATCTTTCAAATGCGTTAACAAAAAGTGGTGGGCTAAGTGGAATTTCTAAACGTGGTTTTACCAAAAAAGATTTTATGGATCGTTATACGACAGGAAGTAAAAAGCTCATTTGGGGAAATCCATATTTATTGAAAGAAAAGAAAAAAGGTGAGGGTGAAGTCGTATCTGTTTTAACCAAAGCGAGTGGAAAGCTCACCATCAATTTAAACATTTCTAAAGAGCAAGCAAGAGATTTAGAAGAAAAAATTGAAGATGCAGGCGTTTCATCTTTTTACTTAGGTAAAAAAGGCTTGGCTTATATCACGGATATTAGACCTTAAGGAAGGGATATGAACTATTACATTGAAGTGACATTAATGGAAAATGAAAAGTTTTCCCCTTATGAATTATGGTCACAGCTTTATCCTCAATTACATCTTGCTTTGGTTGAAGTTAAAAATGCAGACAATAAGGTCAATATAGGATTTTCATTTCCTCAATATCGTTTTAATCAAGATAAAGGTGTAGGGTTTATTGGTACAAAGTTACGTTTGTTTTCTGAATCTGAAGCTGATTTAAAACGATTAGATATCCGAAAATGGTTGCATTTTAAAGACTTAGACTTAAATGATTATGTGCACATCACGTCTATTCGTGAAGTACCTAGCGACATTAAAGGCTATGCCATTTACAAGCGTAAGCAAGTGAAAACCAATGCTCAGCGTTTGGCGCGTCACCGTGTAAAACGTGGTGATATTGGTTTTGATGAAGCATTAGCAAGATATAGCAATGTGGTGACCACAACTAACTTGCCTTATATTGAAATGAAAAGTCTGAGCACTTCAGATCAGCAAAGTGAAAGAAGATTTAAACTTTTTATTGAAAAGCAACCTGCGGAAAAATCTGAAACTCAGGTTTTTAGCACTTATGGATTAAGTTCGGTGTCATCTGTACCCGAATTTTAACCCAATATTTTTTTAACTCTTTAACAGCTTAATAAAATCAATAGGTTATGATAGTGGTTTAAAACTTGGGTCTTGTAGAGGATTTAAGGGTTAAATCACTGTTATAGCTTTATTTTTTGCTTTAAAATTACAGTTCACTGCCATGTAGGCAGCTTAGAAAATCAATAACCTCTAAGTCATTTAGCGAAGTACGTTCACTGCCATGTAGGCAGCTTAGAAATATCAAAGATTAATTTAGCCCAATAAATACCAGTTCACTGCCATGTAGGCAGCTTAGAAAGCATGAACATTGGCGTAAAAATCCCTGCTGGTGTTCACTGCCATGTAGGCAGCTTAGAAAAAATACGACAATATTTCCCCGATGCAGAATGAGTTCACTGCCATGTAGGCAGCTTAGAAAATACAACTAGCACTCCAACAATTTCGGATGGAGTTCACTGCCATGTAGGCAGCTTAGAAATACTTCCGATGGTCATACAACAAGTACGCCAAGTTCACTGCCATGTAGGCAGCTTAGAAATTATGAAAGCGACGTCGGCTCCATACCGCAATGTTCACTGCCATGTAGGCAGCTTAGAAATATGTAACATAATCGCGCGCACATTATGCGAAGTTCACTGCCATGTAGGCAGCTTAGAAAATGCAAAAGGGAATCAACCAAACATCAACATCGTTCACTGCCATGTAGGCAGCTTAGAAAGTATTATATTTCTTTATACGTACCACCTGAATGTTCACTGCCATGTAGGCAGCTTAGAAAACTCTAAGAAAGGTCCTGAGATGCTATTTGGTGTTCACTGCCATGTAGGCAGCTTAGAAATTTCGATGCGTCACATATAACATGTGGGGCTGGTTCACTGCCATGTAGGCAGCTTAGAAATTTAGGGTTGTGGGGCAGAACTGCTTTAAATAGTTCACTGCCATGTAGGCAGCTTAGAAATACAGATGAACTCGGATCATCGCCAAACGTTGGTTCACTGCCATTTAGGCAGCTTAGAAAAAGATATTAAGGGAGCATAGAAGACTGTAGCAGTTCACTGCCATTTAGGCAGCTTAGAAAGATTAACGGCGTTGTGCGTGATGCGGGGTATGGTTCACTGCCATTTAGGCAGCTTAGAAAAGTCACGATATTGATTTGCTCTTCATTCAATAGTTCACTGCCATTTAGGCAGCTTAGAAATAATCACGCTTTGCCTTTTACATTAGATAAAGGTTCACTGCCATGTAGGCAGCTTAGAAAAACGTTTTTGAATATCCACCATAGAAGGTTTCTTAGATAGATTAATACTAAGATTGGTAATTTTATAGCTGAACAGGTTTCACGTCTAAACGCTTACGACAGGTTTTTGATTTTGACTAAAAATAAGCAAATTACAATTCAAAACCAATAAATAGTTTTATATTTAAGTATAATAATTAGTGTTAAAAATAAGGTTGGTTTTATACTAAAATATAATTATGAGTAAATATTGTACTTTGCAGATATTTCAGAATAATCAATGGATTGATTGTGCTTTAATAGAATCGCTCGACCATGAAAATAATGGCTGGAACACTTCGACAAGGACTTCGTATTTATTCGAATATGCGATTCAGCATATGGATTATAATGATGGTAGAGCAATTTCTTTTCGATATCCTGTAAACGTAAAAAATAATATAGAAAAGACATGGCCTTCATTTCTTATGGATCTTTTACCTCAAGGATTTGGTCGTAAAGAATTACTTCGGCAGCTGGAATATTCAGAAAATGCTCAAGAAGAAGTAGATTGGCTACTTCTTAATACGGGATCAGGAAATTCAATCGGAAATCTTAGAATTAAAGAAGCATACGAATGGTTGTTACAAAATTCTTCAGATCGTATTGTTCAAGGATTTAGCCTAAACGAAGTTACTAATAGAGATGAAAAATTCATTGAGGCACTCGCTTCTTATGGACAATTTGTTGCTGGCTCATCAGGCGTCCAAGGAGAGTGGCCAAAATTATTATTAACCCAAGGAATAGATGATCTTTTTTACTTGGATCATACGATTTCTGACGTGGACGCTAAAAAACATTGGTTAGTGAAATTCAGTAGAGGTGGAAATACGCAACTTGATAAAATTTTAAGTCAAGAGGCACTCTATATGAACATAGCGCGATTCTTAGGATTGAGGGTTCATGATGATATTCACTTTTATGGTAGAACATTATTTATTCCAAGGTTTGATCGAATTATAACTAATGGAAAAGTTGAAAGAGTTGCCCAAGAAAGTATTGCTTCATTGAGTGGTAAAGTAGGTTTTGGAGTTAAGTTAAGTCATAATCATATCTGTTCATTACTAAGTGAATGCTGTACGCATCCAGAGCTTGAAGTTATAGAGTATTTAAAACGAGATTTAGCAAATGTCGCATTGGGCAACAAAGACAATCATACCCGCAATACTGCTATACAACGTTTTAATAATGGACACATACAATTAAGTCCTTTATACGATTTCGCTCCAATGTGGCTCCATCCAGATGGAATTGCAAGATCAACAAGATGGTATAAAGATGATGAGGGTGGAGCACCATTATGGCAATCAGTGATAGATCAAATTAGTGAAGTCACCAGTATAAAAAGAGAAATCTTAACAAATGCCCTAATAGCAGAACTTCCAAAATATCAAAATTTATTATCTTATATGGTCTCTATTGGGATCGATCAACAAGTCCTTGAAAATAGTACACATCGGATAAATTCAATTTGTGAGCAATTAGAGAAACTAAGAAATGGATAAAAGATTGAAACCATTAACACCAATTGAACAAATGCAAAATCGTGAAAAAGTGTTGAATGAAATAAGAGCTAATCCAGATTGGCCTCTTCATCAGGTTGCTAAATATTTACGAACAGAGCTAAATTTAACTTTAGAAGAAATGTCTAAAATAACTAAGATTGCACCTATTACTTTACATAAAATGGAGCAATCTAATGCTAATCCAACCTTAGGTACTATACTTAAATTATTAAATACATTTGGATTGAAAATTTGTGTTAAGTAATTGATTTATATTTTAAATATGTGAATATTTTGTAATTACAGTAATACTTGTATTCTATACTGTGGTTTAATGCTAATCTAAGATATATTGTTTGTGCGTGGTTTAAAAAGTAGAAATTATTCTACTTCTTTTATATAAGTTGCATAGTTTAGAAAGAATACTATTTGAAAGTTATTACAGGGAGAGAATAAAATAATATGCTTAGATTTATTAGTTTATAAATGATGAGCATACTATTGGATTTTTATCTATTTGAAAGATAAAGATATATAAAATAAATTATAATTCTTATATCACCAAAATCTTATCTCAACTCTATATACTGATTCAAGAGTGATTAAATTGGTTTAATGTATAAAAATGTTTGCAACTATTTTATTATTTTTGATCGAGGTGTATATTTTTAATACAAAGTAGGTTATTCCAAGTAGCGCTACTGACGAGTTGGACGGATCAATGACAGTTAGTTGAGTTCAGTTGAACAATAAATCTAACACTAGCCTTCCAACATAAAGCCCGCGTAAAGCGGGCTTTTTCATATCGAAATTAGGCTTTAAACATGACCTCAACATCATATTTTCGAAATTCACTGAGCAGTTCTTGAATGATCGATCCACCCGTTTGTTCTGCAGCATTGAGCAGGACTTCTTTATTTTCAAGGCTATCAAAGCATTCTATGTGATTGATTTGCCATTGATGTTCTTGATCAGCTTGTTCAATGATAATACGTCGAGGCTGCAATGAGCCATCTGCTTGACGCGGAATAACATTGGTAATGGCGAGCTGGATTTTCTCCACCTGGTCATGGGCATGCAAGAAGGTGAGAACCCAATTTCCGACTTTTTTAAGATACATAGGATTATCTAAAGGATCAAATTCTAGAATTTGGCTAAGTTTAGACATAAGGCACCTATTTATACCGTTGTTGTATGATCGTATTAATATATTTATGACAAAGATGTTCTACTTCGCCTTAGTCTAATGGGGGATGAGGTGGGCAGTGTTGAATGAATAAAAATAATAAAAAATATTTAATTATCATGTAATTATATTATTTTAATTATTGGTATAAATTTCAATTTAATCGTTTAAAAGTATTAAAAAATAGTTAACTTCTCACTTTGAGCTTTAGATACAAAGTGAGAGTCATAAAATATTGCTTAAAGAGTATCAATTAAAGTTTTTTCTAAGGCTTTTTTCAGATAGGGGTCTAAGTCTTCTTGTCTAAGTAACCATGAAACATAATCATTTGGAAGATCTACAATGGCTGTCCCACGATGTTTACCGAAGTTAATCGTACGAGGAATGCGTGCATCTTCAGATACTTCATAGAGTTCTTCAATGGTTTGAATACCCAAATGATGAATAATGTGCATTAAGATATTTGCAGTCAAAATAATATCTGCGTCAGCTCGATGGGCACCTTTTAACATCTCTCTAGCTTTGCTACTGCCTTTACTAATCATATAAATTAAAGCAGAAATGTTGTGTGCTTCCGCATGAGGCCAAACTAGTCGAGAAAGAGCGAGTGTACATATGGCTTTAATATGACTTGTTTCAACGCCGCATTGCTGAATAGCTCGAATATCATAATCAATATTATGACCAATAATATACGTCGTTTCTTGAGGTAACTCGAAGGTTCTGAAGTTGGGTTGATCTACTAAATCGCTTTCAAGAATATGATGAACCGCCATTGCAGCATAGGAAATTTTTTCGTCACCAATGCTATATCGTTGGTCAAAGATTTTTTCGCGATCAAGACTTAATTTGCCTTGTTCAATCTGAATAGGAGCATATGCAATTTCTATGGGCAAACCGTTTAATGTATGGGTTTCAGTATCCAAGATAATGGCTTGCATGCAAATGTCCAAGTTAATGATAAAGATGTAATTAATTTAACATTTTCAAATCTGAGCTCACAGTAATAAAGTCAATGAATTGTATAAATTATGCTGAATTGAACAAATTATGGGAATTATTTAGATAAGGTGCTCATTTAAAGAAATTTCGTTTTCTATGATATTGACGCTGCAAGTTTAGACTGTAGATTGTTAAAAATAATTTTTAAAAATGAATAAATTTAAAAAGAATAGTCATAATTCAGATATTTGTTTTTAATAGTAATAGAGTGAACACACAAGAATTAATCAAATTTAATTGCAAACTGTTTAAACTTCATTCTCGAAACTTAACAAGTTCATGTTACAATACGCGCCAATCTTAGCACGGCTTAAAAGCCCTACATTAATAGGACCTCGCTAATGTTTGCCAATATCTCTATTGCTGACTTTGATCCAGAATTAGCTCAAGCTATTACGAGTGAAGATGCTCGTCAGGAAGCTCATATTGAGTTAATCGCTTCAGAAAACTATTGCTCTCCAGCAGTAATGGAAGCTCAAGGTTCAAAACTCACTAACAAATATGCAGAAGGCTACCCAGGCAAACGCTATTATGGCGGTTGTGAATATGTAGACGTGATTGAACAATTGGCAATTGACCGTGCTAAAGAACTCTTTGGTGCTGATTACGCGAACGTTCAGCCTCATGCTGGTTCTCAAGCAAACTCTGCAGTTTATCTAGCGCTTCTTAACCCAGGCGATACTGTTTTAGGTATGAGCTTAGCTCACGGTGGTCATTTGACTCACGGTGCTAAAGTTAGCTTCTCTGGTAAAACATATAATGCGATCCAATACGGTTTAAATCCAGAAACAGGTGAAATCGATTACGAAGAAGTAGAACGTTTAGCTGTAGAACACAAGCCACGTATGATTGTTGCAGGTTTCTCTGCTTATAGCCAAATCGTTGATTGGCAGCGTTTCCGTGAAATTGCAGACAAAGTAGGCGCTTATCTATTCGTTGATATGGCTCACGTTGCTGGTCTTGTTGCTGCTGGTGTTTATCCAAGCCCAGTTCAAATTGCTGACGTAACAACAACGACGACTCACAAAACACTTCGTGGCCCACGTTCAGGTTTAATCCTTGCAAAAGCAAACGACGAGATTGAGAAAAAACTTCAATCTGCTGTATTCCCAGGTAACCAAGGTGGTCCTTTAGTTCATGCTGTAGCGGCTAAAGCAATCTGCTTCAAAGAAGCAATGGCTCCTGAATACAAAGCATACCAACAACAAGTTGTGAAAAACGCGCAAGCAATGGCTGAAGTGTTAATCGAGCGCGGTTATGACGTTGTTTCAGGCGGTACGAAAAACCACTTGTTCTTGTTGTCTCTCATCAAACAAGACATTACTGGTAAAGACGCTGATGCTTGGTTAGGTGCTGCTCACATCACTGTGAACAAAAACTCTGTGCCAAACGATCCACGTTCTCCATTCGTAACTTCTGGTATCCGTATTGGTACTCCAGCTGTAACAACTCGTGGTTTCGGTGAAGCAGAAGTACGTGAACTTGCAGGTTGGATCGCGGATATCTTAGATTCTAAAGGCGACGAAGCTGTCCTCAATTCTGTGAAAGCTAAAGTTGAGACTGTATGCGCTAAATTCCCAGTTTACGCAAAATAATCTTCGACTTGAGAAAAGCCCCCTCAAGGGGGCTTTTTTATTGAATATTGGAATGTCAAATCTGTCATTTTTCAATAGTTCTGATATAACTGATGTATCTATTAATTATTCAATTGTCGTTATACATTTGAATTGGAGCAGAAAATGAGCCATCCAAATATTATTATTTCTGAACAAGATTTAAATCGTTTAGAAACCATGTTGGAGCATCAGCCACAGTTGACTTCAACGATGGAACATTTAGAAAACGAGTTGGCTCGTGCTGAAGTCGTACAGCCTAAAGATATCCCTGCCAATGTAGTGACGATGAATGCTAAAGTGCTGATAACGGTTGCACCATCGACTGAACCTACAGAGATTGTGCTGGTATATCCCCATGACTTTAAAGGTGAAAAGGGGCAGGTTAATGTGATTGCACCCATTGGCGCAGCAATCTTAGGTTTGGCGGAAGGACAGGAAATTGAATGGCCTCAGCCTGATGGGCAAATAATGAAAGTAAAAATTGATAAAGTGCTCTATCAGCCTGAACGTGAGGGTATATATATTTAATTAAAAAAATAAAGCCTCTTATAGAGGCTTTAAACTTTTATTGTTTCATGGTGGTTTGTTGCATATATTTATTTAAATAAGTTTCACGTATTTCCTTGCGCTGCTCGGCAGTCGTCGCGTTCATCATTTTTTTACGTAAATCATTTCGTTCACTTGAGCTCATCTGTTGCCAAGTTTCGCGCATTTGTATTTTTTCTTGTTCAGGCAGTTTAGTAAACCAATCCATTCTTTGTTGTAGAACAATACTTTGCTCTTCAGGAATTTCTTTCAAATTTTGATAGCGTTTAATCAGTGCTTTTTGTTCATCTTCAGAAAGCGATTCCCAAGATTCATTAAGTTCAGAATTATTGTCTTTCGAGAAGATCCAAAAACGTTCATAGCCTGCAAAACTGGTTTGTAAAAAACCTAATGTGCAGAGTGCAATCGCTAAGCCTTTAGCTGCCATGAGCTGATTTATCCTCACCAAAAACAGATAACATTTCTAGATCTTCCATCATTTGCGGAGAAAGTTTAGGGGTGACAATCACTTGTTGTGGGCTTGGAGCTTCTTCCAAATCAAATGCATTTGGAAGTACCACAAATCCTGTGATCGCGGCTGCTAATGCAAAACCAGTAACTTTCCAAGTCATAAACTGAGAAAATAACGGTTTGTCTTTAATCTCATCAAGTACATGCTCCATCACGACCGCTTTATTGCGATGTTGTGATGCCAGTACATTCAATTTTTCAGTCACTTGTTTCGTAAATTCATCATGATTCATCCGATGATCCCCCGTCATTTGGGTTTAAGTGAGACAAAGCAGATCTTAAGCCCTGTATAGCTCGATGGTAATGGGTCTTCACACTGCCTTCTGAACAATTCATGATTTCGGCTGTGGTTTGTGTGTCAAACCCTTCCCATGCTCTCAACATAAATGCTTGTTGTTGGCGAACAGGTAACTTAGAAATTGCATTTTGAATCTCCTCAACAGCCATCTCTTGTGCAAGAAATTGCAGCGGATTAGGTGTTGATTCATCCACAATATTGATGGTTTCGTCATCATCTTCATCGTGGTTATTTTTTTTAAATAACGAAAATGGAAAAGCCCGTCGAGACTCTTTACGGCGCCAATCCTGAAGTTTGTTATTTAAAATGGTATAGAAAAGGGGATACCACTCTGCAGTGGATTTATCAGCATATGATTTATGCAAAGATATAAAAGCTTCTTGGACTAAATCCATGGCAATGCCATTGTGTCCTTGAGTTGCACTTTCCATCATCACCAATGCACGCCCAGTGACGTCTTGCATAAAATATTTAAGACGTTGTTCAGCCGTATTCAAAAGAACACTCGAATCTTCAGGCTTGACTTTTTTTGGTGCTAAATCCATAGAGATGGAAAATCCCGTCATTGGGTACCCACCATTATTTTCTAATCGTTACTTATATAACGTCAAAACATAATGGTAGGTTGACAATCTAAGCAACTATTTTTTAGCAGTTTAATAGATTTTTTTATTTTCAGTGACTTCGTTAATATATTTTAACGAATCATATCCGTTGGCGTACCATTTCAAAGAAACAAATCGATCCGGCAACTGCAACGTTTAATGATTCTTGACCACCCGGTTGGGGAATGGTAATTGCTGAAGCATGCGCTAGGGCATATTCCGAAACGCCTTGACCTTCATTGCCCAGTACCCATACGCAAGCTTGAGTTAAGTCTTTTGCATATAAACTTTCTGATTCATGTGAGCTCGTGACATACACGGGAATTTTGAATTGAGACAGCACATCTTCAAGCGCAACGTTTTCATAGGTTTTTAATGAAAAGTGCGCACCCATTCCTGCTCGTAATACGCGAGGAGACCACAAAGATGCTGAACCTTTGGTGCAAACAATTTGTTCAATACCTGCAGCCGCAGCTGAACGAAGTAATGTACCCACATTGCCTGGATCTTGAACATTTTCAAGAATTAAAGTGTCTTGAGTATAATCTAGAGCATCACGTTGAGTTGGCAAATCTACAATCGCTAAACATGCCAAGGTGGTTCCTAGCGTGCTAATGTCTTTATAGAGTGATTCACTAATAACAAACACTGAACCTGTATAGTGTTGTGCGATTTCGTCAAAATCAGCGTGTTCCATTGCTTTTTCAGTGGTAAAAATCGAATTCAATTTACGATTTTTTTCTAACCAAGCTAAGCACAAATGTGTGCCTTCTAGAACAGTTTGGCCTTGCTTTTTACGGTAACTATTTTGATCAATTAAACCACGTAAATGTTTAATTTTCGGGTTGTCTTTAGATTCTAAAAAGATAATGGCCATTCAGTTTGACTTCCATGAGAGCCTAAATCAATAGGCTCTCAATTGTAAAATTATTGATGATAAGCAGTAACAAGCTCAACTTCATTTTTTGAACCAATGACGACTGGTACACGTTGGTGAAGTTCAGTCGGTTGGATTTCCATAATACGCACGCGACCTGTTGTCGAAGCACCACCTGCTTGTTCCATGAGCATACTCATTGGATTTGCTTCATACATAAGACGTAGACGACCAGCTTTCTTAGGATCTTTGGTATCGTAAGGATATAAGAAAATCCCACTACGGCAAAGAATACGGTGGATATCACCGACCATGCAGGCAACCCAACGCATGTTAAAATCTTTTTCACGTACAGATGTTTTACCCGCTTGTAGCTCACCAATATAGCGTTGAATAGGTTCTTCCCAATGACGTTGGTTTGAAGCATTAATGGCGTATTCTTTTGTATCGGCATCCACTTGGATATTTTCAGTCGTCAACAGGAATGTTTTTGACTCTGGATCAAATGTAAAGAAAACAGTACCTGCACCAACGGTTAATGCCATCATAGTTGATGGGCCATATAACACATAACCAGCTGCGACTTGTTCAGTACCTGCTTGAAGGAAATCTTCTGCTTGTGTCACTGAATTTTTGGCAGGTAGGATAGAGAAGATGGTGCCAACACACATATTGATATCGATATTACTTGAGCCATCTAGTGGGTCGAATAAAACTAAATACTTACCATTCTCTTGTGCTGGGGTAAACTCATCGAGTTCTTCAGAAGCTAAACCGCCTACATTTTCGTTGTTCTTTAGCGCATCAATTAAATAGTCATTTGAAATAACATCTAATTTTTTTTGCGCTTCACCTTGTACGTTTTCATTACCAGCACTACCTAATACACCCGCTAAGGCACCCTTTTGCAATGCTGAATCGATGGTTTTACACGTTTCAGCAACTGTTTCAATCACATTAGAGAGTTCAGGCGTTAGATTTCCTTGTTGTTGTGCAAGATATTGTGACAAGGTGAGGTATGACATTACAAGGACGCTCCTAAAAGCTTTAAAAGAATAAAATTTGGATCTTGGGCTATTTTAGATGAGTTCAGTGCAAAATAGAAATTATCCTGCGTTATTTGTGGTGATTTTGCACTTGCCAGAGTTTTAGAACATGGTATGTTGATAGGAGGATGATTTTAAAAGGAGCTTTAAAATGAGCATTCAAAAGTTTGAAGCAACTCCAACGCCAGGTGAGGCAATCGACTTAAACGAAATTAGTTCAGAGAGTTCCAAGGAAGCATGGAAACAGTACGAGGCTAAACCTGAATATAAAGAGTTTAATAAGCATGACATGATTGAGTCTATGCAAGTGTCCATGCCAGACTCGCAAAGGTCTTAAACCTGATATAAAAAAAGCGCTCGAATTGAGCGCTTTTTTTGCATTCATTAGCGAAGAAGTGGTGGTACTGCTTCATAATTGAGTTCTACACGACGGTTTTCTTTCCACGCAGCTTCATTGTTACCTGTATTAATTGGCATTTCTTTACCATAACTCACAGCTTCGAGTTGGTTTGGATTTACACCATTTGTGACCAGATAACTTTCAACTGCTTTGGCACGTCGCTCACCCAAAGCCATATTGTATTCACGCGTTCCACGTTCATCGGTATGACCAGTTAATGCGATTTTAGAGTTTGCATTTGCCAATAAAAATTGTGCATGTGCTTGGAGGGTTTGGTAGTCCTCAGTAGATAGCTCACTGCTGTCATAATCAAAGTGAACAACACGTTTAGCCAAGAAAGCTTTATTGGATTCAGTTACCCCTTTAGCAGAAGCACCCGTTAAGTTTTGAGCATTTAATGCTGCATCTTCACTGAGACCAGTCGTATTCACAGAGGTTGACGTTGATGGTGGTGTCATCGTAGTGGTATCTGTCGTCGCTGGTTTACGGCTTGCGCAACCCGTCATTACTAAACTTACAGCAATGAGTGGAAGAGCAAACGTTTTAATCGCGTTCATGTTCATCTCCTTGAAAGATTAAATTCGATTATTTAGGTGCCCAAGCAGGTTCACGGACTTCACCTTGCTCGCTAGGTAAATTCATGCGGAAGCGGCCGTCTGTAGACATAATCGATAACAATCCACGGCTGCCTTCACGTGTCGCATACACGACCATTTGACCATTTGGTGAAAAGCTTGGTGATTCATCTAAACTGGTTGGCGTTAAAATGTTCGTGATCCCAGTGGAGATTTCCTGAATTGCTACCTTATAGTTGCTACCTGAAGGGCGATGTACTAAAGCAACATATTTACCATCGGCACTTAAACTTCCACGTGCGTTGAATGCTCCGCGGAAAGTTAAACGTTTTGTTGAACCATCAGCAAACGTGTAATGATAGATCTGTGCTGAACCACCACGGTCTGAGGTAAAGATAAAACCTTTACCATCTGGGGTATAGCGAGCTTCTGTATCAATTGCTGTATTATTTGTCATACGCTTCACTTGGCGCGTATTTAAATCCATTTGATAAATTTCAGGGTTGTCATGCATTGAAGCAGTGAACAACATGCTTTTACCATCAGGGGAAAAACTTGGCGCACCGTTTAAGCCACGGAAGCCAGCTAATTTTTCACGTTGTCCAGTCGCTAAATCTTGAACATAGATCGCTGGACGTTTGGTTTCGAATGAAACATAAGCGATTTTTTTGCCATCAGGCGTCCAAGCAGGGGATAAAATTGGATCGCGCGAACTCAATACAGTGCGTGGTTGTTCGCCGTCCGTATCTGCGATTTGTAAAGTGTAGCGATTATCGGGAGTCGCAGGATTTCGCAAAACATAAGCGATGCGACCACTAAAGTCACCAGGAATACCTGTTAATGCTTGGTAAATCGCATCACTGATCATATGTGCTGCAGATCGAATGCGCGATGGTGGTACAGTTAATAGTTCATTGAGCAAATATTGTTGTTTTTGGACATCATAGAGTTGGTAATGAACAGCCAGTGAACCATCAGGATTGGTTTTAACTTCACCATTCACAACATAAGGTACGCCTGCAGATTGCCAAGCAGCACCATTGGCTTGATTGATGGTTGCTGTTGCAGGTAAATTTTTAGATGAACTGGTAAAGCGACCTGAACGGTTTAAATCTTGCTCTACAACAGGGTATAAGCGTTGATCACCTACGAATGGCACGATAGCAATTTTTGGTGCTTCTTCAGGTGCTTTAGCAATTTCAAGATGAAGCTGTGCATAAGAGGTCGTAATGAGAGCAGGGCTAAATGCTGCCAAAATTGCTAAACCGAGAAGATGTTTTGAGATCATTTTCATGAGAGGTCACGTACTCAAGATACTAATTTTTCGAATATTCTAGCTTTTTAGCATATAGCTCTGTACCGAATCTATATAAAGCGTGTAATTATCCGCAATTCATGAAAAAACCTTTCGACGAATCGAAAGGTTTTTTATTATTTCACGGTGAATGAAGAAGTGAAACTACGAGCTTCACGCCTTGCATCAGGATCGGATGGCATCGGATATGGTGCTGCTGCACGAACAGCCTGTTCGACACTGGCTTTGACATCTGGATCTGATGCATTGACGATAACTGAAGTCACAGAACCACTGTCAGATAATGTCACGCGTGCGGTCGCTTTTTGACCTGAAGAGCCTACTGGCATTCTCCAAGCACCTTTGATTTTTTGCTCAAAGTCTCTTTTTGCTGAAGAAGCGATGCGTTTAGATTCAGCTTTTTTGTTGGCTGCTTCTTGTCTGGCTTTTTCAGCGGCAGATTCTCGAGCTTCAGCTTCGGCACGTTCTTTGGCTTCAGCGTCTGCTTTTCTTTGTGCTTCCTGACGAGCTTTCGCATCAGCCTCTTGTTTAGCTTTGGTATCAGCTGCAGCCTTAGCTTTACGATCAGCATCCTGTTTGGCTTTTGCATCTGCTTCCGCTTTAGCTTTACGATCAGCATCTTGTTTGGCTTTGGCTTCAGCAGCAGCTTTGGCTTTCCGATCGGCTTCTTGTTTGGCTTTAGCATCGGCCTCCGCCTTAGCTTTCCGATCAGCTTCTTGCTTAGCTTTGGCTTGAGTTGCCTCAGCTTTAGCTTTTCGATCAGCTTCTTGTTTCGCTTTTAAAGCCGCATCAGCTTTCGCCTTTTGTTGTTGTTCCTGTTTTGCGTTTTGCTCAGCTGCTTTGGCTTTTTGAGCGGCCTCGTGTTTAGCTCTAGCATCGGCCTCAGCTTTAGCTTTACGATTCGCTTCTTGAGTCGCTTGACGTTGTGCTTCAGCCGCTGCTTTACGTTCGGCTTCTTGTTGAGCTTTAACCGCAGCCGCTTGCTCAGCTTTACGGTCGGATTTAGGCTCTTCAACTTTTGGTTGAGCTGGAGGAGGTACAGCAGGTGCGACAGGAATCACTGGTGCATTTTGAATCGGCTCATTGGTCTGTTGAACATTTTCTTGAACGTTCTGGTGCGCTGTATCTGAATGATCAGATTCAACCAATGGCGTGGGTTCGGGTGGTACTAGATCCTCAGGTTTCACTAAAACTGTTTTAACAGTTTTAGTTGGCTCAGGAGGTTGAGTCAATCCAAGAAACAATAAGCCTGTGATCGCAATCACATGGACCGCAACAGTGAATCCGATTGCAATTTTCTTTTCTTTTGAAAAGCGGGAGTTAGATTCTTTCATAGCTTATTGAATCGGTTTGGTCAGCAAGCCAACTTGATTGATCCCTGCATCTTGTAAGTTAGACATGAGCGTCATCACCTCACCATAAGGTCGAGTGTTATGACCATTAATGACGACACTAAATTGTTTATTCTCACGTTCAGCAGTTTGTTGTGCATCACGGAGTGTCTGTTGTAACTCCTGCAAGCTCAGTGGACTTGGTTGGCTACCCTTGTATTCTAAAAAGTATTGTCCTTGTTGATCTAAAGTCACCATAGCTGGTGCATCCTTAGATTCAATCGGTACACTGTTTGCTTCAGGTAAATCAACTTTTATGCCACTTGTGATCATTGGTGCAGTCACCATAAAAATCACCAAAAGTACTAACATGACGTCAATATAAGGAACTACATTCATGTCACTGTTAAGTGGCTTTTTAATGCGTTGGAAACGCCCTGAGCGACGAACGGCCATTTATTCAGCTTCCTGTGTAGAACCCACAGAACGACGTTGTAAAAGCGCCACCATTTCTTCAGCAAACAAGGAACGATCTGAGTAAATTTCTTCACTTTTGGCCGTATAGTGGTTGAATGCAAGTACTGCAGGAATCGCAGCAAATAAACCAATAGCAGTCGCAATGAGGGCTTCCGCGATACCTGGTGCGACAGTTGCTAGCGTCACTTGATCGACTTGGGCTAAGCCGATAAAAGCATTCATAATGCCCCAAACCGTACCAAATAAACCAACATAGGGCGCAACTGAACCAATACTGGCAAGTGCACTGAGGCCTTGCTCCATACGGCTCTGATCTCGGCTTAAACCCACCCCAAGAATACGCTCTGTGCCATCAATGACTTGTGCTGTTTCAGCTTTGGTTTTTTTGAGTTTGAGAAACTCTGCAAAACCAAGATAAAAAACATCTTCCAAGCCTTCACGCTTAGAGTTGACTTGTGCATTGTTATATAAAGTGTTGAGTTCTGCACCAGACCAAAAAATCTTTTGAAAATGATCATCACCTTGGCGAGCTTTTTTAAAAGTCATATGTAACTTGGCAATAAGGTACCAGCTAAAGAGTGAAGCCAGTACCAACACCAGCATGACCAGTTGTACGACTGGACTCGCTTGAAGAATTAAATCTGTGACGTGAAGTGAAGATTCGAGTTGTGTTGCCATAGTTACATGTGCCAATCATATTTTTATGCGTGGGCTAATTCTTTTTCGATTAGATCACGGATTTCATTTGGAATTCTCAGCGGTTTCATTTCAGCGCTAATACACGCCAATTCTACTTCCCCTGAAGCTAGCATGATTTCACCACGATAAATATTTTGTTGCAATACAAAAGACGTTGCTTTACACGAAACTACACTTGCTGTAACAGTAATTAAGTCATCCATTAATATTGGACGTGAATATTTAAGCGCTAATTTATGCACGACAAAGTTGTAATCTTTTTGATGCCAGTAATGTGAAATCCCTGAAGCGCGTAACCATTCTGTACGTGCGCGTTCCATAAAGCGAATATGATTGGCATGATAAACAATGCCTCCTGCATCTGTATCTTCAATATACACTCGGATTTGAAATTCAAATTTGTTCGCCATACAGGTGTTCCATTACTTTAAATAGTCCAGTGTTTTGCAACATTCTTAACAAAGAATGCGAAACGCTGATTTATACAATGTTTGAAAGGCTTGAAGTTTAGCACTCCATTTTTACAGACCAATGGCACAAGATTTCAAAAATAGCTGTAGATTGGGCGAAATATTTTAAAATGAAAATGTAGATCTAATTGAATTTTAATCATGTTTGGCATAGGGATTGCTTAAATAAATTCACATGAAATTTATAGTTGGATTTGAGTGCATGTTAAAAAAGTTAGCTTTATCGATTTCGATTGCTACATCAATATTAAGTTTTTCGACTTTTAGTTCGGCTGAAGATTTTAAAATTTTAAAACAGATTGAAAGTAAGCCAACTTTATTAAAAAAAGGTGAGTATGCTGGACACTATTATATTCCAAGCACACTCAATACCATTCAATGGGGTTATCTACCGAATAAAGATGCTAAGCCAGTTTTAACGGTTCCATCGGGGAGTCATGTGACTTTTGATACAGTGTCACATGAAGGTTTATTAGAAGATCAAGGGCGTGATGCTGAAAAATACTTTACATCTAAAGGTGTTAAAAAAGAGCACATTTTAGATGAAGCGAAATTGATCACCCGCTCTAATTTAAAGCGTGATTTCCATAAAGATGGTCCACACATTATTACTGGTCCGATCTACGTTGAAGGTGCAATGCCGGGAGACGTGCTTAAAGTTGAAATATTGAAAATAGAACCACGTGTTCCTTATGGTGTTATTTCGAACCGTCATGGTAAAGGTACATTGCCTGAATTCCCTAAACGTCAAAAACATGATCATGCGTCACCTGCAAACCCTGAGGCTTATGGCAATGTTTCAGTATTTACACCCATTGCGCAAAATAAAGAGGGTGTATGGGAGGGGGTGATTCAAACAGAATCTGGTAAAGCGATTCGTTTTCCATTAAATCCGTTTATGGGAACAATGGGAGTTGCACCGAATACCAGCGAACCTGTTCACTCAGTTCCACCCTCATTTTATGGTGGAAATATTGATATTAATGATTTAACTGCTGGGGCAACCGCTTATTATCCTGTTCAAGTTCCAGGTGCATTATTCTACACAGGTGATAGTCATTTTGTTCAAGGTGATGGTGAAGTTGCGTTAACTGCTTTAGAAGGTTCAGCGCGTGCAACGTTTAAAATTAGTGTGTTAAAAGCGGGTAAAGATCATATTCCAGGTAAGCAACTTTCTCAGCCATTAGGTGAAAATGATCAATTTTGGATTACACCTGGCTTAGATGAAGATTTGGATGAAGCAATGCGTAAATCTACGCGTGAAGCAATCAATTTCTTAGTCAATGAATATGGCATAAGTGAAGAAATTGCATATGCATATCTCAGTGCTGCGACTGATTTTGAAGTTTCTCAAGTTGTAGATAAAACCAAAGGCATCCATGCGATGATTCGTAAAGCAGATTTCAAAGAGTTCATCGAGCAGAAATAAATTTTTCAAATAAAAAATCCTCCATCAAGGAGGATTTTTTTTGACTGCTGGAGTGTATCTTTGATGCCATGAATGAACTCCCTTCATTCTCAACTCCTTTATAAATTCATGTATATGTGAGAATTAGAGTTAATTTAGTGAAAACATGAATTTTTTTATTTAAAAAAATAAATATTTATATAAAAAACATGTGGTTAAGTTTTGGCACGCTCCTTGCGAAGTATCTGGTGGCTTAGATAGGACATTTAAGCATAAGGATAATTTAAGAACACTGGAGACGTTTCATGGATAATTTAAGTATTTTAACAAAAGGTGTGGACACCTTGGTGACGGTCGTTGGTGCAGGGTTTACTGGACTTTATGCCTTATTCAAACTGCGTGATCAGATGAAAGTTCCAGTACGCGTGTTTGAAAGTGCACCGGATGTAGGTGGAACTTGGTACTGGAATAATTATCCCGGTGCACGTTGTGATATTGAGAGTGTGCATTATTCCTATTCATTTGATGAAAAATTACAGCAAGAATGGACCTGGAGTGAGAAATTTGCAGCCCAGCCAGAAATTCTACGATATCTCAATCATGTGGCAGATCGCTTTGACCTGAGAAAGGACATCACCTTCAATACCAAAGTCACGTCTGTGGTCTGGAATGAACAAGAAAAATATTGGACAGTAACGACCAATCAGGGTGAAGTCATTAAATCTCGTTTCTTTATTTCTGGTGTAGGGACATTGTCCGTGCCGAAAAAACCGGAATTCCCAGGTGTAGAAAACTTTAAAGGTCCAACACTGATTACCGGCAACTGGCCAAAACAACCAATTAGCTTGAAAGGCAAACGTGTTGGTGTAATTGGCACCGGTTCTACGGGTATCCAGCTTATTACGGAAATTGCCAAAGAAGTCGGTGAGTTATATGTGTTCCAGCGTACACCAAACTACTCCACTCCATTGGGTAATGGGCCTACTCAGGCAGAGGAAGATCTCGAGAACAAGGCCAAATATACTTTAATCAGACATAATGCCCGCAATCATTTCCTGGGGGTACCTTATAACGAAGTACAGCCTTCAGCACTGGCAGTTTCCGAAGAAGAACGTTTAAAAGTTTATGAAGACCGTTACCAGCGTGGTGGTTTCCGTCTGTTTATTGATAGTTATCAGGATATCTTGTTTGATCCGAAAGCCAATGAAACTGTATCCGAGTTTATTCGTCAAAAAATTCATGCTCGTGTGAAAAGGCCAGAAGTAGCAGAATTGTTGGCACCGAGAGATTATTGCTATGGCACTAAACGACCACCCATGGAAAGTGGATATTACGAAGTATTTAACCAAGACAATGTGCATTTAATTGACGTTAAACAAACTCCAATTTCCCATATTGATGAGAATGGCGTTGTGGTTGGTGATCAGTTGCATGAGGTGGATGTCTTGATTCTGGCGACCGGTTTTGATGCCATGACTGGACCATTATTTGCGTTAGGGATCCAAGGCAAGAACCATGAAAAACTGACTGAAAAATGGAAAGAAGGACCACGTACCTATTTGGGGCATACCGTGAGTGGATTCCCGAATTTATTTCTTGTGACAGGTCCACAAAGTCCTTCGGTGCTATATAACATGCCTTTAGCGATTGAAGATCATGTTGAACTTGCGACAGGCATTATCCAACACATGATTGATCATCAGCTTCTTGAAGTTGATGCAGATGCTCAAGCGGAAGAAGAATGGGTGAATCATGCCAATGAGCTGGCTCAGGCAAGTCTGCTGCCAAATACGGATTCTTGGTATATGGGTGCCAATATTCCCGGAAAACCACGCCGTTGCCTGGTGTATTTAGGTGGAGCACCGAAGTATCGTGCGATTTGTAATGAGATGATTGCTAAAGGTTATCAGGGTTTTCATTTTAAAGCAGTCGATCCTAACAGTACTTTACTTCAACAAGTGTCTTGATCGGTCAGGAGAATTCATATGCCAATTACTCAAGAAATTGCAACTCTACTCGGTCAGATCCAAGAAGCAGGGGTGAAACCTTTTCATCAAAGTCAGGTAGATGAAGTGCGTGCAGTAGTTGAATCTTTCCAAAACATGCAAAAGCCGGTCGAGGTGAAAACCAAGACGACCGATGTTGAGTACCGCACAGGAACTTATCTGCGCATTTATGAGCCAGAACTTGCAGGAAAAACACTCCCTGTGCTGGTATATTATCATGGAGGTGGCTTTGTCGCTGGTTCGCTGGCTGTAGCCGATGAAACTTGCCATGTGCTGGCGCAAATGAATCAGCATATTGTGGTGTCAGTGGATTACCGTTTGGCGCCTGAGCATCCGTTTCCAGCCGCACATGAAGATGCCAGACAGGGATTGGAGTGGGTGTTTCAACATATTCAAGAATATGGCGGTGACGAGAATCAAATCTCAGTCATAGGTGACAGTGCAGGAGGAAATCTTGCAACGACATCTGCATTATGGGCTATATCACAGGATATGAAGATTGCCAAACAGATCTTAATATATCCAGTGATACAGCCTGAGATGGATTCTGCCTCAAGAAATGATGAAAATGGTTATCTAATATCGCAACAGGATATGGACTGGTTCTGGAAAAATTATCAGATCCAAGATGGGCAGTCTGTTCAATATTCACCTTTACAGTATGACAATCTATCTGCTGCGCCAGAAACTTTAATCGTGACCACAGAATATGAAGTATCGCGGGATGATGCGGAATATTATGGATTCCGTTTAATCGAGCAAGGTATAACCACCACCATCAAGCGTATTCGGGGTGGTGTACATGGTATTTTCTGGCTATCTGCAGTCGTGCCTGAACACCAGACGATTCGGGAGGAAATTGCTCGATTTTTAAAGAAATAAATCCCATTCAAAACCAGCCAGTGAAAGGCTGGTTTTCACAATTAAAGCGCATTAATCTTATCGATATGTGCCTGATATGTTCGATGAGATTGGTGAGTGAATCAAAGGAGCAAAACGTAGTGTTTTGTAGTTTTGTCATCTTTGACACTGTATTTCTAAATTGGCGATCTATACACTGACCTAGAAACGCCTGCTTATTTATAAAAATAATAATATATTCAAATAGTTCAGGAAATTCGAAATTAATTGAGGGATGGAGTAATACTCAATGAAAAATTATATGGATATATCGGTTAGCGATTTTATTAGTAAAATTTCTTTTGATAGTGAGGACGGTAAAATCTGGTTCGATGGAGATCGATCACTTCTCTTTAATGCGAATAGTTTGTATACACTGAAGCATTTTTTGATTGATGAATATGGGATTGATCTAGCTAAAAAAGTTATCTATCGCTGGGGTTATGAAATTGGTAGTGAAGATGCTGTGCGAGCGCTCAAACTGCGCGCAGATGATCAGTTGTCAGCCTTTGTGGCAGGGCCTCAACTGGCCAAGATACGTGGCATGGTAAATGTTGATATTGAGACGCTGGAGTTCAATCCCAAGCAGAACAAGTTTAAAGGTATATTCAAATGGAATGACTCCTATGAAGCCTATGCACAAATTAAGAACAGGTCTTACTCGACACACTGTTGCTGCTGGTGGTTGACGGGTTATTCCAGTGGTTATACCTCAAAATTTTTAAATGCTCCCTTTCATTATGTCGAAACACATTGTGTTGCCAAAGGAGATGAGTGTTGCCGGATTGAAAGCCATGAAGGGCAGGACCGTCATTTTGGACTGAAATCTGAATATTTTATTGAAACCATTAAACCATTATTTTCCAACAGCTACTTTGATGCCATAGGAAAATCCAAGACCTTTGCCAGGGTGTGCCAATTATTGCTCAAGGCAGCAGAGTCGGATATTACGGTATTGCTACAAGGCAGTACAGGGGTTGGGAAAGAAGCATTTGCGCGTGGTATCCATCAGAATAGTGCCCGTAAAGATAAAGAATTTGTCGCAATTAACTGTGCCTGTCTGCCAGAGCAACTGATTGAAGCGGAATTGTTTGGTAGTAATAAAGGCGCATTTACCGGGGCGACTGAAAACCGCATTGGTAAATTTGAACGGGCAGATGGGGGCACCATTTTCCTGGACGAAATTATCGAGCTATCCCCTAAAGCACAGGCGTCTTTGCTTCGTGTTTTGCAAACTGGAGAGTTTGAACGGGTGGGGGATACCAAGACCCGCAAGACCAATGTCAGGGTGGTGGTCGCTTGTAATGAAAGTCTGAAAAAAGCAGTAGATGAAGGACGTTTCCGCAGTGATTTATATTACCGGCTTGCCACTTATCCGGTATTAATCCCATCATTGAAAGAGCGTCGGGAAGACATTAATTTACTGCTGGAATATTATATTCGGTTCTTTGAAAAGCAGTACGAGAAGACCTTCAACGGATTTAGTGACCGGGTTTATGCTTTCTTCAACAGTTATGAGTGGCCGGGGAATATCCGCGAACTGCGAAATATTGTGGAACGGGCAGTGCTATTGTCCAATGATACGCCATTGGACTTAGAAGACCTGATGTTGGAAGATAATGTAATTCAGAGCTTTGTTAGCCAACATAAGCAGAAAGTGAATGGCATCAAAGGCATTGCTACTCATAGTGATCTGGATCAGTTCATTGAAAATCTGATGCACAATTCAGAACAGTTAGATATTGAATATGTCGAAGCCACGATTTTACAAACAGCTTTGCAAAAGTATCGCGGCAACGTGTCGAAAGCTGCACGTTATTTGAATATGACACGAAGTGCACTGGAATACCGGTTAAAAAAGCACGCAGTAATATAAGTTGAGGGTGTTTGGGTATGAAATATAGAGCCTTAGGATAAGGCCCTATATTTCTTTAAGCGATAATCCAATGTTGCCCGGCTAATGCCGAGTAAACGTGCTGCTTCGGAGACATTGTTCTGACTCTGTTGCATGGCTTGTACAATAATCTGCTGTTCGTAATGCTCCAATGAAAAGTCAGGAGTAAATAGTTCTGCAATTTTTTGTGAATTAAATGATTTGGAAGGGAATGTTTCCCGATAGCTATTTGCCTCAGCGGCCACAACATCGGGAAATAAATCACGTAGTTTAATCTCTTGTTGATCATCTGTGAGTAGTGCTGCGCGTTCCAGCACATTCTCTAATTCACGGATATTGCCTGGCCAATTATAATTTATAAAGAAATGTTTGGCTTTGTCACTAAGTCCTTTAAATTTTTTGTCATAGATATTTTCAAAGCGTTTAAGAAAATGACTGACCAGCAGGGGAATGTCCTCCCGCCGTTCGCGTAATGGCGGAATACGTACCGGAAAAATGTTTAGGCGAAAATACAGATCGGCACGGAATCGACCCTCTTTGACAGCTAATTCTAGATCTTCATTGGTAGCAGCTACCACTCTAACATCGACTTTTCGGGTCTGATAATCGCCTACACGCTCAAATTCACCTTCTTGCAGCATTCGTAATAAGGCTGCTTGGGCACGAGGGGATAACTCAGCCAGTTCATCCAGAAAAATCGTACCTTGATGGGCACGTTCAAATTTACCTATTCGTTGACTGACTGCTCCTGTGAAAGCCCCCTTTTCTACGCCAAAGAGCTCAGCTTCAATCAGGTCGTGTGGGATACAAGCACAGTTAACTGCGATAAAAGGCTTATCTTTGCGTGGACTAGCATAGTGAATACCTCGTGCAAAAGCCTCCTTACCAACACCTGTTTCCCCAGACAGGAGTACGGCCACTTTACTGCCAGCCGCTTTTTTGAGGAGGTCACAGACATTGCGGTAAGCCGCAGATTCTCCGACCGCATTAAACATGCTGTAGTCGACCTCGGCACGAGTATAAATATCATGTTTTAGCTGATTCAATTCAGCGCGTAATGCAATGATTTCGTCCGATATAGGGTCAGGAGACATAAATTGTACAAGTTCTTCGGCATTTTCCCATTCAGTTAAGGGTTTACCAATGATCCGACAATGATCATGACCTTGGGCAATACATTGGGTTTCCTGATAAATAATGGTTTGTCCCATGACATAGCTGCTATATCCACAAGCATAGCCAAGTTGTAGCCAGCAAGCAGGTTCATCGGATTTACCAAATTCGCTCAGGTGAACTTCACCTTCAAAGGAATGTCGCCAGTTAAAGTCGGCATAGAACTCATGGTTGCGATGGCTCAGCTGAAGTGTATTGACTTCGACCTGTACCATCCCACGAATACCATGCATTTGTGGTCCTGCCATAAAAGCCTCTGTTTCATTGAGGTCTGGACGAAGTTGTGCAGTGGCTTCGGCATCTCGCATACCAGCCTGATAACCACAACGAATAAAGAACCTTTTGGCTGGCTCATAACCCAGCATATCGTGCAAGTCTTTGCGTAGAAAACCAAAAATATCGGTATGTAGCAACAACATACGATTTTCTTCAAACCAAATCTGACCATGAGCGGCATCGAACTTAATCCGGTCAATCAGGTCCTGAATATCTTGTTGTGGCTTCAAAAATGGCTGCATGCGCAATGTCCTTCATTTTATTCTGTGCTCAATATCCTATGAAGCACTTTTTCATTACTTGTGTACTAATAACGAACTCAAAATTTATACATATCATCATACTGTACATAAAGTGCATGAAAATGCCAGATGGATATTTATAAAAAAAAGAGTTGAAAATAGTCTTTCATCATTTGATAAATTTTTTTTTAATTGTGTTCATCATTTGATGAAATCAAAACTTCAAAAAAAGACACCAAATATAATAAAACTTATATAAATCAAAAACTTAAAAAGTTGGCACACTAATTGATATATGTATGTGGAAGGAAGTTTGTCCAGCAAGAAGGATTCTTAGTCATGACAAATCAAATAGGGATGCCACAACTCACCAAATATATCCGGGTGACGGGTGACCGTGATGCTAAATTTGTTGAATTTGATTTCGCTATTCACGATCCAAGTCTGTTTGTCGAACTGGTGCTACCTCGTGAAGCTTTTATACAGTTTTGTGAGACCAATCAAGTCGTCGAGATGACTGAAGAACAGAAAACCAGAAATGATGAGGAAGAACAAAAATGGCGCTATGGGACTGAAGTCACTTTAGTCAATGCACAGCGATATATCCCAGATCAAGAAGATCTTTAGAAATAGCTTAAGGAGATAGCCATGTCACTTGAAATTAAAACATCTAGTATTGAACCAATACGCCAGAGTTATGCCTATATTGAACGCCGTTTTGGTAATAAACCTGCAACCCGCTATCAGGAAGTCAGTTTTGATATTCAGGCTGAAACCAACTTCCATTACCGACCATTATGGAAACCTGAGAAAACACTGAATGATAAAACGCATACAGCTATTGTGATGCAGGACTGGTATGCATTTAAGGATCCACGTCAGTTTTATTATGGGACATATGTGCAACATCGCGCCCGTTTACAAGATACTGCCGAAGCTAATTTTAACTTTTTTGAGAAGCGTCAGCTGGCTGTACATATTTCTGAAGAAGTCCGTGAAAAAGTAATCACGTTGTTTATTCCATTCCGTCATTTGGAGCAAACCGCCAACCTGCACATGATGTCAGGCAGTGCTTATGGCTATGGCACGGTACTGACCCAAGCATGTATTTATGCGGCGATGGATCGTCTTGGCATGGCGCAATATATTTCTCGTGTAGGTTTAGCCTTGGATGGTGGAACTGGGGAGTCGTTAATACCTGCAAAACAGGCATGGATGAACGATACAGCTTGGCAAGGACTACGTAAGCTGTGTGAACAAAGTCTGACTGAACAAGACTATTTCAAACTATTTTTACTACAAAACCTAGTGATAGACAGTTTTATGGCTGAACTGGTCTATACCCAGTTTGATCAATGGTTAGCAGAGCACCAAGCTCGGGATCTCGCGATGCTCACCGAATTTATGCATGAAGCCTTAACAGATCTACGTAAATGGTCAGACAGCGTACTCAAAACAGCGGCAGCAGAATCAATTGAAAATAAACGATTGTTAAGTCAATGGCTGGCGGAATACCTACCACAAGTCAAAGCGGCATTTACACCTTGGGCTGAAAAAGCGTTAGCTAGTGACGCAATAGATATAGCTGAACAAAAACTGCTGGAGCGCAGTAAAAAAATTGGAATAGATCTCGAACAAGTGGCACAGGCTTAAGGAGAAGCAGCATGTCTAAAGTGTATTTGGCATTACAAGATAATGATACCTCACGTTACATCATTGAAGCGATTGAAGAAGATAATCCTGACGCCACCATTCAGTATTTACCGGCCATGATTCGCGTAGAAAGTGAAAAAGGTCTGATTGTTCGTGCAGAAACGGTTTCGGAAAAATTGGGCCAAGAATGGGATATTCAATCTTTACAGCTCAACATGATCACATTGGGCGGCAACGTTGAAGAAGATGACGATACGTTCCGTCTACACTGGAATTAAAAAATAGTAAGCGTCAATGTGCCGCATTGAAGCGGTATATCAAAAGAATAAAGGACCTTAGATATGAATTCTAAAATTAATGCAATTGGCAAAAAACTGAATGCCAAAGACCGTTACCGTGCACTCACGCGTGATCTGGACTGGGAATTTTCCTATGCAGACCGTAAAGAAGCATTTCCTTATGAAGAATTTGAAGGCATTAAAATTACGGATTGGTCGAAATGGGAAGATCCATTCCGTCTAACCATGGATGCCTACTGGAAATATCAAGCAGAAAAAGAGAAAAAGCTGTACGCAATTTTTGATGCTTTTGCACAAAATAATGGTCAGTTGAATGTCACCAACGAACGCTATTTAAATGCCATTAAACTGTTTTTAACTGCTGTAACGCCATTGGAATATCAAGCCTTCCAAGGTTATGCCCATGTAGGACGTCAGTTCAGTGGTGTGGGTGCACGTATTGCGTCCCAAATGCAGTCCATTGATGAACTGCGTCATGTGCAAACGCAGATTCATGCGATGAGCCATTACAACAAATTCTTTGATGGCTTCCAAGATTGGTCACACATGCATGACCGCGTTTGGTATTTGTCTGTACCTAAATCATTCTTTGAAGATGCGCGTTCTGCAGGCCCATTTGAATTCTTACTGGCTATCAGTTTTGCCTTTGAATATGTGTTGACCAACTTGCTGTTTGTACCCTTCATGTCTGGTGCTGCCCATAACGGCGATATGGCAACCGTCACATTCGGCTTTAGCGCGCAGTCAGATGAAGCTCGTCATATGACACTAGGACTGGAAATTGTCAAATTCCTACTGGAACAGCATGAAGACAACGTACCGATCGTACAGGAGTGGATTGATAAGTGGTTCTGGCGTGGCACTCGATTACTATCAATTGTCGGCATGATGATGGATTACATGCTGCCAAACAAAGTTATGTCATGGAAAGAAGCATGGGAAACTTATTTTGAAGAAGCGGGTGGTGCACTCTTTAAAGACTTGAGCCGCTACGGAATTCGTATGCCTAAATATTCTGAAGTCATTGAAAAAGAAAAAGAGCATGTCTCGCATCAAGCATGGTGGATTTTCTATAACTTTGGTCATGCGGCTGGCTTCCACACTTGGATTCCAACTGATGAAGAAATGGATTGGTTATCAGAAAAATATCCAGACACTTTTGACAAGTATTACCGTCCACGCTGGGAGTTGGCACGTAAGATGGAAGCGGAAGGTAAACGTTTCTATAGTGCGGGCTTGCCACAGCTGTGCCAAATCTGTCAGGTACCGATGACTTTTACTGAAATGGATGGCGATCAGACCATGTTCAGTTACCGCAGCAGTGTCTATAAAGGCGAGCGTTATCACACTTGTTCAGATGGTTGTCATGACATTTTCGAACGAGAACCAGAAAAGTATGTTCAAGCGTGGTTACCCGTGAATCAAATTTTGCAAGGTAATTGTGGTGGCCCTGATCTGGAAGTGATGTTGCGCGAATATTACCGCTTTAATGTCGGTGCCGATAATTTAGATATCGAAGGTTCTCCAGATCAAGCACGTTGGAAGAAATGGAAAGGTGTGGCTTAAGTCGAATGTTTGGATAGTCCATCAAAGGGCTATCCACCTTCATCATGGAATTTAGGAGTTTAGGGATATGCCAGTAAAAGCGATTAACAACCAATATGATTTTGAACCTCGTGATCTACAAAAACATTATGGCGACAACATTCTGATTTATGTGGGATGGGATCATCACACCTTATACTGTGCGGCACATGCCATGTTGGCATCTCCACAGCAAAGCTTTCAGGATTTAATTGATCAACAAATACAAGGTGGTTTCCACCAACATCCTGAATTTACTGAAATTGATTGGTCAAAAGTCGAATATTTGTTAGATGGTCAACCATTCCAGCCACAGCTGGACCAAAGTCTGGCGAGCCAAAATATCGGACATAAATCACTATTGCGCTTCGTAACACCTGGGCTGGATGGCTACCAGCATCGTCATGTTTAAGGAGCGATGAAATGAGTTATCAAGTCACGATTGAACCGATTGGAACCACCATCGAAGTAGAGGAAGATCAAACCATCTTGGATGCAGCTTTACGGCAGGGTGTATGGCTTCCATTTGCCTGTGGTCATGGCACCTGTGGTACCTGTAAGGTACAAGTAACCGACGGATACTATGATGTCGGTGAAGCATCTCCATTTGCATTAATGGACATTGAGCGTGAAGAAAATAAAGTTCTCGCATGTTGCTGCAAACCAGAATCAGATATGGTCATTGAAGCGGATGTGGATGAAGATGAAGATTTCCTTGGCTATCTGGTTGAGGATTTTCAGACTGAAGTGATTGAAATCAAAGATCTCTCACCGACGATTAAAGGCGTGCGTTTAGCCTTAGATCGTCCAATGCAATTCCAAGCTGGTCAGTACATCAATATTCGGTTCCCTGGAATTGAAGGTACACGCGCCTTTTCGATTGCCAACTCCCCAAGTGAGGAAGGTATTGTTGAATTACATATCCGCCAAGTACCGGGTGGCGCAGCGACTACTTATGTCCATGAATCATTAAAGACTGGCGACCAGCTAGAAATTTCCGGACCGTATGGGCAATTCTTTGTACGCAAGTCTGATACGAAGGATGTGATTTTTATCGCAGGTGGTTCGGGCCTATCTAGCCCTCAATCAATGATTCAAGATTTATTAGAACAAGGTGATAACCGTACCATTTATTTATTCCAAGGTGCACGTGATGTTGCAGAACTGTATAACCGTGAAATATTTGAAGGTTGGGTAAAACAATATCCGAATTTCCGTTATGTACCAGCCTTGAATGCCCCTAAGCCCGAAGATCAATGGGATGGATTTACCGGATTTGTACATGAAGCCGTAGCAGATTATTTTGAAAATAAATGTTCTGGTCATAAAGCTTATTTGTGCGGTCCACCCCTCATGATTGACGCTGCGATTTCCACGCTAATGCAAAGTCGTCTGTTTGAACGAGATATTCATACAGAACGCTTTCTCAGTGCGGTCGATGGCGCATCGGATCAATCACGTTCAGCACTATTTAAACATATCTAAGTGCCTGATAGGTGAACATAAAAAAACAGCCAAATGGCTGTTTTTTTATTGAATGATTTAAAAATGATAAGCCAGTGTAAGGCTGTAGAGTCTTGGATCAATTTTGAGATTACCTGCATCCACACCATTGATTTTCACATCGCTGTCTACTTTGACATAACGATAATCAAAACCTAGACTAATTTTATTATTGATGAAATATTCTAGGCCGGCGTTAAACGTGATGCCATGTGAATTGGACAGATCAACATCTGAACCATCTGTGCTGTCAGTATCATAAAAATAGACATAGTTGTAACCGATGCCTAGATAAGGATTGATATTACCTTTGGGTTTGAAATGGTACTGGAGACTCAAGGTGGGTGGCAGATATTTGGTGCTGCCTAGTTTGACTCCATCACCATAAAAATTATGTTGTGGCGGGATACCAGCTAATAAATCTAGGCTGATGTTGTCACTGAGGAATAGCCCCATGGCTAGGGTTGGTCGATAACTTTCACCAATTGAGGTTTCAACACTGTTAAATAACAGGCCAGGATGTTTGTCTGCTTCAATCTGGGTAATACCAAACCGCATATACTTGTCGTGTGAAAGTAAAGGTGAGGCAGAAATTGCGGTGCTTACCGTAAAGGCCAAACTGGTACAGAGTATTGTTTTTTTCATCAAATTTATTCCTTTAAATATAGTCAATTTCATTACTTTGAAATTGATTAGGAATATTGCAATAGTTGTACCATGTTTATTTTTTAAAAAAATCAATCACTTGTTTATTTTTTTTAGATTTGTGGTTTTCATCATTTCATTTATTAGATAAAAAGTACGATTGAAATTTAATGAAATAATGAAATTTGCATTTCAATAAAATATGTATTTGAGAAGAGTCAAGAATTATCGTTCTAGACTCTCCTTAATTCAACTTACTATTAAAATGATTTAAGCCTTATTGTGTGTTTTTATCCAGTCTTTTTGAACTTGTTGTGCAATAGTCGGATAGTCCATCACAAAACGAATGTGGCTTTCAACGCCAGTTTTTAATGTCGCATCATCTACAATAAATTGAGGGTTATGATTGGGTGCAGCCTTACTCATCTCTTGATCTTGAGGTGTTGCACCAATGAAAATGAACAATGAAGGCATAAGTTGACCATAATAGGCAAAGTCTTCACTTGCACTCGCATTGTTCTCGAGCACATGTAATTTATCTTCGCCATGAACTTTCACAAGTGAGGGCGCGATGAGTTGAGTTAGTGTTTTATCGTTCGTGGTGACGGGGGCATAAGCGGCAATTTCTACTTTGGCTTTTACGTCATTTGCATGAGCATTATGTTCGATGAGCTTTGGTAAATCCTTGAGAATATTCTGGCGGACTTCTTCATTATTTGATCGAATCGTGCCAACCATATTGACTTGCTCTGGTATCACATTTCCTACCGTTCCACCTTGGATACTGCCGATACTGATTGCCCCCATACCTTTGGTTAAATCTGCACGACGGCTGATCAAACTCTGCATATTACTAATCATTTGAGATGAAGCATAAATGGGATCGCGTCCAAGCCATGGCATAGAACCATGAACTTGTTTTCCACTGACCTGAATGCGCAAGTGATCTGCACTGTTTAAAATAGTGCCATCTTTATAGAAAATATGACCGCTTGGCATACCTGCCATAACATGCATACCGAAGATCACTTCAGGCTTAGGATTTTTTAAAGCCCCATCAGCGATCATCTTGCGTGAACCAATTTGATCGCCATGGCTAAAGTTATCAATATCTGCTCCACCTTCTTCAGCTGGTTGGAAGACAAACACAACAGTACCTGCAATTTTATCTTTATTTTCCGAAAGCACTTTTGCAGCGCCGAGTAACATTGCTGTGTGAGCATCATGTCCACAGGCATGCATCACTGGCGTTTCTTTACCTTGATAGGTTGCCTTTGCTTTACTCACAAAAGAAAGTCCTGTTTTTTCCTCGATTGGTAATGCATCCATATCTGCACGTAATGCCATCACTGGGCCAGGTTTTGCACCTTTAAGAATTCCGATTACACCTGTTTTGGCATAGCCTGTGCGAACTTCAATCCCATATTTTTTTAATTCTTTTTGAACTAGAGCCGAGGTTTTAAATTCCATATTGCCGAGTTCGGGATGTTGGTGAATGTGTTGTCTTAATTTGATGGTATGTTGTTCAACCGCGTTTACACCGTCATCAACCCAATCTGCAAAACTCAAGGTTGAACAAAGGGGCAAGAGGGTACAAACAGAAAATAGCCTAAGTGAGATCATGAACTCAATGTCCTAAAAATCCTAAAGTTTTAGGAGCTTCTCATTCACTTCTGATGGTTGCAAAACTTAACAGGTATATCGAAATACATGAAAAGTATAGTAACTATGAAGCATTGATTTTTAATGCTTTATCCATAGATTTAAAGTTGTTATTATTTGTAAATTATTCATTTTAAATAATTATTTTAATAGTTGTGGGGGAGCTAATGGGCGTTGAAGAAGAACTTAAGCATAATCAAGATGTCATGATTCAACTTCCATGGACTGTACCTCAACAGTCTTTATATACGGCCAGTATTCAAGTTAATCCTGAAACGCAGAAAATTCCTTTGGATTTGAATGTAAGTTCGACTGATACCACAGCGATTTGGATTACTGGATTATCATTTATCGTGACAGCATTCATTGTATATATGTCCACAAAGCAACAGATAAAAGCGAACAGAGAGTTAATAGAGAGTCAAAATAATCGTCTTGAACTTGAGTTTGAATGGAAAAGAAAACAAGAATGGAATAATTTATTTAGAGAGTTTTCATCTGATTATTTAGCGGCAATTACTGAGTTGATTTATGAAACAGAAATGTATGAGCAAGAATATTTTGAAATGGATAAAACAAACAGAACATCGCTCAGTATCTTGTCTGTAAGGGCTTTAAGTAATATTAAAGCATTACATTCTAAAGCAATTTTATCTTTCCATAAGTTAGCTCAAATTCTTGATGAGGATATAGAACCAAGTCATAAAGAGTTAATTTTATTCGGTGACACTTTTAATGAGTTATTTTTTGATAAAAGGAAAGAGTTAGATGAAGGAGATGTTCCTGAAACATTAGGTAATCATAAGAAAGCTTCGAAAAAATTCTTAGGTTTATTGAATAAATGCTAATCAGTTGAAGAGATAGAAGAATTTAACGAGAAAACAATCTTACAAGCAGTATCTAAAATCAAGAGAAGGATTAGCAAACAGATGAAAGTTATCTCAAATCAGAAAAAAGCAGCCTAAGCTGCTTTTTTTATTTACTTATCTTTTGGTTCAGGTGGTGTCATCCCAAACTGTAAATATGCCTGATTCGTTGCAATACGACCACGAGCAGTACGCATCGCATAACCTTGCTGGATTAAATAAGGTTCGATTACATCTTCAAGCGTGCCTGAATCTTCTGCCATTGCCGCTGCTAGAGCTTCAACACCTGCAGGACCACCATCAAAACGTTCTAATAACATGGATAAATAACGGCGGTCGAGTGTATCTAAACCATCCTTGTCCACATTCAACATATCAAGCGCACGTTGCGCCATTTCTTGTGTGACCTCACCTGTACCTTTCACTTGCGCATAGTCACGTACACGACGCAGTAAACGGTTTGCGATACGAGGCGTACCACGAGAACGACGAGCCACTTCCTTCGAACCAGCTTCTGTGATTGGAACATCCATCAGATTTGCAGAACGAGTCACGATATGGGTCAAATCTTCAACCGAATAGAACTCTAATCGTTGGACGATACCAAAACGATCTCGAAGCGGAGAGGTCAATAAACCGGCACGAGTAGTCGCAGCGACTAAAGTGAATGGTGGTAAATCTAACTTAATTGAACGCGCAGCAGGACCTTCACCAATCATAATATCCAGTTGGTAATCTTCCATCGCGGGATAAAGGATTTCCTCGATCACTGGAGAGAGACGGTGAATCTCATCAATAAATAAAACGTCACCTTCTTCTAAGTTAGTGAGCATTGCTGCCAAATCACCAGCGCGCTCTAAGACAGGACCTGAGGTGGATTTTAAATTACCACCCATTTCACGCGCGATAATATTAGCAAGAGTGGTTTTACCTAAACCCGGAGGACCAAAAATCAAGGTATGGTCTAAAGCTTCACCACGTCCACGAGCTGCACCAATGAAAATTTCCATCTGCTCACGCACAACAGGTTGACCAATATAATCATCTAATGATGTTGGTCGAATGGCACGATCAAAATGATCTTCTGGTTTTTCAGAACCACTGATAATACGGTCTTGCATAATATGAGATCTTATTTATTCATCGATTTTAAAGCAGCACGGATAATATCGGATGCCTCAGTGAAGTCACCTTTAACGGCATTGACTAACTTTTGCGCTTCTAGTGGCTTGTAACCTAATGACTGTAAAGCAGCTTCAGCCTCAGCGACAGCGGAGTTACCCGTAAATTGAATTTGCGCTGTTGTAGAGTTTGATGTGGATGGCTGAGTTGCAAGCGCCTTAAAGCGATCTCGAAGTTCAATCATCAAACGCTCTGCAGTCTTTTTACCAACACCTGGAACTTTGACTAAAGTATTTACATCTTCATGTTCAACGGTATGAATGAGCATGTCTACGCTGAGTGTTGAGAGAATACCCAATGCCATTTTGGGACCAACGCCGTTCACTTTAAGTAAAGTGCGGAAAATACTTTTTTCTTGTGCGTTGGAAAATCCATACAGTAATTGGGCATCTTCACGTACAGCCAAATGCGTCCACAATGTGACTTTTTGTCCTTTCTGTAATTGGCAAAATGTTGAGAGAGGTGTATCAACCTCATAACCAACACCATTTACATTCAATAAAACTGTTGGTGCTTCTAAAGCAAGCACTTCACCAATAAGACATCCAATCATTCAATTATTTCACTTATTTGTCGATGTTAAATTCACTATGTCAGCATAGTAGTGTTCATTGCTTCAGAACGCAAAATCAAAAAACACTTTATGCTCTTTTCCTGAACACTAAATTTAAGGTTTATAAAAATCCAACTTTATTCCCTTGAAGTTCCTGTGCCAAATGATAAGCCTGATGATCCGAAAATTTTGAGATCACATCTAAGACTTGCATGATATTGTCATAGTGATCATCACTAAAACGTACACCTAAGCCTGAGATAATAGAGAGTAAACGTCCTTCCTTAAAGTTATGAATTTTGTTGGGTGTTGTAAGTGGAATAAAGGCATCTAGTATGTGCTGTAAGCTTTGATGTGCAATGATTTCTAAACCAGATTTTTGAGGATGCTCAAAGATTTTTTCCCGCGCTAAATTCTTTGCACAATCAATTCCTGCTTCGATATCGGGCGAGCAATATTGGAGCAAACTACCTTTAAGCTGTCCTGACAAAATTTCAAAATGATGTTTAGCAAAAGCGGAAGTGACTTCATCAACCAAGCGTTTCATCACACGACCACGCAATGCTGCAATCTTTTGTTGCCACGTGGTGTATGGCATTGCAAGTTCAGCAGGCGTGCCATAGTCACCAAGCAGATTTAAGAAAATAGGCTCGACTTGCTCATAGCTGAGCATGTTAAGAATAATGCCATCTTCTAAATCGATCAGGGCATAACAAATATCATCCGCAGCTTCGAGTAAATAGGTGAGTGGATGGCGACAGAAATGATATTCACCATATTGTATAAGACCCAATTGCTGACCAATTTGTTGCAAAATTTCTTTTTCAGATTGATAGCAACCAAACTTAGCTCGTTTACTGGCAGGCGTATTTCCTTGAGAGTCAATGGTTTTAGAAAGCCATGGGTACTTTAAGTAAGCTCCTAAGGTTGCGTAAGTGAGGCGCATTCCACCGTCATTAGGGTGATAGTCAATTTTCGTGAGTAAACGAAGACCTTGAGCATTGCCTTCAAACTGACGAACATCAGCCTGCTGTTCAGGGGTTAAACTGGATAAAAAGTCGCCGTGTGATGCATCATCAAACCATTCTCGAATAGCGTACTCACCTGCATGACCAAAAGGGGGATTACCAATATCGTGTGCAAGACAAGCTGCTTGAATAATTGCACCGACATCTGCAGGAGAGATCCACATAGGTAACTCATCACGAATTTTTTCAGCTGCCAGCATTCCCAAAGAGCGTCCTATACAAGAAACCTCAAGGGAATGTGTTAGACGCGTATGAATGCCATCATGTTGAGTCAGGGGGTGAACTTGAGTTTTACGGTTAAGTTGCCTAAAACTCTGCGAAAAAATAATACGATCGTAATCTTTATGGAAGGGGCTACGTGCTTGTTCTGTATTTTGTTTTGAACTACCAAATCGAACTGTTGATAACAGTTCCAGCCAACGCATTTGAGTCATTTATCATTATTCATCATTACTGTCTGCAACCATAATGCCAAAAAATCAGTTAAAAATATATGTTGATACGACACAATTTGGCGCTTGAAAACGCATTTTAGAAAAGTTTAAGAAGTTAAGTAATTAGTATTAAGATATTGATTTTAATAATTATTTTACTAATATAATTCAATTTATTCACTCTGAAATCATATAAGAGTCTCTAATTGATTATAAAGATAGATATCAATCATGAGATGATGCGTGGATGCTCATCGGTTCGATAATTTTTAACGAATTAGTATACATAACGTATCTACTTTTTATGCCGATTGTTGATCAAATTGATCCTATGATTGGCAGAACATTTCAATAAAGCTATTGAAATTTGTCTATTTTGACCTCATGTTATCCTCATAAAGATGAATTATAGAGATGTGAATTTATATGTTATTTCATTTGCCGAAACTTCCTGCCGAAATTCGAGTCACTCACTTAAATGCGCGTATTAATGAACAACGAAAAAAAATTGCGCAAAGTACTGCATCTAAACTTGAACTTCTGCAGTTGTCTCAGCAGTTTTCAAAAGAAGCACGCACGCGTAAAAAGAATAATCAGAAAGTATATGTAATTGATTTTAAAGGTGACATGGCAGCTTCAGCTGTAGAAAATCTTCGTGAAGAAATCACCTTGATTTTGGCGACTGCTAAAGCAGGGCGTGATCGTGTCGTAGTTCGTTTGGAAAGTCCAGGTGGGATGGTACATGGTTATGGACTTGCGGCTGCTCAATTGGTGCGTCTGCGCGATGCTGGTTTTCATTTAACCATTTGTGTTGATAAAGTCGCAGCAAGTGGTGGATATATGATGGCATGTATCGGTAACGAAATTATTTCTGCTCCATTTGCAGTGATTGGTTCAATTGGCGTTGTTGCTCAAGTGCCTAATTTTAATCGTTTACTTAAAGAACATAATGTTGATTTTGAGCTTTATACTGCGGGTCAATATAAACGTACCGTGACCATGTTTGGTGAAAATACGGAAGAGGGTAAAGCAAAGTTTGAAGAAGAGTTGCAACAAACGCATGCATTGTTCAAGCATTTTGTTGAAAAATATCGTCCACAGTTAAATGTTGAAAAAGTAGCAACAGGTGAACATTGGTACGGTCAAGATTCATTAGATTTGAATTTGGTTGATAAGCTTCAAACCTCGGATGAGTATTTATTAAGTTTATTGACAGTGCATGATGTTTACTTGATTCAAACTCGCCGTAAACCTACCTTAGGTGAGAAATTAGGACTGCAAGCGGCACAAATGGCGGACAGTTTGATTCCTGCTGTGATGAATAAAGTTATGGACACTTTAGTCAAAACTAATGCGAACTTAGTGCAACTACGTGATCCTAAACTTTAAATTCGATGAAATAAAAAAAAGCCAATCTAATGATTGGCTTTTTTTATGATTTATCATTTGTATGGTCGAGAGTCTAATTTTCGATATAACATCACTATTCCTGTGATCATGGACCCAAGTGTTGCGAACAGCATATCTTTATGGGCATCCCAAATATCACCTTGTTGACCATTATAATTTTCTGCTGCCTCAGGGGAAAGATTAATCGCAATTAACCATTCAATCCATTCGTAAATGAGACTGGTGGCCATGACAAACTGAACCACAATAAGAAAAAGTACTCGTTCAGATAATTGGGGTAAATAGAATTGAATGATCCTCAGGAAAAAAGGATAGAGAAGTAGACCATAGGCAAAATGGACCAAGCGATCATACATATTTCGCTCCCAACCCATCTGTGCATTTAAATCTATGCCGAAGTTGTGCATCAACCATTCATTATAGGGAACATACGAATATAAATAGTGTGCCCCAAGAATATGAATGATCAGAAATCCAATATAGAGAGAAAATGCGATAAAACTCAAACCAACTTTCTTTTGTATATAGATCAAAAACACCAGCATTAAAGCTGTGCCAAGTTGATGTAAGCCATAAGAAGCATATTCAAGAGGCTTTATACTTGCCAAGATCAGCACCATTATGAAAATGAAGAATACGAGGTGGTGTTTAGGAGTAAATTTTTTGTAGTGCATTTTGTTATATGTTGATTTGATTAATTTCTTCATATGATTGTAATGGATCAATCCTGAGAATAAGCTGCAGATCGCAATATTTTTATAAATAGTTGTTTATATCAATAGCTCATTGCAATCATGGATGATCAGTTAGAATATGATTTATTTTGAGTTTTTATTATGACGGTTTCAGCTGCTTTTCTTGCACAGCAAAATGCATATTTTCATTATGAGTTTGAAGAGCTTACTTTGGATGACTTTCCTGAAGAGATCTCAGTATCACTTCGAGGAATGATGTTTAGGCATGACATTCAATATGCTCAAGTGACTCATTATATTTACTATAGCGATGTTTTAACTGGTGATGAATTAGAAAAGCTAAGAACTGACTTTATACGTTACTGTCCTGATGAAGCATGATTTTTATTGAAACATTTGATGAATCTCATACAAAAAAAGCGAAGCCTAAGCTTCGCTTTTTTATTTAATACTATTTAGATTTTAGCAATCAAATCTTTAATTTGTTTCGCTTGCTCAGCAGCATTACCTGTATACGATGCAGGTGTCATTTCAGCAAGACGTGCACGATCTGCTGTAGGAACAGCTTCTAATTCGTTACCATTTACAAAATTCACCATCATTTCGCGAGTCATTGCTTGACCACGAGTAAGGGCTTTAAGTTTTTCGTATGGTTTTTCAACGTTATAACGACGCATTACTGTTTGAATTGGTTCAGCAAGAACTTCTTGAGCGTTGTCTAAGTCTTCAAGAATACGGTCGGCATTCAATTCAAGTTTGCCCACACCTTTCAAGCAAGCTTCAAATGCGATCAAGCTTTGTGCAAAACCAACGCCCATGTTACGAAGAACAGTAGAGTCAGTTAAGTCACGTTGCCAGCGAGAGATTGGAAGCTTTTCACCAAGGTGAGCAAGGACTGCGTTAGCAATACCCAAGTTACCTTCAGAGTTTTCAAAGTCGATTGGGTTTACTTTGTGTGGCATTGTTGAAGAACCAACTTCGCCTTCTTTTAATTTTTGTTTGAAGAAACCAAGAGAGATATAACCCCAAACATCACGGTTGAAATCGATGAGAATTGTGTTGAAACGGCGAAGCGCATCAAACAATTCAGCCATGTAGTCGTGCGGCTCAATTTGAGTTGTATACGGGTTAAACGTTAAACCTAAAGATTCAACAAATGCTTGCGAGTGAGCAGGCCAGTTAATTTCAGGGTAAGCAGAAAGGTGAGCATTATAGTTACCTACCGCACCATTGATTTTACCTAGAAGCTCAACATTATTGAATTGTTTGATTTGTCGTGCAAGACGGTATGCCACGTTCGCCATTTCTTTACCCAATGTTGTTGGGCTTGCAGTTTGACCATGTGTACGAGACAACATTGGTTGGTCAGCGTGTTTTTCTGCAAGTGCAACAATTGAGTCCACGATTTGTTGCATAGACGTAGCTAGTACTTCACGACCGCTTTTTAGCATGAGTGCATGAGACAAGTTGTTGATGTCTTCAGATGTACAAGCAAAGTGAATGAATTCACCCGCATTATTAAGTTCATCAATGTTTGCAATTTTCTCTTTTAAAAAATATTCAACCGCTTTTACATCGTGGTTGGTTGTGCGTTCGATTTCTTTGATACGGTTAGCATCGTCTTCAGAGAAATTTGCAACGATTGCATCTAAAGCTACATTTGTTTCGTTAGAAAAAGCTGGCACTTCAGTAATTTCTGGGCGATTTGCAAGTGCTTGTAACCAGCGCACTTCAACAGTCACACGAGCATGGATTAAACCAAACTCAGAGAGGAAAGGGCGCAAAGCATCACATTTGCTAGCATAGCGACCATCTAATGGAGAAAGTGCGGTTAAAGCGTTCATAGCAATTCCTTAAACTTTGGAATGAAACGTAAAACAGAACTCGATATACATCAGGTTAAACTACCTGAAACTGTAAACGAGCGAGATCTTGAATATCTTTCAGTAACTTGCGTTTGGTGAAGATCATGCTCCATGAACTTCCACCTGACTGACGCCATAAATGCGCCATCTGTAAACCTGTAAACAATGAAGCACGAATACGATTGGTGTGCGAAGAATCCTTAAAAGCTTCTGCATTGCCTTTCACCATAATGCGAGGATTAATCTGTCCTGCAGTTTCGACATAGGTTTGAGCAAGGTTTGCAAGAATACTTGGATGTAGATAATTATGATCAAAAAAGGAGAGTTGCTTTAGTATTTTTTCTTGTGATTTTTCAATAGTTTCTACGAAATTTGGGTTGCTATATACTTTCTTTTCTAAATGTAATAATGCCATCGCATAGGACATTGGAAGTTTTGCATTGGCAAATTTAGGTATTCTTGATTTTGGTGCAGTATTGAATGGTTGGGTGATGCTACTTTCTAATGTTTTTAATCCCAGAGAAATATCTGCAAGCTGGTTAAAAAAATCTAAGGTTTGACAATTCTTATTGGAAGTAGGGCGAATATTTAAACTCGCCTTAATTAATTGTTCTAAATAGAAGTTACCGTTTTCGCCAATATTTTGTCGACCTGCAATGGCTGTCATATGTGTCAGCTGAGTCGATTGAAATACTGCTGCCAAAGCCAAAGCTCTGTTTTGACGATCATTCAGAGTCTGAAGCTGCTGGAACGGTAACTCTGTCATGCCTGAAAATTCCTTTAAATAAAATCAGGTTTAGGCGCATTAGTATGATGAATCACACCGCCACCTAAACAAACTTCATCCGCGTAAAACACAACGCTTTGTCCTGGCGTAACAGCACGTTGAGGTTCATCAAATTCTACACGTACACCTTGCGGTGCATTTGGGTCATTAAATAAGACACATGCTTGATCAGGTTGTCGATAGCGAGTTTTCGCTGTGCAACGGAAACCATTTTCTGGAATCTCTTGCTCACCTGCAACCCAATCAATTGCTTCAGACCATAACATGGTACTTTGCATGAGGGGATGCTCATGACCTTGGCCAACAACTAAACGATTGCCTTCAATATCTTTATGTAATACGAACCAAGCACCTTCTTCAGCGCCTTTCATACCACCGATACCAATACCACCACGCTGACCGAGCGTATAGTACATTAAGCCGTGATGATCACCAACCTCTTTACCATCTTCGAGGACAATTTTACCCGGTTGAGCAGGTAAATATTGCTTCAAGAAGTCATTAAATCGGCGTTCACCAATAAAACAGATACCTGTAGAGTCTTTTTTCTTCGCTGTTGCAAGACCTAAATCTTCAGCAATTTTACGAACTTGAGGCTTTTCGATCTCACCCACAGGGAACAAGGTCTTGTTAATTTCACGACCATGAACGGCATGTAAGAAATAAGTTTGGTCTTTGTTGTTATCCACGCCACGGAGTAAAGGCGCATATTGCTCACCTTTAGAGTTGGTCATGGTTTCACCGCGACGAGCATAGTGTCCTGTTGCGATGAAGTCCGCGCCCAATTTCATGGCATGATCGAGGAATGCACGGAACTTAATTTCTTTATTACATAAAATATCTGGGTTTGGGGTGCGCCCCGCAGCATATTCAGCCAAGAAGTGCTCAAATACACGATCCCAATATTCCATTGCGAAGTTGGCTGTATGTAATTTGATGCCGATACGATCACAGACGGCTTGCGCATCTGCAAGATCATCCATAGCCGTGCAGTATTCTGTGCCGTCATCTTCTTCCCAGTTTTTCATGAAAAGACCTTCAACTTGATATCCTTGTTGAAGTAATAAAGCCGCAGAGACAGATGAGTCTACACCACCTGACATACCGACGATGACACGTTGTTGCATAGGATTAGGCATCCAAATTTGAAATTAAGGGAGAATTTTGGTGCTCATAAACGAGCGATAAAGGAAATTTTTGTCCTGATTGGGCATCTTGAATGGCTTTGATGACCAAAGGACTACGCGCGCGCGCCGTTTCTAACAGCTCATCTAAGCTCATCCAAACTGCACCTACGATACCTGTATCTAGTGTTGCATCGGCAAAATACTGGATTGATTTTGCAAAAAAACAGAAGCGGTAATAGGTGCGATCTGGAAACATAGGTGGGGTATAGGTGTATACACCCAATAAATCTGTGACTTCAACTTGGTGACCTGTTTCTTCCATGGTTTCACGAACTGCGGCTTGGATAAGGGTTTCACCAGCTTCTACATGACCTGCAGGTTGATTAAAAACGGTGTGCATGACACCTTCTGTTTGTTCTTCTACAAACAGATATTTACCATCTTTTTCAACCACTGTTGCAACAGTGACGTGAGCAGTCCAAGCGGTCATAAAAAAGCACCAGATGAAGGGAAGGCATATTGTATAAAATTTTGAGGTGTGTGGCTATGATGGGGAAGGATTTCTTTAAAGGTGTTCTATTTTAAGTTTAACTAAGAAGTTCTTTGGATTAATGATTTAATAAAGGGCATGGAACATGAAGAATCAACAAAAAAGCTCAATTTAAGTGAATTGGGCTTTTGAATGTAATTTAAGGTTTTGATTTAAATAATAAAATCAAAACAATCTCGTATCAGGTTTATTATGTTGTTTTTTAAAAAAATTAAAAATTATTGACATGACTCTATAGCATTTTTTCTGTCCTTGAAATTCACTAAACTATTATTTTTTAAACAAAAATAATTTTCGAATTCGTATTGCCGAAAAGTTTTTCCCTTTTTTAGCTCAACTTGAATATATGTTTCTAAAAAATCTGATTTCAAATTATTTTTAGAAAAACAAAAAATATATTTACTTTTATTATTTGATAGATTTTTTAAACTTTGTTTATAAATAGTTTCTGATAATTCATCATTAGGGTTTCCACTAATATCTCTAAAAAATGTATCGAACATTGAAAATTCTTGAGATTCAAAAACTTCTTCATGTTTCAATGAGCAAATATTCTCATTATCTACAATTTCATATTGAAAATAATCAACTCTTTTTTCTTTACAGCCACTTATTGCTATTGAGGCTAATAATATGCTTAAAAAAGTTATATATTTCATTGCTATATGCTTCAATAAAGTAAAAAAAGAAGTGGGACTACAGGAATTAATGAGATATTTGAGACTAGTTGATATCCTATAGGATCATTAATGATTGGTTGCATAACCTGTTTAATGTATTGTGAATTATTATTTCTGTGATTCCGCCAAGCGATACTAAAATTGATTTCATTATAACCTTCAATTATTCCAAAATAATCAGCGACTATATTCGCTTGTTGTTCGGGATTCAATTTTTTAAAGTCAGTATCTTTTGTTAAGCTGTAGTCATACGGATCATATACTGAGTCTGGTAAAGTCCACTCTAAAGTTTGTAATACCGCTCCTCTACTCAATACATTCATGCCTTTTTGAAATTGCCACACATGAGTCATTTCATGAATGAAAGTGAGTTTAGCTCTTATTCTTAAATCACTACCATTCACTCTGATTGGATTTTCTTGAAATTTAGGATTGGAAAAATCATCTTGATAAATATCAGATCCTGTTAATCCATCAGGATAGTGAGCATGTCCTCTTGGTGTCATAGGAACTTGCTGCTTGGGTAAAAATGCTTTGTTTATTATTTTAACCTTACTATAATCCATTGAGTCTTTAAATATTTTTCTGCACATAGATATTTCGCCAGCAGTCATTCCTCTATATTTTTTTGATTTATCTTCTCGAATAACGACTTTAGATTTTACCGTTGTATTTGTTAAAATTTTATCAGTGACGAACCTAATTACTGATTTTCCAGACGGTAAATCGGGTATATTAGGCAGCTGAAATCCTGGAATTTCTGGTACGTGTAAATCAGGTATAATTTTAAAATCCATTTTTTATGCTCCACAAGAACAAGATTCGTTGCAATTACTATCAACAATTAGATCGATAGAGACTATTGCTAAAGCTGATACAGTTTTTAATCTCTCCGTATTGCCATTTTTATCTGTCGTGCCATTGAGTGTAGAACCATCTTCAAACGTTACCAAATACTCAACATTTGCGTATGGTTCACCGTTAGCGTTCTCTAACTGTATTTGTTCATCATAAAAATGATTGTTATCAGCAATAAAACTACTTGAGAGATGTGCTGTGGTGTTTAAACTGGATTTACTGCTTCCTGATCCATTACTCATCACAGCTAAATCAGAATTTTTTAAATATTTTGATCCACAAGTAGAAGTATCACCCACAGTAACAATACTTTTTTCACCTACAATCAAAAAACCTTGATTAGGGGCGATTGAACGTGATTGAACCTTACATCTTGGACAATAATGGGTCATACCATCTAAATGAACTGCTTTACCCTCCACTAAAAAAGACGAATCACCTAAAACAATGATTCCACCATGATCTGTTTTACAACCGACTGTGATTAATGCTTTCATTTTTATTTTATAATTTCTTAATAATCTTATTATTAAAACATAATCAAGAAAGCCAGGCTACAAAATCAAAGAGATTTTAACGAATATTGTTATTATCTAACATAATGGGAGTTATGCGACATGCCTAAATTAAGGGCATCTAACATTTACTTAACATAAAATCTCTTATGCAAATTAAAAATTATTTGTAATTCCCCGAAACCTTTACATAATTCTGTGCTGAATACGGCAAAAACGCTTTTTCTTTTTCAGTCAGCGGACGTACTTTTTTTACAGGGCTACCCATATAAAGATAACCACTTTCCAAAACCTTATTCGGTGGAACAAGTGAACCTGCGCCAATCATCACATCATCTTCAACAACGACGTCATCTAAAATAATTGTGCCAATCCCCACCAACACACGATTACCAATAGTACAACCATGTAATTTGACATGATGACCCACAGTAACGTCCTCACCAATAATGAGCGGTGAGCCTTCTGGTTTATCCGCTTTCTTATGGCTAACATGCAACATGGAATGATCTTGGATATTGGAATTTTTACCAATCCGAATAAAATTAACATCACCGCGGATCACAGCATAAGGCCAGACTGAAACATTCTCAGCCAAAACCACATCACCAATCACTAATGCAGTTGGATCAATATAATTCGTTGTATCAAATTGTGGGTAAGTTTCTAAGTATTTGCGGATATTTTCAGTCATAAAAATTGCCTGTTTTTATTCATTATAAACAAAAAAAGCACCCAAAAGAATTTGAGTGCCTTTATATCTTTAGTCAAGCTGCGACTTAAAATAAATTACTAAAGAACTGTTTGATATGATCAATCATACGCGAGAAGAAACCAGCTTCTTCAACTGCTTGTAAAGCAACAAGTGGTTTCTCGGAAATGACTTTGCCGTCAAGTGTCGCTGTTAATTTACCTACAACTTGCCCTTGTTGAAGAGGGGCATTTAAGTTCGGTTGAACCGCAATTTGAGTCTGAATGGCATTTGCTTGACCTTTTGGCATAGTCACGTTGAAATTTTCAGCAAGACCCACACTCACTTGATTGGATTGACCAAACCAAACTTTAGAAGTGGTCAACTCTTTTTGAGCGGGTTGAACACTGACAGTTTCAAAGTTTGCATAACCCCAAGATAACAAATCACGTGTTTGTGTTGCACGTGCTTGCATTGATGGAGCACCAAAAATCACTGAAATTAAGCGCATCGGACCACGTTTAGCTGAAGTCGTTAAACAATAACCAGCTTCAGAAGTATGACCTGTTTTAAGACCATCTACACTCGGATCTGTATATAACAACGCGTTACGGTTGCCTTGCTTGATCCCATTAAAAGTAAACTCTTTTTCAGAGTAAATAGGATAATACTTTGAACTGTCATGAATGATGTGCTTCGCAAGGGTAGCCATATCTTTCGCTGTAGAATAATGACCTTCAGCAGGCATACCTGTTGAGTTCATAAAGTTCGTGTTGGTCATGCCAATACGCTTAGCTTCTTGGTTCATGCTGTGTACAAATGTACCTTCATTACCAGAAATATGCTCAGCCATCGCCTTAGATGCGTCATTACCAGATTGAATGATAATCCCGCGTAACATTTCCAATACGGTTGCTGTGCCGTTGAGAGGTACATACATACAAGATTCTGTACTACTACCACGACACCAAGCAGACTCGTTCATACGAACTTTTTCATCTTCCGTGAGTTCACCGTTCAACAACTTTTGTTCAATAATGAAACTGGTCATCATTTTGGTCATTGAAGCAGGCGCAAGTTTTTCATTTTCATTTTTACTTGCGAGAATTTGACCTGTTTCATAATCCATCAAAACGTAAGACTTGTTATTGAGTTCTGGTGGTGAAGATAAAACAGTTGCTGCATAAGTAAATGAAGGTAATAGTAATAATGCAGCAATGGCGCTTTTTCGGGTCATTCTATGTAGTTCCAATCTTGTATGAACGCAAAAATCAGCTTTGCATTCTAGGACAAAGCAAAGCCGACTTCTAGCAGTGGAGTCGGCTTATTTCAATCGAATTGTAACTATTTCGTGCTCTATTTAACTGAAGACTGATATTTTTTTATATCCTCGCACACTTGTTGATTTGCTTTGTCTCCAGCGTTTTTCGCATCTTGTCTCGCTTGAGCTAATGCTTGCTGATAATCCTGTTGTTTAATTAGATTGTTCAGCGTGGTTTGAGGTGAATTTTCATTAGGTAAATAGTCTTTTAATAGCTTTTGATAGCCTGCTTTAAACGCCGCATCTTCTTCCACTAAACTTGGGCATGATTCTGAAAAGACATAGATTGCAGCGAGTTCATCTTTAGTCACTTTTTGTTGAGTAACTTCGATATTTTCTTTTAAGTCTTGAGCATTGGCGAAAGTGAAACTTGAAAACAACATTGAACTGCTGATAAATGCGGTTGAAATCAATTGTAAAAAACGTTTTTGCATAAATGACTCAAAAATTAGTAAGTTAGTTATAAGAATAGAATAATCTTTTTTCGTGTTTAAAAAATAGAGAAAGTGTATTAATGCTGTTGGAACTCAGAAAGTAATGACGAAAACTTCAGGTTTGAACAGGGGGGATGACTACTTGTGTAGTTCTCAAGATTAAAGGATAAGCAGATTATCAAGATTAAAGGCGTTTAAAACCTCAACATCTATGCGTGTGCTCATTGTTGTGTGTGGGGATTTTGATTAGGCTATCGAACAGATGGGATTACATGAATTGAGTGAATTGTTTTGAATATTTTGATTGCCAACGATGACGGTGTGTTCGCACCAGGAATACAAGCATTAGCACAAGCATTAAAACCTTTGGGTCGAGTCGTAGTGGTTGCTCCAGAAAGTGAGCGGAGTGGTTTTTCAAGTGCATTAACGCTTGATCGTCCATTGCGACCCGTGCAAATTTCAGAAGATGTATGGGCAATTAATGGCACACCAGCGGACTGTGTTTATCTGTCCATGAATGGTCTATTTGATTTTGAATTTGATCTAGTCGTAAGCGGGATCAACAGTGGTGCGAATTTAGGTGATGATATCTTATATTCAGGTACAGTTGGGGCCGCGTTTGAAGGCCGACTCATGAAACAACCTGCAATCGCAGTTTCATTGGCTGGTCCAAATGTTCGTTCGTATCAAGATGCTCAAGATTATGCACAAGCTGCAAATTGGGTATATGAGTTTATTAAAAATGGTTTGCCTGAGTTACCACCGCGTCATATTTTCAATATTAATATTCCGGATACGGCTGAAATAAAAGGGACATTAGTGACTTATCAAGGAAGAAGAAAACAAACGAAACCGATTACCACACAAGTTGACCCGAGAGGCCGTCAAGTTGTTTGGATTGGTTTGGCTGGAGAGGCCGTAACAGATCCCGAAAAAAGCCAACTGGGTTATCAGTCAGACTTTTATGCCATTGCAAATGGATATGTCAGTGTGACACCGATCCAAATGGATGCTACCAATTATCAGGTGTTGGCTTCACTTGAATCTCAACTAGGGCTTTAATTGAGCGACCACAGGTAGGATGTGTTATAACTTTGTGAAAAATATATTTGAAACGGTGAATTTAGCATTAATTTTGCTACTCTTAAGCCGAATTCAGTCTTTTTAATCTTTTGTCAGAGAGGGAAATCATGCTTTTGGCCAGACCCAAAACAGTTTTGAAGTTGTCTAAACCATCTATTCACTCAGCATTGATCGCGGTTGCTGTCGCTTCTTTTCTTGGTTTGTCGGGCTGTGCATCGAAACCCCAAATCCACAATTCTGCTCGTTATGCGGTTGCTCCTGACTTCTATACAGTTCGTTCTGGCGACACTTTAAGTAAAATTGCGGCACGTTATGGATTGAGCTATTTGAGCATTGCGGAGATGAATGATATTGCACCGCCTTATCGCATCTATGTAAATCAATCTTTAAGATTAAAACCCTCTGGCAATCGACAAGTGACACGTTCGACCACGCGTCCTTTGACAGCGACTGAAACTCAGATTCAACGTCAAACCATTCAGTTACCAACAAAACCAGCTGTGGTTACGCCACCACCACAAACCACACCAGTACCAGCGGTAACTGCTGCAGTACCGACGACTTCGACTAAAGCAACTTCATTACGCTGGGTGAAACCATCGAATGGTCCAGTCATTGAAAACTTCAATGTGGCAAGTAATGTCAAGGGATTACGTTTTGGTGGCAATGTTGGTGATCCAATTTTTGCAGCAGCTGATGGTCAAGTGGTTTACGCAGCTGATGGTTTAAAAGAATATGGTAATTTGGTGCTCATTAAACATATTGATGGTTATATCACTGCGTATGCGCACAATAACCGGATGTTAGTGAAGAGTGGGCAAAACGTAAGTGCGGGGCAACAAATTGCAGAAATGGGCTCGAGTGGTGCAACCCGTACGATGCTTGAGTTTCAAGTTCGTTTAGATGGTAAGCCAATCAATCCAGCAAATATTTTGCCAATCAACTGAAGATATTTAGTGCAATTTAACAATTTCTTCGTATAATACAATGAGTTGCTTTTGTTAATTTTTGTTAATTGGAGAAGCATCTCATAATTTCAGAGGGAAATTTATGTTAGATCAACTTCGCTCGATGGGCGTATTTGCATGTGTTGTTGAAAAAAGCTCTTTCAGTGGTGCTGCTCGAGATTTAGGCATTACGACGAGTGCAGTTAGTCAGCAAATTCGTTCACTAGAACAAGAAATGGAAGTAACACTTCTGCACCGTTCCACAAGAAAACTAAGTTTAACGGAAGCAGGGCAGGCCTTTTTTCATAGCTGTCAAGAAATGCTCGCTGCAGCAGAGCGCGGTAAAATTCGAATTAATGAGTTACGAGACGATTTAGTTGGTGATTTACGTATTGCAACAACGCCAGAACTCGGTGCAACCCATGTAGTTCCTGCGTTGTCGCATTGGATTTCGGCACATCGTGGTTTAACCGTTCACTTTGAAGTTGAAAATCAGTTTGTCGATTTGATTCAAGAAAGAATCGATATTGCAGTGAGAATGTGTTCTCGCGTAGATGAGTCTAATCACTTATCTTGTCTGCCGCTTGCACGTGTGGATCAAGTCTTGGTGGCATCACCAAGTTATTTGAATCAAAATGCAGTTATTTCAAGACCTGAAGATTTAGCACAGCATGATTTGATTCCAGTAAATATTGTAAAAAATCAGCAAATGATGACATTTGAACACAGCACATCGCGTGAATTGGTGAATGTGTCCATGGAAAATCGTTTACAGACAAACAATGTTTATGTCGCTAAATCATTGTGCCAAAATGGTCACGGCATTGCGCGATTATTATATCTAGATGTGCAAAAAGAATTAATGAATGGCACATTGGTTGAAGTTTTACCTGAATGGAAGTTACCTGCATACACTTTGAATGCAATGACATTAAAACGTGAACAACAACCAATGAAAATTCATCGCTGCCTAGATGCTTTAAAACAATATTTCAGCCAGTTGCCTGGTGGTCGAGTATTCCAAGAAGCATCTTAAGTGTTCTTCTTAATAAAAAAAGCCGCAATATGCGGCTTTTTTTATTAATCTTGGTTTAAGCCAAGAAGTTTTTAATCGCAGGAACTAAGCGTTTTAATAAATCATCAGCTTGTTCTTGATTCATATTCAACGCTGGCAACAAACGAACGACATTACCTGCGGTGACATTAATAATTAGATTGTGTTCTATGCGTGCAATATCCACCAATTCTGCGCATGGTTTTGGTAATTCAATACCAATCATCATACCAAAGCCGCGAACAATAACGTTTTGATCTGCAAGTTGTGTACAGAATTGATCAACTAAGTATTGGCCAATTGTTGCTGCGTTTTCAACAATATTTTCTTTTTGCATCAAATCGATAATCGTGTAGACAATGCGCGAACCTAATGCAGTACCACTATAAGTTGATCCGTGGTTACCTGCAGTAAGAATACCTACACCTTTACCTTGAGTCATCACTGCACCAATTGGGAATCCATTACCCAAGCCTTTAGCTGTCGTCATGACATCAGGAATAATATTGGTATGTTGATACGCAAAATATTTTCCTGTACGACCGTTACCTGTTTGAACTTCATCTAGCATCATCAACCAATTATGTTGATTACAGATTTGACGAATTTCTTCAAGATAACTAAAACCTTGAGGGGCAGTATTTACACCACCTTCGCCTTGGATCGGTTCAACGAGAATCGCGACGATATCTGGATGGTTGATTGCTGCTTCTTCAATTGCCTCTATGTCGCCAAAAGGTACACGGATAAAACCTTCAACGAGCGGGCCAAAACCTTCTTGTACTTTTTTATTGCCTGTCGCAGAAAGTGTTGCCATTGTACGACCATGGAAAGAATGATCAGCGACAATGATTTTAGGTAAAGCAATACCTTGCATATGACCGTATTTACGCGCAATTTTAATTGCACCTTCATTTGATTCAGCACCGCTATTCGAGAAGAAAATTTCTTCCATACCAGACACTTCAGCTAACTTTTGCGCAGCTGCAGTCTGCCAAGGTACTTCATAAATATTACTGGTGTGAATAAGCGTCGCTGCTTGTTCTGCAATTGCTTCTGCCAAAACTGGATGTGCATGACCTAGACCACATACTGCAATGCCAGTCAGCGCATCTAAATATTCTGTACCTTCAGCTGTATAAAGATACGAACCTCGGCCACGCACAAAGCTGATCGGTTGACGGCTGAATACAGGCATCAAATGAGATGGTTGATCAGTTTGAACTGGAGCGAGGGTGATATTGTTCATGTCTAACTCGTATTTGTTAGGTGGAAAATAAAAGTTTATCTAAGCAAAATCTGCTTAAGATTAAAAGCCTAATTGCAAATTAAACTGGAAAAATTTAGCAATCCATACTCTTTACGGCGGTTTTAGGTATAATGCAGGCAGAATAGTTGAGGATTTAATCAATGACTGAACAAGTGCGTGATACAGAAGCGTTAATTCGTGATCAAATTGCAAAACATGCAGTTCTTCTTTATATGAAAGGCACACCACAGTTCCCACAATGTGGTTTCTCTGCACGTGCAGTTGAAGCATTGAGCCAAATTGGTCGCCCATTTGCTTATGTAAATATTCTTGAAAACCAAGACATTCGTGCGACTTTGCCTCAAATTGCAAACTGGCCAACATTCCCACAATTATGGATCAATGGTGAGTTGATCGGTGGTAGTGATATTATGCTAGAAATGTTCCAAACAGGCGAATTAAAAACGCTCGTGGAGCAATATAGCCCAGCGCCTGAAGCTTAATTTAAGCGCAATAAAAAAAGCACCGGTGGGTGCTTTTTTTATACAGATATATGGGAATGAATTAAAAAAAGTTTAAAATTATGAAAAAAATGAGTGTATTTTTTTTGGGTCTCGTTGTTATTCTGTTGAATAATCCTGTATCTGCAGATAAATATGAGCAAATGATATTTGAAATTGATTTTGAAAATAGTCCCGAGTTTTCAAAAAAGATCTCGAAGATGAATCAAATTAATTTGAACAAATTTATGAGCATTGGGGATTTTAAACGTAATCAAATGGTCAAACAGTATTTTGAAAGCCTTAAAATCAAGCAAAATAGACCACAAAGGAATTTTGAAGAAAATTGTGAAAATCGAATGACATTTGACGATTATCGTATAGAAGTAGCTATGCGTCATGGTTTTAGTATTAAACAAGCTGTCAATTCTTCTGGGTTTTATTTACCCTTCAATCTATGTAAAACATGGTAAGTTAAAAATTCAAAAATAGTTTCACGTAAATTAGCCTCTTAACAAATAATGTTAAAAGGCTAATTTGTTATCTCAGCTTTCAGCGTGATTAGTATCTATTTCAGATTCTGTTGTCTTTTCAATACTTTTGCCTTTTTTATCTTTATCTTTTTTCTTCTTTTTTTTCTTTTTCTTTGGCTCTTCTTCAATTTCAGCGCCATCTTCAATGGCTTGCCAATATTCTAGCTGCTCCATGACAGCAGCGTAAATTGATCCTTTGGTATAGCGCCCTTTTTTATTTAATTCTCCGACCGGACGCGCCATGAGAATCTCAAGTGCTTGATCAATTGTGTTGATGGCATGAATATAGAATTGACCGGCCTCGACAGCATCAATCACATCTTGACGTAACATTAGATGCTGCATGTTTTGACGTGGAATAATGACACCTTGTTTGCCTGTTAAACCTTGAAGTTTACATGCATCAAAGAAACCTTCGATTTTGGCATTGACGCCACCAATCGGTTGTACTTGACCCAGTTGATTCATTGAACCCGTAATCGCCCATGACTGATCAATCGGCAGTTGGCTGATCGCAGAAATTAAAGCGGAGAGTTCTGCAACGGTTGCACTATCACCATCGACTTGACCATAACTTTGTTCAAAAGCCAAAGCGGCAGAGAAGTGCAAGGTTTGTTCACGTCCGAAATGTGCCTTTAAGAAAGACGACATTAACAGTACACCTTTAGCATGAAGTGAACCACCTAACTCAACACTGCGTTCAATATCTAAAATATCGCCACCACCTTGATACACTGAAGCAGTCAATCGTGATGGTAAGCCAAACTCGACATCGGCGTAGTGAATCACAGACAAAGCATTAATCTGACCGAGTCGATGACCACGCGTTTCGATAAGCTGTGTACCACGAGATAAATCTTGCCAGTACAACTCTCGTAAGTAACCTAGACGATATTGGCGGTGTTTGAGCGCAGTGCCGATATGTTCTGCTGTCACCATAGTTGCATTAGATTTAGATGCATGGTGATGAGATTCATGAATCAGATCACCTAAAGTTAAGGCATGTAGTGACAACGAACTCTGATCCTCTGCTTGACGACTTGAGTCGGTCAGTAAAGCAGCCAAGGCAGAACGATCAAATGGAAGGAGTTTAGAGGATTGAACATAGTCTGCAATCAAATGCATATAAGCTTGTTCATTTTCGTCATTACGTTGTAATGTGTCGGTAAAATCAGCTCTGATTTTAAAGATACTTCCTAACTCAGGCTCCACCTCCAGAATTTCATAATAGATTTCTGGTTCAGCCATTAAAATGACTTTCAATTGTAATGGAATCGATGCGGGCTCAATTGAAATACTGCCCGTCAGCGTTAGCATATGCTCTAAAGATGAGAGTTTAATCTGACCAGACTTAATCGCTCGTTTGAGTCCTTGCCATGCATAAGGTTGTTCTAAAAGCTGCTCAGCCTCAAGCATTAAAAAACCACCATTGGCACGATGCAGTGCACCAGGTCGTATTAAAGTGAAATCAGTGCTGATAGTGCCATTTTGCGTTAATTGTTCAACATGTCCAAGTAAGTTGTAATGTGTGGGGAAATCTTCAAAGATGACTGGTGCCCCAGAATTTGGCTTGTTGCTAATGACTAAATTTGCTTGATAACGCGCAGGGACACGGTTAAATAATGCAGGTGAAAAATCACTTTCTTCCTGTTCTAGTACGGTTTCCACATTGTCGATAATATCTTGAGCATATAATTTTAAATATTGTTCAAGATGTTTGATATCTGGAAATTTATTTAAAATATGTTCCATGCGAGGAATAATGACTTGTTTGGCAATGTCACGATTCAACTCAGACACCATATCACGTGCTTCATCTTCGAGATCACCAATTTGTAAACCTAAACGCTCAAGCTTTTTATCCATATAACGGATATTGGACGCAATTTCAGAACGTTCTTTGCTACTCAGTGCATTGATGTCATCTTGAGACATCTCTTGAATTTTATTGTCTTTAATATGAACAGGAATAAAGCAGTGTTCTTCATTACGACTGATCAACTTTAAATCAAGCTCTTCACCTTCTTTGGTGAGCTCAATCAAAGCTTGTTGTTGTTCATGACCTGTCGTTAAACGAATTTTTTCAATCCGATTGTGATACGTTTCAGCACTAAAACGACGTTCGAGCTGTTTGAAAATGGTTTGCCATGTTTGATGTAGCGTACTTTGAAACTTTGCGCCTTGTCCTGCAGGAAAGTTAAGCGCAATTGGGTTGCGTGCATTTTTGAAGTTGTATACATAAACCCAATCATCCGGTGTAGGCATATCTTTGGCATGTTGTTGGAGTAAGCGCTTGATCATGGTGCGTTTACCCAAACCTGCCGTACCCACAGCAAAGATGTTATAGCCTGAGTATGGAAGGGCAATGCCTGCTTCTACAGATGCTTTAGCACGATCTTGTCCTAAAAAATTATTAAGAGGCTTGATACGTTTTGTAGACGCAGGAATATTGTCATAATTTGGAATATGCGTCAGTTGTTCTGGTTTGAGTGCTGTTGCATTCAAGGTGTTTTGCGTGGCTTCAAGTTCAAATACGGATAGGAGCTTGTTTTGCGAGTTTTGTTCTAAGTTTGTGGATGTCGTGGTTAAAGCTACTGCGGTGGAACTAATTTGATCGTGTCTCTGGGTCACAGGTGAAATCCAAAACTATAATTTACATTTGATAGTTTAAGGTATACAGGTTTAGCCAAAAATATCAAGTTGAGATAGATCAAATTGATGAAATACTCGGTGAAGTTTGCGTAAATTATATTGAAACCAAGCGCATTACAGAGTTGAATAGCGAGAGTACTTTTGACTGAAAATAACAACGCAATGACATCACAATCTTCGTCACCAGAATCAGCTGGATGGACTTCGGCATTTAAAGCCTTTCTTGATCGACGCGCGATCATTATGCTTTTTTTGGGTTTCTCATCAGGTATCCCAATTTTTCTGATTTTTTCAACTCTATCTTTCTGGTTGAGTGAAGCCGGTATTCAGCGTAGTACCATTACCATGTTTTCATGGGCAGCCTTAGCTTATGCCTTCAAGTTCATTTGGGCACCTTTGATTGACCGATTACCATTGCCTTATTTAACAAGGAAATTGGGTAAACGACGAGGGTGGTTGTTGGTTTCACAGATTTTGGTTGCAATTGCTATTTGTTCAATGGCATTTACTGATCCGAGTATTCATGGAGGAAGTGTAGGGCCATTTTCAAGTTTAACGTTCATGGCGATATCCGCAATCTTTCTCGGATTCTCATCAGCGACACAAGATATTATTGTGGATGCTTATCGTATTGAGTTGACACAAGATACGAGTGTTCAGACGGTTATGGCTTCGACCTATAACGCAGGTTATCGAATTGCGACCATCGTAACTCAGCTCGGTGCATTACTCTTCGCTGCATCACTTGGTACAGCCATGGGTAACTATATTTATGAGGCGTGGCAGTCCACCTATTTGCTCATGGCTGGATTGATGATGATCGGGATTGTGACGACTTTAGTGATTCATGAACCGGTAGTAAATCAAGAACCTCATCAATATCAAGCAAAGGATTATTTTCAGTTATTTATCGTCTTTGTGATTTCAACAGTAGTCTTCGTTTGTGGGTTTCTCCAATTTGGTGCTTGGATTTCACAGTTAAATATTGATGGTAATTTTTTGTCATTTATCGGGCAAGTTTTACGTTTCTTCGCGAGTGTGGCGTTGGCTGTGTTGGTCGTATTTGGATTAACCCGAGCAAAACTCATTGATGAAAAAATAGTCGTCGAGACATGGCTATCACCGATTTTAGATTTCTTCAAACGTTATGGTTTGAAAGTTGCGTTAGCTATTTTATTACTCATTGGTTTTTATCGAATTTCAGATATTGTCGCTGGGGTGGTCGCCAATCTTTTTTATCTTGATTTGAATTTTGATAAAGAAGAAATCGCTTGGTTTAACAAGTTTTTCGCCATTTTTTTTGTAATTTTAGGTGGCTTCCTTGGAGGCTTATTAGCTCAGCGTTATAACATTATGAAAATGATGTTGGTGGGCGCTATTGTTGCCAGCACGACCAATCTCATCTTTGTGGGGCTCGTAAAATCTGGACCAACGATGAATCAAGTCTTGGTACAAATGGGAGGTCAACAGCATCAAGTGACTCCTGATGAAGTGGGGAACTGGTCTTTAAAGCTCCCTGCATCTAATTTTGCTGAACATAATAGTATTCAAGTGTTATCCACCCCTGATGGTTATGATAAAGCCCTGAATGTTGAAATCCCGCTTCAACTCTATTCGAGTCAAGGTGATTCTCAGATTTTCATCCAAGCAATTGGAGGGGACAATGTTCTCTACCAAGATGAGTTAAGCAAGGATGTCATTATTCGCGGTCAACTCTCGAACTTAAAAGCTGATAGCACACTACAAACACTGAATATTCGTATTTCAAATCAGCAAGTGATACCTGCGAAGTTGGATCAAAATAATTGGAGCGTGGTCGTACCTGGAGAAAGTCTAAAAGACCACACTAAATTTACGGTGCAAGCGGTTGTGCAGCATGCAGGTCAGGCGCATGAATTAACCCAAGATCATATTTATAAAACAGTTTCAACCATCCAACCGAAATCACGTATGACTTTATCTGATCTTCCAGCTGTTCAAGTTGATAGTGATCAAGTAGTCGAACTTAAAGGTAAAGTGGTTGTCCCTTATAGCAAGGTGTGGCTGGTGATGGGCATTGTATTTGATAATCTCGCATCAGGACTTGCTGGTGCAGTATTTATTGCATTCCTATCGAGTTTGACTAGCGTTTCATTTACAGCAATGCAATATGCAATTTTTAGTTCATTGATGTTATTACTTCCAAAGATGATTGGTGGCTATTCAGGTACAATAGTGACAAACTTCGGTTATTCATCATTCTTCTTTATGACTTTTTTAATGGGTTTACCTATTTTGTTACTTGTTATTTGGGTGGCGAAATTGTTAAATCAGTTGAAAAGTACATCTTTCAATCAATAGGTAAATTTTATGCGAATGTTACATACCATGTTACGTGTAGGCAATTTAGAGCGTTCATTGGTGTTCTATACTGAAGTACTCGGTATGACTTTGCTTCGTAAACGCGATTATGAAGAAGGTCGATTCACTTTAGCCTTTGTGGGTTATGGTGATGAAGAAAACAATACTGTTCTTGAGCTAACGCATAACTGGGATACAGACAGCTATGAGCTTGGTAATGCGTATGGTCATATTGCGATCGCAGTGGATGATGCGTATAAAGCATGTGAAGAAATCAAAGCACGTGGTGGTAATGTTGTCCGTGAAGCTGGACCAATGAAAGGCGGCGTAACCGTAATCGCTTTTGTGGAAGATCCAGATGGTTACAAGATTGAACTTATTCAACAAGACAGTAATGCGAGAAATAATTAAGTTTCACTCGCTGATTGGTGAGTAAAATTTAAAAGATAAGCCCAATCGATGAGTATTGGGCTTATTTTCAATTTAGAGAATAAAAAGAGGGATATGGGGTGCTAAAGCTCTTAGCGTTAGATCGTTTCACAATATTGCTGTTTGTTATGGTGATTTTAGCGTCAGTGATGCCAATTTCAGGTGTTGCTGCTCACTATTTTTCTTATTTCACCACGATTGCAATTGCAATCCTATTTTTTTTACATGGTGCAAAGTTATCACGTGAGGCGGTGATTCAAGGCATTAAACATTGGCAATTACACAGTTTGGTCTTTGCACTGACGTTTGCAGTTTTCCCAATTCTAGGGTTAATGGCTAAACCTGTATTGCTACCGCTACTTGGACAAGAACTGTATTGGGGCTTCTTGTTTATGTGCTTCTTACCCTCAACAGTTCAGTCTTCTATTGCATTTACTTCAGTAGCAGGTGGTAATGTCGCAAGTGCTGTATGTAGTGCTTCATTCTCTAATATTATTGGTATGTTTATCACACCTATATTAGTGACCTTATTTATTTTAGGTCAGTCTGATCATGGGTTTGATCCAACCAGTGCGATCGTCAAAATTATTCTGCTGTTATTGGTTCCATTTATTTTGGGACAATTATTGCGTCCTATCGTCTTTCCACTGATTCAAAAAGCCCCGAGTATTGTCAAAACTTTTGATCAAGGCTCAATTCTTTTGGTGGTGTATGGCGCATTCAGTAGTGCAGTCGTAGCAGGTCTATGGAATGAAGTCAGTGGGGTGACCTTAATGTGGTTAATTATTGCATGCTCTGTGCTTCTGACCTTGATTATGCTTTTAGCCTATCACGCCCCAAAGTGGTTTGGATTTAATCGTGCCGATCAAATTGCTGTATTTTTTTGTGGTTCTAAGAAAACACTCGCAAGTGGAGTGCCTATGGCGCAAATTCTTTTCATTGGACAACCTATGGGGATGATCATATTGCCAATTATGATTTTCCATCAGATCCAATTAATGGTGTGCGGAATTATTGCAAATCATTGGTCCAAGCAAATTGAAAAGTCTTAAAGGAATAATTCGCTATCTGAAATAAAGTGGCGTATAATGTCGTCCACTTGTTGTGCTTAGCTCTGACGGAAGCCGTCTCGGTGGGCCAAAAGAATGGTCTGTTGTGGTGTTGATCTGCTGTATTTCAGCCTTTCCTCTGCGTCTGTTGTAATGGATGAAGAGAGTGATCAATTGCGATGACAGCTAAAGCCTTCTTAACTCTATGGAGAATCGACCATGCGCGCCGATATTCACCCAAAATACGAAAAATTAGTTGCTACTTGCTCTTGCGGTAACGTAATCGAAACTCGTTCAGCTGTTGGTAAAGAAACACTTTACCTAGACGTATGCTCAGCTTGCCACCCATTCTACACTGGTAAGCAAAAGAACGTTGACACTGGCGGTCGTATCGACAAGTTCAAACAACGTTTTGCTGGTATGTCACGTTCTATCAAACGTTAATACCCAAAATAAAAAAACAGGCGTTCAGCCTGTTTTTTTATGTCCAAAATTTGGAATTAACTTTGATCTTGAACATTCATGAGCTGATCCAATTTACGCTGGTAATAATCACCTTGTAAAAATCTCACGTCGACATTCCACGCGTTGGCAAAGCTATTCATATCATTGAGATTTTTGAGTAATAAATTGACTGATCGATGACTATTGAAGTATTCAATCGCCTGTTTAAAACGTTCAATACCTTCTTCAGTATTTAAATCATCTGTGAATTCTTCATGCAGCGTGAAATTCTGAATATTGGCAACTTTGAGAATGAGATTGCTACATTTACTTAATCCAAACTCACAAATGGCAATATCTGCACCTTGCGCTCTCAATACCTCAATCGCAGGCAGAATTTCATTTAAATGTTGAGCAATGTATTTTTCTTTAAACTGTAAAATCAGTGGTTGAGGTGCTTTTGCTCCTACAATCATGAGCAGTTTTGAAATTAATTCTGCCAATTGATGATGCTTTAAAAGAACATGGTGTCGTAAATTAATAATCAGTTTAGCTTCAGGATATTGTGTTAAAAAATTGTGCAGTTGCTTTGCTGCCTCAACCAAAATCCATCGGTCAATTTTAATAGACAACTCAGCGTCATCCACCAATTCTTCAATATCGTCCAATTGAATCCATTGGTTTTCAAAAATAAACCCGCTGCTTACTTCATAGGTATTAAGACTAGTGTCTTCTTTATCATAGATTTGTTGGAACTTTAGCGTAATTTGTTCACGTTCAAGAACTTTACGAAGATGTACTAGGATATCGCCGTGAACTTCGTCTGACTGTACAGGTTCTTCAATTGTTTGAAATACAAATTCTGTTGAATGATCAGGCTCTACTTCAGAAGAAGGTGTATTCAACTGAATAGAGGTCGGCTCATCTGCTTGAGTAACTTCAAAATGAATCTCTTCAATTTCTTCAAGCGTTGTCTCTAAAGCAGCATCATTGCTCAATAAATTGGGTAGGGGTGTGTTATAAGCATTTGCAATGAGCTGTTCAAAATTATCTACATTTAAATCTGACAGTTTGAAGAGACTATAACCAATTTTGACATGCTGTTGATAGGTTTGATCTCCCAGATTGACGAGTCTAGGTTTTTCAAGCGCATGTAGCGCAGAGAGTCTTGATTTTAGAACTTCAATCGTTTCAGCTTGAATGATAGTGGCATACAGGGCTGTTTCAATTTTAAATACAGCGCCATTGGTCTGTTCGAGAATAAAGTCTGAAAGTTTGCCGAAATAGCCTTTAAAAGTATCCCAATCAGAACTCAAGATATAGTCTGGACAAGTGGCTAGGCTGAAGATGACCAAAGCATTTTCTTGAGCAGGGTGTTCTTCAAGATGTTGTAAAATTTTTGCCAATGTTGTGTGTGGTGCAATTCTATTGTCTTGATGAGGTGCAGTCTCAAGTTGAGGACTAATTGAATGGTCACTTTTTTGAAAATGCGTTGAAATCGTAATTTCAATGACTTGATTTTGATCTGTAGGATTACATTCAATTTGGACTGGATTTTGATGTGTTAACTGTGGATTAAGAGAAACCAGTTCAAAAGGACCGTACTCAAATTTACCGAAAGCTAATTTTTTAAATCGTGCTTTAAAAGATTGAATATCCTCAGGTTGTATTAAATCAATGAGCGGGAATCCAATAACGTCATCACACGTGTTGAAGCCAAATAAATGCGCAAACTCATGGTTGCATTCAACGACAATCCCTTCTTCAATGATTGCAACTGCTTTTTTATGCTCTTCGATCCAATTTTGTTTAATTTGAACATTGTGTTTCAGTTCATCCGTTAATTGCATCTGATTTTTTTGTAAGCGACTAAAAGCCAATGCTCGAATAATTTTAAGTAAACATTGTTCAGGTTGATCAATATTTAAAACATCATAGATGCCCATCGAAATGAGTTTTACTTCAGACATTTCTAGAGCTTCTGGAGCTAGATAAAGTGTTGGGGTAAAAGCGTTATCAGAATCTGCAAGCAGTCGAAGAAAATGAGTTAAGGTCAGTTCATAGGCACGACCAAACAGAATTAAATCCCAACCTAAATGAAGTTGCTTTTCAAGACTCACTTGATCATCGAGTAGCACAGCTTCTACCTTGTACTCGCGTTTTTCGAGTAAAGAGATAATATGGTTATAACGAATCTGGTTATCATCGACAATGAGTAAGCGCATTCCAGATTGCTTTAATTGTGTTGATAGAAGTAGGTTTTTCACTTCAATGCTTCCCATACGTCTTGAAAACGATTTGATTCAATGTTTTGATGTTGTAAAAATTCATCAATCAAATATTGCTGCTCATCATTAAATAATTCAAATTCAAATTGAACAAAACTTTGTGTGATGAGCATGGTCTTTATCAATTCTACTTTGATATCTTGATCAGTTAAGCGTAGATAAATAGATTGTTGTTCTTTGAAAAACTGTAAATTTGGCAAAATAAGAGAATGCTGTGGAGCATCAATCTTCAAGGTTTGTACAAATAAACATGGATGATAATTAAAAGAACTTCGATCTGTATAAACTTTTGCGGCGCAAGGGTGGATGTCGGGTCCAATCACTTCAAGCCCAAGTTCATAGCTTTTTTTAACAGATTGTTTAATCCAACGAATTACACCACCTTTCCATTTGCTGTTCACCCCCTCATTGATCAGGATAAATTCACCAGTTCTCAAATTTGGAGGTGCTTCTTCTTCTAACCAACGTACGCGATAGCCATTTAAACTGATATCTAAAACTTGAGCCGCATGGATTTGACGTGCCTGTTTATCTAGAACTTTGTTTGATTTGTCTGTATAGGCATCTGGGTAGTCATTTAAATATGTAAACGCAAACTCGTCTTCTGATTTTGATTTAGGCGGTGTTAGTCGCAAGGTTTCGCTAAAAGTTTTGGTCTTTGAGAGATAATAATGTGCGGTAAGTAAACTGAAACAGAGTTGTAACTGAGCGGAATGTTCATAACGTTCATGTCTGCGCTCAATGGTCGAGCCTAAAACATTTTGTACATGAAATTTAAGAGGCGCAGTTAAATATGCTTTCTCTTTCTTAGATAGATATTCATTGTCCTTTTGAATGGTTAAGTTTACATGCTCAAGCAACGATTGTGTCGCTACGAAAATGTTTGGTTTAAAACTCTCATGGTGTTTTCGGTTGTAAACTGGCGGATGATCTTTAGTGGTATCAATAACGTAACGAGATAAAGCGGTTTCGCGTGGTAAAACTTGCACTAGTTGTGCCCAATCCGCTGTGCATTGATAGAGCGCGTAGATCTCAGAAGGACGAATTTGGTGAGTATTAAATATTTCTAATAATAAGACTTGGGCATAGCATTGTTGAATATTTTTTAAAGCGTGATGAGTGCCTTGCAATAAATTAATATTCACCGTGTGTTCTTGGTTTTTTAATGCCAAATCATACAGATAATGGGTCATTAACCATTGCTTAGACAAGGCAGAACGATAAAGCATCTGTTGTTGTACTAGCAATAAACCCAATTGTTGAAGAGCGTAATAACTGGAAAGGAGTCGTGCAGTTTTCACATTACGCTTTTGAGCAAACTTCAAAATAGAAAACTTTTGTTGTTTTAGCTGCATTTCACTGCGCTGTGCAATATCTATGTAGATATCAGCAAATAATGTTCTCAAGCGAGTGGTTAATTCTATAATATCTTTATTGCGATCTGATAGAAAAAGACCTTGATTTAAAAAATTTTTTTCAAGTCTCTCTAAAATATTTTCGATCAAAGGGTGTAGCGCTTGAATAAGATCAAAGCGTAATGTTTCCGAGCATTTGAGTTCAGCGATTTCATAGAGGGCTTTCAATACCGCTTCAGAGGTGTCACCTAATTGCATAATTGAAAGTTGAGATGCCCAAAAACCCAAGTCCTGAACATTTGCATTTGCAAAACTCAGTTGATCTCGAGTCAAGGCAGTAGGATAGTGAAAAATTTCTGAAATCTGAGCCTGAAGCATGTAAATGAGTCTCTAAAAAGTGGCAACTCCATAAAGCGGTGTTTTATTCTGTTCTCCCGCAATTTCTCTAACCAGCTTTGGAACCAAGTATCCAGGCAACCTTGCCAAAACCTCTTTATAGATTGAATCAATAGATTCACTTGGTAAATCAAAATGCTGAGCACCTTTCACTTTATCTAGCACATGTAAATAATAAGGCATCACACGCGCATCAAATAATCGATGATTTAGATCAACCAAAATATCAGGATGATCATTGATACCTTTTAATAACACAGCTTGATTCAACACCAAAATATTTTGTTGTGAAATTTGCATTAATTTCGAAGCGGTAAAGTCATCAATTTCAGCAGCATGGTTTGAGTGTACCACTAGAATAATACGTAGCCTACTGTTTTTTAAAAGAGAAATAAGTTCATCATCAAGCCGATTTGGAATAACGATTGGAACTCGAGAATGAATACGCAAAATTTTAAGATGTGGAATTGAACTTAATCTGTCGATCCAAATAGCAAGTTTACGATTTGAAAGTGTTAGGGGATCCCCTCCGCTTAAGATCACTTCATTGATTTCTGGATGAGCGAGTAAGTAGTCTTGTATTTTTTCCCAGTCGTCATTTTTAGGTAAATTTTCTTGATATGGAAAATGACGTCTAAAACAATAACGACAATGAACAGCACAGGCACCTGTTAAAGTCAGTAAAAAACGTGACTGATATTTATGCAATACGCCTGGAATTAAATTGGCAGCCTCCTCATCAAGGGGGTCTGTCACAAAATCAGGATGTTCATTTAACTCTAGATGATGAGGGAGTACCTGAAGTAACAGTGGGTCATTAGGATTTGATTTTTGCATCTTCGCGACGAAGGCACGAGGGACTCTTAATTTGAATTGGGCTGATGCCAAAATTGCACCATGTATTAAATCTTCAGGTTGCAATTCCAAGAGTTCAATGAGCTCATGTGGGTCAGTGATTAAATCGCTGAGTTGATTTTGCCAATGTTGCTCTTGATACAAATAGTGGGTCATAAAGTTTAAATTTAGAGGGAGATGAAAGGCTTCATTTTAAATCAAAACCCATTGAAAAACTCAGTTGTGTCCTGATTAAGTCTTCTTTATTGAATGTCGGGATGAAAATACTCAAGCCTAAAGATGATCAAATTAAGTCTACAAAAGTAGTTCTGCATGGAACTTAGACAGCTTAAACGTTGTATTTCGGAATTTATCATTGCGGCAGAGTAGGTTGGTCATTTAGAATACGCAACATAAATGCATGTGCATGTGGCATATCATGCACCTGTCAGACTTGCTAAATGACAGTGTAGCAGCCCATCGCATTAATAGATTAAAGTTAGTAAGTTTGGAGTGAGCCTCTCATGGCCTATTATTCTACGAACGATTTCAAGTCTGGCCTTAAGGTAATGCTTGATGGTAACCCATGCTCAATCATGGAAAACGAATACGTTAAACCAGGTAAAGGCCAAGCGTTCAACCGTGTTAAATTACGTAACCTTAAATCAGGTAAAGTATTAGAAAAAACATTCAAATCTGGTGATTCTTTAGAAGCTGCAGATATCGTAGAAGTAGAAATGGACTACTTGTACAACGACGGTGAAATGTGGAACTTCATGGATCCTGTGACTTTCGAGCAAATTGCGGCTGATAAAGTTGCAATGGGTGATGCTGCGAAATGGTTGAAAGACGATTCAAACGAAAAATGCACAATCATGTTGTGGAATGGTGTTCCTTTAACAGTGAATGCACCTAACTTTGTGGTATTAAAAATTGTTGAAACTGATCCAGGCGTACGTGGTGATACTTCTGGCGGTGGTGGTAAACCAGCGAAACTTGAAACAGGTGCTGTAGTACGTGTTCCATTATTCGTTCAACAAGAAGAAAGCGTTCGTGTTGACACACGTACTGGTGAATACTTAGAACGTGCATAATGGTGTAAATTTATACTATTATCGAAAGGGATGATGACAATCATCCCTTTTTTTATGCCAAGGTCTAAGGTAAAGAAGAATTATTGAGGAGTATAGTCGTAAGGGAAAACAGCAGTAACACGAATAATAAAATTGAGCTGATTGCAAATACGAAATAATGAGGGTTTGATATGGATCAAATACAACCGAAGTCATCCATGGCTTCGAAATTGATTTGGGTTATTGTGGCCATAATCGGTGCAGTATCCTTTGGAATATTAGCGGTTAGTCGTGGAGAACATGTCAACGCAGTTTGGCTCGTACTCGCTGCAGTCTGTGTTTACAGTATTGCATATCGTTTTTATAGTTTATTTATTGCAAATAAAGTATTCGAGTTAAATGCTCGGCGTTTAACACCTGCGCACCGTCTAGCAGATGGTCTAGATTATGTGCCTACAAATAAAAGTGTTCTGTTTGGTCATCACTTTGCTGCGATTGCAGGTGCTGGTCCGTTAGTTGGGCCTATTCTTGCTGCGCAAATGGGTTATTTACCAGGAACGATTTGGCTGTTAGTCGGTGTTGTACTGGCAGGTGCAGTCCAAGATTTTCTAGTTTTATTTATTTCTACACGCCGTGACGGACGTTCACTGGGTGAAATGGCAAAACAAGAACTGGGTTCATTTGCAGGAATTATTGTGATGCTTGGCGCATTAGGGGTAATGATCATTATCCTAGCTGTGCTTGCACTCGTGGTGGTTAAAGCATTAACCAATAGTCCATGGGGTGTGTTTAGTATTGCTGCCACCATTCCAATTGCATTATTTATGGGCGTATATATGCGATATATCCGTCCAGGAAAGATTGCCGAAGTTTCAATCATTGGCTTTGTACTGATGATGCTCGGTATCATCTACGGTGAAAATATTGCTCAACATCCTTATTGGGGGCAATTATTCACTTTATCTGGTACAGAGTTAACATGGGCATTGATTATCTACGGTTTCATCGCTTCTGTATTACCAGTATGGTTGTTATTGGCTCCACGTGATTATTTATCGACTTTCTTGAAAATTGGCGTGATTGCAGGTTTAGCATTGGGTATCGTATTTGCGATGCCTGAATTAAAAATGCCTGCAATTACCCACTTCGTAGATGGTACGGGACCTGTATTCTCTGGATCACTTTTCCCATTCTTATTTATTACCATTGCCTGTGGTGCAATTTCAGGTTTCCATGCACTGGTTTCATCAGGAACTACACCTAAGCTCGTAAATAGTGAGCGCGATATTCGGATGATCGGATACGGCGGTATGCTGATGGAATCATTTGTCGCAATCATGGCGATGATCTGTGCAACGATCTTGGATCCAGGCGTTTATTTTGCCATTAACTCACCAGCTGCGGTGATAGGAACGACGGTTGAAAGTGCCGCAGAGGCGGTACGTAATTTAGGATTTGTGGTTACACCTGAAGCTTTAACACTACTTGCTCAAGAGGTTGGTGAAAGCACAATTCTTTCTCGTACTGGTGGTGCACCGACGTTTGCGATTGGTATGGCGCACATCATCACTGAAATTTTTAATAGTCGTGAAATGATGGCATTTTGGTATCACTTTGCGATCTTGTTTGAAGCGCTATTTATTCTAACTGCTGTTGATGCAGGAACACGTGCTTGCCGTTTTATGGTTCAAGATACTGTAGGTATCGTTGTCCCTGCGGTTAAAAACTCTAAGTCGTTTGTGGGCAACTTGATTGGTACTGCCGTTGCAGTCTCAGGCTGGGGTTTCTTTGTATATCAAGGCGTAGTTGATCCACTGGGCGGTATTAATAGTTTGTGGCCATTATTTGGTATTGGTAATCAAATTTTAGCTGCGATGGCGCTGATGCTAGGTACTGTCATTTTGTTCAAGATGAAGAAAGAAAAATATGTGTGGGTCACCATTGTTCCAACGATTTTCCTATTCGTTACAGCGATGACTGCTGGTTGGCAAAAAATCTTCCATGAAAATCCAAAAATCGGATTCTTGGCACAAGCAGATCGTTTCAATGCGGCTATTGAGCGAAACGAAATTTTAGCGCCTGCGAAATCAATTGCGGAAATGCAAACTGTTGCTTTATCGAATCAGATTAATGCTGCGTTGTGTGCATTCTTTATGATTGTTGCTGTAGTGATGTTATTTGCTGCTATTAAAGTGATTCGTCGTGCTTTAGCAAATCCACAGCCAACGGCTCAAGAAGCTGAAGCAATTTATACAGATCAAATCCCTGCAGGAGAGACCAAATGAGTTTGAAAGAACAAATTCGTCAAAAGCTGGCATTGGGTAAAATCATTAAATTCACGATTTTGGCTCAGCCGAAGAAGTTTTTAATGTTGAATGGAATCAAAACAGTTCAACTGATTTGGCAGCGGCTACAACAAAGTTTTCGTTTAATGGTGGGTGTGCCAGATTACCAAAACTATGTAGAACATATGAAAAAGCATCACCCTGAGTTAGAACCAATGGATGAAAAAACTTTTCATCGCTATTGTGTCGATGCACGCTATCCAAGTGCAGCAGGCGGTATGAAGAAATGTCCATGTTAATTTTCTAGCTTTAAATAAAAAAACGGCACTGAGGTGTCGTTTTTTTATTTGTTTTAATTGTATAAAACCTGACAAATTTATTGTTCTGAAACTCGTATACTCTTGATCAATAACAAAGGATAAAAACATGAAAATTGGAATTTATGGTGCTGGGTCGATTGGGTGTTATATCGGTGGAAGAATGGTCGCAGCAGGCCATCAGGTGACATTTTACTGTAGGGAAAGAAGCTATCAAAAATTAAGCAAAAATGGGTTGGAGCTCAGTGATTTAAACGGCTACCATCATAAGCTCACTCCAGATCAATTAAGACTTACAACAAATCTAGCAGAAGTCTTAGACATGGACTTAGTCATGATTTGTGTAAAATCAGCAGCGACAGAGCAAGTGGCATCTGAAATACGAAGCTGTGACACTCTCAATAAACCACGTCTCATCAGTTTTCAAAATGGGGTGAGTAATGTTCCACGGTTAAAAAAAATGCTGCCAGAATGGGAAATTATGGAAGGAATGGTTCCATTTAATGTCGCAGAACTCAAACCGTCTCATTTTCATCAAGGTTCTGATGGAATATTAATGATAAAAAAATTTGCAGAAAATAATCAGCTAAAAATAGTGTTAGATGCGGCGAAACTACAAGTTGAATTCCGTGATGATATGTTAGAGGTACAGTGGGCTAAAGTCTTATTCAACTTGAACAATTCGATTAACGCTTTATCTGGTCTAACTTTAAGAAATCAACTTACTAATCGAATGTATCGAAAGTGCCTTGCTCAGGCACAGTTAGAGACGATTCAAATTTTAAAGCAGGCAAATATTCAACCCGCACAATTAACGCCTGTACCAGCGAACATCATTCCTCATATTCTTCAACTTCCTAACTGGTTGTTTAAGTTGATTAGTCGCAAAATGTTAGCCATTGATCCACTAGCTCGTTCATCTATGCAGGATGATCTGAATTTAGGGCGCACGACGGAGGTTGATTGGATTAATGGTGAAGTAGTCAGACTTGCCAATACACTCGGGGTGAATGCACCGATCAACAGCTATTTTATTGAACAGATCAAGCTAGCGGAAAACAATAATTCAAGCCTTCAAATTGGACCTGAAGAGATGCTCACACAGTTGAAGCTTATTCAGCATTAAGTTTGATACTGATTCTTTAATACACTGATTATTAGAAATATTTGAGAAAATAAAAAAAACCTGTATGGTAGAAATATACCGTTTTGGAAATGTAAATGATGATTTGGGGAATGAAGCAGAGTGTTCAATCAAAAGATATTATACAGCCTGAGTTAGAATCTCAGATTCAATCATTTACTCCCAAAATTTCATTATTTCTAGAACAAATCAATCAAATTGTTTTGGATAAAAATACGCAAACTGAATTGGCTTTATGTAGTTTAATTGCAGGTGGTCATATTTTATTTGAAGACTTACCTGGATTGGGTAAGACCACATTGGCCAGTAGTTTGGCATCTTTATCAGGTTTATCATTTCAAAGAATCCAATTTACCAATGATATGCTCGCCAGTGATGTGATTGGCGTGAATGTTTTTAATCAAAAAGAGCATCAGTTTGAATTTAAGTACGGACCTGTCTTTACCCAAGTGCTTTTGGCAGATGAAATTAATCGTTGTAGTCCAAAGACACAGAGTGCATTACTAGAGGCGATGGAAGAGGGCTACGCCACGATTGATGGACAGCGTTATGCTTTACCTCAGCCTTTTTGGGTGATAGCAACTCAGAATCCACTCTTTCAAAGCGGGACTTATGCACTACCAGAGTCTCAGTTAGACAGATTCCTCATGCGGTTATCTCTTGGCTATCCATCTCGCCATGCAGAAAAAATACTTCTTCAACAAGAATCACGTGCCAAATTAATCGCACAGTTGATCCATGTATTTAATGAGACTGAAATACTAAGATTGCAATCCTTGACTCATCAAGTCCATTTAAGTGATGCAATTCAAGACTATTTATTGGATTTGGCTGCGATAACACGAAAAAGTGCGCATGGTTTATCGACGCGTGGATTATTGGCTTTAAAACGAGCATCACAAGCGAGAGCGATCGTGCATGCCAGAGCCTTTGTCATTCCTGATGATGTAAAAGCTGTATTTTCAGCAGTATGCGCTCATCGATTAAACTTGAGTGATGATGAGACGGTCTCCCTAATGAATCAGGTTAAATTGATTTGAGGGCATGCAGGTGACCAGTATCTGGAAGCAATGGTTAAAAAAAAGATTTCGGTTTGGGCAGAGTAAAAAAATTGGTCAACGCGATATTTTGATTTTTATTTATCAGCAAGGTTTCTTGTATCTTGTGTTGATTTTGATCACATTTATCGCGGGTATTAACTATGCCAATAATTTGATATTAGGTTTCTGCTTTTTAATTAGTGCGATCTTGTGCATTAGTTTTTACATCACCTTTAAACAATTACATGGTCTTGAGATAGACATCATTACTGATGAAGTCGGACAGGTAGGGCACTCGATTTTATTTAAAATTTACTTGAATCAACCTTATTCATATTCACGTTATTTATCGATCTCCATCGATTCTGAGACACAGCACATTCACATTGACCAAAAACAGTCTGAATGTGTTATACCGATTCATGTTGATCAACGAGGACAGTATAACTATCCCGATATACACATTGCTTCAGTGTATCCATTTGGTCTTGTTCGAGCTTGGACTTATATCTTTCATGGACGACATGCATGGATTGCACCACAAGCCAAAATAAATCCGAATACAAGCTTTTCAAATGCATTTGTATTGGATCAGGAAAAAGATGAGTTTAAAGAATTAAGAAGTTTTCAGGTCGGCGACTCATTACAAAGTGTATCTTGGAAGCAGGCTGCTCGTGGACAAGGTTTGTATATTAAAGTTTTTGAAGAGCATCAACAAGATCGATGTGTTGATATTCATTATCATCATATGCCGTCAGTCGAGCATGAAGAAAAGCTCAAATATATGATGGGTGTGGTGGAGCAGTGTGAGCAATTACAAATCCCTTTTAAGCTGGTGTTACCTCATGCCGAATTGAATCAAGGATTTGGAACTGAGCATATCAAGCAGGCTAAAACTCTGCTTGCTCAGGCATAAAGTGTGAAATAGAAAATAGGTTTAGATATGGTACATCCTAAAGTTTCACAATCCATGCTATTGAGTTTGGCACTCATTTTATTTATCCAGATTATTTATCTGCCTTATGCTTTAATTTTGGTGCTCTGTATTGAGCTTATATATTTATGGCATATTCAAAAAAGTAAAAAAAATGTCTCCAAAACAATAAAATTTAGTTTTACAGCAATTGCACTTGGCGCGATTTATCTGCATTACCATACCTTTGTTGGTGTTGAGGCAGGGGTAGCATCGCTGACAACTTTTCTATTTGCAAAAGCATTAGAAACTCAAAAAAAACGTGATTTGATCATCGTTTTTAATTTTGCCTTATTCGTGGCGGCAAGTACGTTTTTATACAGTCAAACGTTGTATGTTGCTTTGGGAGTGGTATTGTGTTTAGTGAGCTGTTTTGTAGGACTGTATAGAATTCAAACCGCGGAGTTTCTGTCCACTTCTGAAACTAAAAATGGCTTAAAGCACGATATCATTCATGTCGGTAAATTCATCGGATTGGCAATTCCTTTTTTTATATTGCTCTTTATTTTTTTCCCACGATTACCTCCGCTTTGGCATATCCCGATTCAACAAAATAAGGGAATGACAGGAATCAGTGACTCTATGTCCCCAGGTGACATTGCGGAGCTGTCTCAGTCAAATGAATTAGCATTTCGTATTATTGGTGATATCACAAAATTACCGACGCGTTCAGAAATGTATTGGCGAGCTTTGGTCTTAGATCAATATGATGGTCAAAAATGGACGAGTCATGGATTTAATAGAGGGCTAAACGAGGTAAACTCTTATCAACTTTCTAATTTAAATCAAAAAGTTGAATATCAGTATTTGGCTAAAGATCCTTCTGTAGAATGGATCATGGGATTAGAACAATCTGTACCTCAACAACGAAATTATTATCTCCGTTATGATGGTGGTATTTCAGTTCAACGACCTATTCAAACGGCTCAACCCATAAACTTAGTTTGGTTAGGGCGTGGGACGAAAATAAATCATGAACTTAATCAATTTCAAACGCAGTATTACACCCAGTATCTCCGTCAGCGCGATATCAAAAGTCAAAGTTTAGCGTGGGATTTATTTGTTAAAAGTGGAGAGCAGCCAGAGCGTTATATCCAGCAAGTTTTAGACTGGTTTAAGCAAAATAGCTTTCAGTATTCTTTATCTCCCGGTGTTTTGAGTGGTGATCGGATAGATGCATTTATGTTTAATTCACGACAAGGATTTTGTGAGCATTTTGCTTCTAGTTTTGTCATGATGATGCGTTATGTCGGTATTCCTGCCCGAGTCGTGACTGGTTATCAAGGAGGTCAATTTGCGCCAGACCAAAAAAGTTGGGAAGTGAGGCAGTTAGATGCACATGCTTGGACTGAAGTATATTTTGGAGGTCAATGGCAGAGGATTGATCCCACTGCAATGATTGCTCCAGAGCGTATTGACCAGGGAATGCAAAGTTTAATTCAAAATAACCAAACACTTTACTCTGAGAATAAAAATTGGTCAGTTGCAAAATATCCTTTTTTGACAAAAATTCGCATATGGAGTGATTACGCAAGTTATCAATGGCAAAGTAAAGTTGTTGGATATAACGCTGATCAACAGCAGAGTTGGATGACAAAATTTGGAATTCATTCAGTTGCTTCAGTGCTTGTGATTATCCTTGCAGGCTCACTGATCATATTAGGATGTTATGCGCTATGGATGTTGAGAAAAAAGAGAAAACACTATTCACAAATTGATTGGGTACTTCATGTTTTCAATAGAAAATTAGAACTTCACAATCGCCGTTATTCTTACGAAACGGTTCGACAATGGTTGGAAAGAATTTCATCACCTTTAAGTCAAAATGATAGAGCTGTTTTCCTCGAAATTATCATTCTGTACGAGCGCTTAAGTTATTCACAATCGAGTATTTCTAAACAAGAGTTCGCAAATTTTAAGTCAATGATTAAAACTTGTTCACATCTTTTGGTTAAATATGAAAAAGGCTTGTCAGCCAAGTGATTTTTGCATAAGATGCGAAGCATTCTAGGTGTATAGCTCAGTTGGTTAGAGCGCTACGTTGACATCGTAGAGGTCTCCAGTTCGAGTCTGGATATACCTACCAAGATTTAAAAAAAGGGCTTAAGTATTTTACTTAAGCCCTTTTTTCGTAAGCAAGACATTACTTCTTTATTTAAAAGTAAAGTATTCGTTATCACTTGCTCTATCAAGAAAAATTGCGTTTCAAAAATCTCTAAATTTGATATTAAATTATATATTTTAAGTATAAATACCCAAAATGCTTTAATCTAAATATTGGGTATTTCCGTAATTTATTAATATACCCGTACATTAACACTTACAATAACGCCCGAAATGTACGCTTTTGCCATCCTGTTTAAATATGAGACACGTATAATGTTCATATTACAGGGAAGTTGAGATCAACGTTCATTACCAGTTCTTCACTTTTCATTCAGAAGTAATGAAATTCATACAGTATTATCAAACTAAAAATGGATACTATTTTGTATGTTATTTCATCAAAATAGCGTACTAAAAGCTTATTTCATTGACTGAAATGCGACGAAGAACGATACTCTCAACGTTTTAATTTAAGCAAATCGGTTCTAAGAGACTGGACCAAAAGTTCGGTGCTCTGTAACTCAATCCAAAGCAAGGGGCTATATATGGCTGGTGGAAAGTCAACTATCATCTACACACTGACCGACGAGGCGCCATTACTGGCGACTTACTCACTACTGCCGATCATTGAGACCTTTACTAAGCCTGCTGGTGTTGAGATTGTAAAAACTGACATCTCAGTTGCAGCACGCGTGCTCGCTGAATTCTCTGAATACCTTAGCGAAGAGCAGAAAGTATCAGACAATCTTGCAGAATTAGGTCGTCTTACACAAGATCCAGACACAAACATCATCAAACTTCCAAACATTAGTGCATCTGTAGCTCAGTTGACTGCATGTATCAAAGAGCTTCAATCAAAAGGCTATGCAATTCCAGATTATCCTGAGAATCCTACGACTGAAGAAGAAAAAGCACTCAAAGCACGTTTTGGTAAATGCTTAGGTTCAGCAGTAAACCCAGTGTTGCGTGAAGGGAACTCTGACCGTCGTGCGCCTGCTGCTGTTAAAAACTATGCGAAAAAACACCCACATTCTATGGGTGAGTGGAAACAGTGGTCACAAACTCACGTTTCTCACATGGATGAAGGTGACTTCTATCACGGCGAAAAGTCTATGACTTTAGATCGTCCTCGCAATGTGAAAATGGAATTGATCACGAATTCTGGTGAAACCATCGTTCTTAAAGACAAAGTTGCACTGCAAGACGGCGAAATCATCGATTCTATGTTCATGAGCAAGAAAGCACTTTGCGACTTCTATGAAAAAGAATTAGATGATTGTAAAGAAGCGGGCATCTTGTTCTCTTTACACGTTAAAGCAACCATGATGAAAGTTTCACACCCGATCGTATTCGGTCACTGTGTGAAGATTTATTACAAAGAAGCGTTCGAAAAACACGGTAAACTGTTCGACGAACTAGGTATTAACGTAAACAACGGTATGGCTGGTCTTTACGAGAAGATCGAAACTTTACCGACTTCTTTACGTGAAGAGATCATCGAAGATCTACACGCATGTCAAGAACACCGTCCTGCTTTAGCAATGGTGGATTCAGCAAAAGGCATCACTAACTTCCATTCTCCAAACGACGTGATCGTAGATGCTTCTATGCCTGCAATGATCCGTGGTGGTGGTAAAATGTGGGGTGCTGACGGCAAGCCTTACGACTGTAAAGCAGTAATGCCTGAATCTACATTTGCACGTATTTACCAAGAAATGATCAACTTCTGTAAGTGGAATGGTAACTTTGATCCACGTACAATGGGTACTGTACCTAACGTTGGTCTAATGGCTCAAAAAGCTGAAGAATACGGTTCACACGACAAAACTTTCGAAATCGCGCAAGCTGGTGTTGCTAACATCACAGATATCGAAACTGGCGAAGTTTTAATGTCTCAAAACGTGGAAGAAGGTGATATCTGGCGTATGTGTCAGGTGAAAGATGCACCGATCCGCGACTGGGTAAAATTAGCTGTAACACGTGCACGTAACTCTGGTATGCCAGCAATCTTCTGGTTAGACCCATACCGTCCACACGAAAACGAATTGATCAAGAAAGTTCAAAAATACTTACAAGATCACGATACAGATGGTCTAGACATCCAAATCATGTCTCAAGTACGTGCAATGCGTTACACACTTGAACGTGTTGCTCGTGGTCTAGATACAATCTCTGTAACGGGTAACATTCTACGTGACTACCTCACTGACTTGTTCCCAATTATGGAGCTTGGTACTTCTGCGAAAATGCTGTCTATCGTGCCTTTAATGGCGGGTGGTGGTATGTACGAAACTGGTGCAGGTGGTTCAGCACCTAAACACGTACAACAACTTGTTGAAGAAAACCACTTACGTTGGGATTCTTTAGGTGAGTTCCTTGCACTCGCTGTTTCACTTGAAGAGCTTGGTATTAAAGAAAACAACCCTAAAGCTAAACTTCTTGCGAAAACATTGGATGCTGCAACTGGTAAATTACTTGACAACGACAAATCTCCATCACGTCGTACAGGTGAGTTAGACAACCGTGGTAGCCATTTCTATTTAGCGAAGTTCTGGGCTGAAGAATTAGCAGCTCAAGACGAAGATGCTGAATTAAAAGCGACATTCTCTACTTTAGCGAAGACTTTAGCTGAAAATGAAGAGAAGATCGTTGCTGAACTTGCAGAAGTTCAAGGTAAATCTGTTGATATCGGTGGTTACTACGCAATCGATCAAGAGAAAGTAAATGCAGTTATGCGTCCAAGTGCAACTTTAAATGCTGCTATTGCAAGCATCTAATAATACTTAATTTGAACTGAATTTCAGTTTGGCGGATTAAAAAAGCTGGTACTTCGGTACCAGCTTTTTTTTATTAAAATTTTTGTAAATAAAACACTGATAACGCCTAATTAGAGAGAGCTTAAGGGGAGGATTTAAAAAACTTTCATTCAATTTGCAAGCATTTCTGATTACAATGCGTTTTAATTTATTTTTAACTTATCTAGCTGTTTGGATAAGTTCTGTAGGTGCCCGCATGGAAATCAAAGTCAATTATCTCGACAATCTTCGACAGGAAGCAAAGTTCGACGATTTCACGGTTATTGCCGATCAACCTATTCGTTATAAAGGTGATGGATCTGCACCAGGCCCATTTGACTATTTTCTTGCGTCTTCAGCATTATGTGCAGCTTATTTTGTAAAGGTGTATTGTGCTGCACGAGATATTCCTACAGAAAATATTCGATTATCCCAAAATAATATTGTTGATCCAGAAAACCGTTATAAACAAATTTTTAAAATTCAAGTCGAATTACCCTCAGATATCTCTGAGAAGGATCGACAAGGTATTTTACGTTCAATCGACCGTTGCACTGTAAAAAAAGTCATTCAAACAGGTCCTGAATTTGTTATTGAGGAAGTTGAAAGCATTGATGCGGATGCTCAAGCTTTACTTATGCCAAATATTGCCAAGAAAAATGTGACTGTTATTCCGGGCAAAGATTTACCGCTTGAAGAAACGATTGCCAACATGTCTGCAATTTTGGCGGGCTTAGGGATGAAGATTGAAATTGCGTCTTGGCGGAATATAGTGCCAAACGTATGGTCTTTACATATTCGCGATGCACAAGCGCCAATGTGCTTTACCAATGGTAAAGGTTCCACGAAAGAGAGTGCCTTAGCATCTGCATTAGGCGAGTTTATTGAACGTTTGAATTGTAATTTCTTCTATAACGACCAATTTTGGGGTGAAGAAATCGCAAATGCTGAATTTGTGCATTACCCAGATGAAAAGTGGTTTCAACCAGGTCCAAATGGTGAATTGCCATCAGAAATTTTAGATGAATATACACTTGAAATTTACAATCCTGAAGATGAGTTATTAGGTACACATCTGTACGATACAAATTCTGGAAATACTGAGAGAGGTATTTGTTCGTTACCATTTGTGCGCCAGTCAGACGGTGAGATTATATATTTCCCTTCAAATTTGATTGAAAATTTGTATCTGTCAAATGGTATGAGCGCAGGAAATACCTTGGCTGAAGCACAAGTACAATGTTTATCTGAAATATTTGAGCGTGCGGTGAAGCGCGAAATTTTAGAGGGTGAAATTACCCTGCCAGATGTACCTGAATATGTTCTAGCAAAGTACCCAAAAATTGTTGAGAGTATTAAGGGGCTTGAGGAGCAGGGTTTTCCTGTGCTGGTCAAAGATGCTTCATTAGGTGGGAAATTCCCAGTCATGTGCGTGACATTAATGAATCCAAGAACGGGTGGTGTTTTTGCATCATTCGGAGCTCATCCAAACTTTGAAGTTGCTTTAGAACGCAGCCTAACAGAGCTTTTACAAGGTCGTAGTTTTGAAGGTTTAAATGACTTACCACGTCCTACTTTCAATAGCCATGCACTGACAGAACCAAATAACTTTGTGGAACACTTTATTGATTCATCGGGCGTTGTATCTTGGAGATTCTTCAGTTCGAAATCTGATTATGATTTCGTAGAGTGGGATTTCACCAGTCAGGGTGAAAATACAAATGCTGAAGAAGCTGAAAAGATGTTCAATATCCTAAAAGAAATGGGTAAAGAAGTTTACATGGCTGTATACCAACATTTAGGTGCAACTGCATGCCGAATTCTAGTGCCAGGTTATTCTGAGGTGTATTTGGTTGAGGATCTGGTTTGGGATAATACAAATAAAGCTTTAGCCTTTAGAGAAGATATTCTTAACTTACATCGTTTAGATGATGAGCAGCTCGAAGCTTTGCTAGAGAAACTTGAAGAAGTTGAAGTGGATGACTATACCGATATTATTACCTTGATTGGTGTTGAATTTGACGATAATACGGTGTGGGGTCAGTTAACTATTCTTGAATTAAAATTATTGATTAACTTAGCTTTGGAAAATTTCGAAGAAGCGAAAGACCAAGTAGAACAGTTCTTACAATACAACACCAATACTGTAGAGCGCGGTTTATTCTATCAATGCATGGATGTCGTTTTAGAAGTATTGTTAGATGAAGAGATGGAAATTGAAGACTACGAACCGAATTTTAGACGTATGTTTGGAGATGAGAGAGTCGATGCTGCAATAGGCTCAATCGAAGGTGATGTACGTTTTTATGGATTAACGCCAACCAATATGCAACTCGAAGGTCTCGATCGTCATTTAAAACTCATTGAGAGCTATAAGAAGCTTCATGCTGCCAGAGCGCGTTTTGTTTCTCAACAAAACTGATCGAATGAAAGGCCACTAAGAATATAGTGGCCTTTTTATACTTTTAATGAACCGCAATTCGATGCATTTAGGTGGGTATTCAATTTTTTATAATAAAATGAAGTGGTTATGAAAAGTACTGATAGTATTTATTAAAAATAGTAATTTATTGATATTTAAGGAAAATAATTCTATTTCACTGGTATTATTTGCTAAATGCATTATCATAGTGCATGACGAGTTAACTTAAGACGAGCATTATGAATTTCTTGAAAAAAAAGAATAAAGCAAGTTTCGTTTTCTTTATTATTACTGCGTATTCCTGTCTAGGCTTTGGATTAGGTTACCTGATTTGGGAATACCTCCAAATGAAATAAAGTTCATGTTGATCGGTAAGAATGCAAATTTAGAAAGTATTCACTGTCAGCAAGCTTAATTTACTCTACCATTTAAAATTAAATGATCTAAAAATCATCAGTGATTTTTTAAGGGGTATATTTAACTTTATATTTTTTAAAATAATTTAAATAAAGCTTAAATTTTTGCGCCTTATAACCTATGACTGTGTATTCAGCCCTTCAAATTCAGTCTATGTTATAATTAAAAATATATCCCGATAGATCGAATTGTCTAGCGACTGTTCAATTGATAGATCATCATATCAAAGCTGCTTTATTGCAGCTTTTTTAATTGTGCTTCAATTTATCGGAAATGTCATTTTGGTACGTTTATTGAATGCGTCATCTGAGCTACATTTGCCAATGAATCATTGAATAAATGATCTAAATAATTTTTACGACTCGCTCGATCTTAAGCAGGGGCTCGACAATGACAAATCCAAATTCTTCAGCGGGTTTGCTTGAACGCTTATTTAAACTAAGCGAAAACAAAACAACTTTTCGAACTGAAATTATTGCAGGGATGACGACATTCCTGACAATGTGCTACATCATCATTGTCAATCCAATGATTCTGTCTGAAACAGGAATGGATCATGGTGCGGTATTTGTTGCGACATGTTTGGCAGCAGCAATTGGTTGTTTTGTCATGGGTATTATTGCTAATTACCCAATCGCATTGGCTCCGGGTATGGGCTTAAATGCATATTTCACCTATTCGGTATGTTTAGGAATGGGTGTGCCTTGGCAAACCGCTTTAGCTGCGGTATTTGTGTCTGGTCTGGTCTTCATCGCGATCAGTATGTTTAAAATTCGTGAAGCTATCGTGAACGCCATTCCAATGTCTTTAAAATTGGCTATTGGCGGTGGTATTGGTTTATTCCTAGCATTAATCGCTTTGAAAAATGCTGGCATTATTGTGGACAATCCTGCGACTCTAGTGGGTTTAGGTGATTTAAAACAACCAACTGTTCTGTTAGCGTTGTTCGGTTTCTTGATGGTTGTTGTTATGCATCACTTTAAAATACGTGGTGCGATTATCATTAGTATTTTAGTGCTGACTGCAATCTCAACATTCCTAGGATTGAGTGAATTTAAAGGTGTGATTGGTCAAATTCCTTCAATTGCACCAACATTCATGCAAATGGATTTTGAAGGCTTATTTACCGCAAGTTTAATCGGCGTAATTTTTGTGTTCTTCTTAGTTGATCTATTTGATTCAACAGGAACGCTGGTTGGTGTTTCACATCGTGCTGGTTTACTCAAAGATGGTAAATTGCCACGCTTAAAGAAAGCTCTGTTTGCAGACTCTTCAGCGATTGTTGCTGGTGCTGCATTAGGTACATCATCAACGACACCATATATTGAGTCTTCTGCGGGTGTAGCAGCAGGGGGGCGTACAGGTCTTACAGCGGTAATAGTTGGCTTACTTTTTATTGCTTGTTTGTTCTTAGCACCGTTGGCTCAATCTGTTCCTGGGTTTGCAACTGCACCAGCCTTACTCTTTGTAGGGGTATTGATGATTCAGGGTATTACGCATATTGATTGGGATGATATTACTGAAGCGGTTCCTGCTTTCTTAACGATCGTGTTTATGCCGTTCACTTACTCAATCGCTGATGGTATTGCCATGGGCTTTATCAGTTACGCATTGGTGAAGTTACTTACAGGTAAAGCATCTACAGTACCATATATGGTATGGATTATCGCAGTATTATGGGCGCTAAAATTTGCAATGTTTGGCGGCTAATTTTTAACAGTTTTTAAAAGGGTGTAAACTTAGTTTGCACCCTTTTTATTTTTTGGTTTCATGAGGAGTAGCAATGAACCGTGTTGAGTTAATTAAAGCTTTACCTAAAGCTGAGCTTCATGTCCATATTGAAGGGACATTTGAACCTGAGTTGATGTTTGCCATTGCTCAGCGCAATGAAATTGCAATCCCATATCAATCAGTTGAAGAAGTCAAACAGGCTTATAATTTTCGCAATCTGCAATCATTTCTAGATATTTACTATGCAGGTGCGAATGTATTGATCAACGAGCAAGATTTTTATGATCTTGCATGGGCATATTTTGAAAAATGTGCAGAAGATCGAGTGGTTCATACTGAAATGTTTTTTGATCCGCAAACCCATACGGATCGTGGTTTGTCATTTGAAACGGTAATTAATGGCTTAAAACGAGCTTGCCACGATGCTGAGGTAAAATTAGGCATCACAACGCATTTGATTATGTGTTTCTTACGTCATTTGAGTGAAGAGGCAGCATTTGAAACACTTGAACAAGCTTTACCTTACAAAGACCAAATTATTGGGGTAGGGTTGGATTCAAGTGAAGTTGGGCATCCACCTTCTAAATTTGAAAGGGTATTTGCAAAAGCACGTGATGAAGGATTCTTGGTGGTTGCACATGCAGGTGAAGAAGGTCCAGCAGAATATGTTTGGGAAGCTTTGGATGTGCTTAAAGTGAATCGTATTGATCACGGCGTACGCTCTGAAGAAGATCCAAAGTTGTTGGCGCGTTTGATTGCTGAAAAAATGCCTTTAACGGTTTGTCCATTATCAAATTTAAAGCTTTGTGTTGTAGATGATATGGCAGATCATAATATTCGCCGTTTGTTACAGCAGGGTGTGCATGTAACCGTCAATTCAGATGATCCATCTTATTTCGGTGGGTATATGAATGATAACTTTATTGCGATTGCTGAGGCCTTAGATTTAACAAATCATGAATTAAAGCAACTCGCTATAAATTCATTTGAAGCATCGTTTATTTCTGATGTGCAAAAACAAAAGTGGAAAGATAAAATTATCGCAATTTAAAACAGTTAAACTTGTTTATGTAAAATACTGAAAGGTGGGGCTCAAAATCCCACCTTTAGCTTAATATGCTTTAAACAATAGAGCCAAATGTGATGTTGAAATTGAAATCTGTGCTTTGCCTAAGTCTGCTAACGTTGCCTGTAGTTATCGCGAATGCAAATATGACTTTGACACAGCGTGTATTAAAGCCTGTCATCCAGCATCAATGTGAGCGTGAAGTCGACCATTCAAAAATATGGAAAATAACGACATATTTAATGAATGAAGAAAACAAAAAGAAATTAAAATTAGAAACCTGTGATTGTGTATCAAATCATGCTTTAAAAGATATTCCGGCTCAGGAACTTGCCAAAGCAACAATTAACGAAGATATCAAGCAAGAAGTCATTCGAAAAGCCATGTTGAATAGCCTAAAAGCATGTGTGATTAGCTCTAAATCTAACTCAGAAATTTAGAGCCGTACTAAATCAATCTTTAGGTTGTTTGGTCATGCTGTCTAAGACATGATCTTTATCTATAAAGTGATGCTTTAATGCCGCAGCAATATGTCCGAGTAAAAGTAAACCTGCAGCCCAAGAAATCCAAATATGTAGTGGTTTTACAATTTCAGTCACTTGAGGATTCTCACCTATTAAAGCAGGTAGATCAAATAAGAATAATACTGGTGCAGGGTAGCCTAGACTCCAGCTCCATAAGCAACCCGTAATTGGTAAGGCCAGAAGCATAAAATAAAGCCCGAGATGACCTAAATGTGCGAGTCTTTTCATGAGGCGAGACATTGTCTCTGGTAGCTCGGGAGCAGGATGGGTGTAGCGCCAAAAGATACGAACCACGACCAGAAAAATAATGGTGGTTGCAATATTTTTGTGAAGCGTGATGACGTCACCTTTGAAGCTACCATCTACTTCATAACTTAAAAAATTACCGCTATAAAAGCCGATCGTCCACGCCGTGATAAAAATAATCGCCATGACCCAATGCAAGACTTGAGCTGTGCGTGTGTAATATTTGGATTTATTATTCATGATATAAACTTATGATTGAATTTTGAATATCATAATTTAAGCATAAATGATTTATAAGTATTGAATTGAGACACAGTGTTGAAAATATGCAACGAAATGCGACTTATAACTGAACATATAGTCCGGAAATTCAAAAAATCTATTTCTTCATGATGTGACATTAGGCAAAATAGCTCAATTCGTAAGATCATAAGGACAACACTGTGAAAAAATTAATCGCTTTACTCGCACCAATGACATTCGTGCTCGGGGCTTGTGCTACAGGTACAACAGGGACATCATCACCTGCCGCAAATACCACTCAACAGTTAGGTTCGGCTGCACTTAAAATTGCGATCAATGCAAAATGCACAACTGAATTGAACAATATTTCTGCTTGGAAAACTGCAACGAAATTAATGACTGCAGAGCAGAAAGAAAATATCCAAGGTGAAATTTGTGGATGTGTAAGTGAAAAGGCTCCTCAAAGCGTGACTACGGTTGATTTGGCTACAGCGGCGATTGATCCAGCTGCACGAGCAACAATCGTTAGTAATATCGTGACTAAAACCATCAATGAATGTGTAGCTGAAGCTGTACGTTAATTTCAAAGATATATGAATGGGCTGATTTTGATCGGCCTATTTTTTTAGGAAAAATTAGGAAAATGATGTTGATTGCTGGTGCTGATGAAGCGGGACGCGGTCCACTTGTGGGATCGGTCGTTGCGGCTGCTGTAATTTTGGATCCTAACAATCCGATTCTTGGATTGAATGATTCTAAAAAACTCAGTGAAAAGAAACGTGAAAAATTATTTATAGAGATTAAAGAAAAAGCACTAGCTTGGGCTATCGCTGAAGCGAGCCATCAAGAAATTGATGAACTCAATATATTGCAAGCTTCATTATTGGCAATGCGTCGTGCCGTTGAACAATTAAGTGTGCAACCACAACATGTATTGGTTGATGGTAATAAAATTCCGCAAGGATTGAGTATGAGTTGTGATGCTGTAGTTAGAGGAGATGCATTACATCCAGAAATTTCTGCTGCCAGTATTTTGGCTAAGGTGACACGTGATCATCAAATGTTAGAACTTGATGCTAAATATCCTCAGTTTGGTTTTGCAAAACACAAAGGCTACCCGACCAAAGCTCATTTTGAAGCAATTGCGCAGTTTGGCGTGGTTGAAGAGCACAGACGTAGTTTTGGTCCAGTACGCAAATCATTGGGACTTTAACAGCATACAAGCTTAAAAAATTTAAAGCGGCTAAATTTAGCCGCTTTAGTCACAAAATCATTTCATATCAACGATTGAAATCATTCTGAGTGTAATTCTCTTCTTCGTAAGAAGGTTGGTAATCTTGGTCAAGATGTTGCAAGTGCTCATGCATCGCACGTTCATGCTGAATTCGTTGATAGATTTCTTCACGATGTACAGATACTTCTTTAGGCGCATTCACGCCAATTCGCACTTGGTTACCTTTTACACCAAGTACAGTGACACTGACTTGATCCCCAATCATTAATGTTTCACCAACACGACGGGTGAGAATCAGCATGTTTATCTCCTTGCTTAAACGCTAAACCTGCGATAGTTTTTTCAAAAAGCGAAATAACAACCTCGGCACCACGAAATATTTTAATAGAAAAATGTGACGAATTTAACCATTCGCACAGGACTATTGAAATTATCCCATAAACCTCTAGACCTAATATAACAGAGCCACTATAGGAAAAACTATAGTGGCTCTGAATATTTCTTCATCAAGTATGCATTGTTTCTGCTAACTCATGGTAGAAAATTAAGCACGTGCGTTTGATTCGCCATGTTCGCGGTCAAGACCAAATGCAGTGTGAAGAGAGCGAACTGCAAGTTCTAAGTAATTTTCTTCAATAATTACAGAGATTTTGATTTCTGAAGTCGAAATCATCAGGATGTTGATGCCTTCATCAGCGAGTGCAGTAAACATTTTGCTTGCAACACCAGCATGAGAGCGCATACCAACACCTACGATAGATACTTTTACAATATCATCACGTGTTGCCACTTCACGAGCACCGATTGCTTGAGCAGTTTCTTCAAGAATTTTTTTCGCTTTAGCAAGTTCGCCACGATTGACTGTGAATGTGAAGTCAGTTGTACCATCTTCTTCAACGTTTTGGATGATCATATCCACTTCGATATTTGCATCACCAATCGGTTTTAAAATTTTAGATGCAATACCAGGAAGATCAGGCACACCTAAGATAGTTAATTTAGCTTCGTCACGGTTAAATGCGATACCAGAGATAATTGGCTGTTCCATGTTGTCTTCCAATTCAGTAGTGATAAGTGTTCCGACGTTGTTTTTGAATTCTTCGTCAAATGCGCCATCATTTTCATTGTCGAAGCTAGAGAGTACGCGTAAAGGGACTTGATATTTACCCGCGAACTCAACAGAACGGATCTGTAAAACTTTAGAACCAAGAGAAGCCATTTCAAGCATTTCTTCAAAAGAAATACGATCAACTTTCTTCGCTTTTGGTGCAACACGTGGATCTGTTGTATATACACCATCCACATCTGTATAAATTTGGCATTCATCCGCTTTGAGTGCTGCTGCTAATGCAACACCAGAAGTATCAGAACCACCACGACCCAAAGTTGTTGTGTTTCCATTAGCATCAAAACCTTGGAAACCTGCAACAACGATGACACGACCAGCATCTAATTGTTCAGTCATGACATCTGTATCAATTGATTCAATACGAGCTTTTGTGAATGAGCTGTCAGTTTTGATACCAACTTGGCGTCCAGTCAAAGATTTCGCTTCCACCCCGATAGAATTCAGTGCCATTGCTAACATTGAAATCGTTACCTGTTCACCCGTAGAAACCATTTGGTCTAATTCTCGTGGGTCAGGGGTGTCGGTAATGGCTTTCGCTAAAGCGAGTAGGCGATTAGTTTCACCACTCATTGCTGATACAACAACCACAACCTTGTGGCCGTGATCATGCCAACGCTTTACACGACGAGCAACATTTAAAATGCGCTCAGGAGTACCCATTGAAGTACCGCCATATTTTTGAACGATTAATGCCATAGTTGTTCCATATAAACCATGACCTTGAAGAGTTGTTCAAGGTCAGTTACACAAAAGGTGAAGTTTTATTTTGCAGCTAGCCAAGCAGTTAATTCTGCCATGACGGAAGCAAACTTCTCGTTAAGTGGCGCGCCACCTTGTGCCAAATCAGGCTTACCACCACCTTTACCACCAAGCTCAGTTGCTAAGTGTTTGATGATGTCACCTGCTTTTATAGAAGCTGTGAAGTCTTTAGCTACAGACGCGATCAAGCTCACCTTGTCACCCTCTACACCTGCAAGGACAATCACAGCATTTTCTAATTTTGATTTCACGCCGTCGTGTAGATTGCGAAGTGATTTCGCATCCATACCTTGAACAGTCGTGATTAACGTTTTGCGACCTGCAATTTCCTCAACTTGGCTAAGTAGCTCACCCGCTTGTAAATGTGCAAGTTTTTGATTCAATTGATCGAGTTGCTTTTGTAAGCTTGATGCTGTGTCCGCTAAGGCTTCAACTTTCTCAATCGTTTGATCTTTTTGTGCTTTCAATAAGCCATTAATCGTGTTGATGTCACGATCAGCTTTTTGAGCCACTTCAATTGCTTTCGTACCTGTAACTGCTTCAATACGACGTACACCTGCAGCAACACCACCTTCAGAAGTGATTTTGAACAGACCAATGTCACCTGTACGTTTAACGTGAATACCACCACAAAGTTCGATCGAGAAGTTTTTCTCATCGATCACTGAACCCATAGAGAGTACGCGAACTTCTTCACCGTATTTTTCACCGAACAACATCATCGCACCTTTTGCTTTTGCAGATTCGATGTCGAGGAGTTCAGTTGTTACAAGTGTGTTGGCAATCACTTCAGCATTTACCAGACGTTCAATTTCTTGAATCTGTTCAAATGTCACGGGTTGATCATTGGCAAAGTCGAAACGTAACACGTCAGAAGCAACCAATGAACCTTTTTGTTGAACATGTGAACCCAAGATTTGACGAAGTGCAGCATGTAGAAGGTGAGTCGCAGAGTGGTTACGTGCTGTTGCTGCACGGATGTCTGCTTTAACTGTTGCTTCTACATTTTGAGTAACTTTAAAGTTACCCATGGTCACGATACCTTGGTGAACGAACGCACCACCAGATTTTTTCGTGTCTTGAACTTCGAAAATACCTGTATCGTTTTTAAAGATACCTGTATCACCGATTTGACCACCGCTTTCTGCATAGAAAGGTGTTTGGTTTAGAACGATTAAAGCTTCATCACCTTCAACGACTTCATCAACTTGTTCGCCATCTTTATAGATTGCGATGATTTGACCTTCACCGGCAGTTGCATCGTAGCCGTCAAACTGAGTTTCGCCTTCAACTTTTACAACGTTGTTGTAGTCGATTGCGAATTTACCCGCCTCACGTGCACGTTGACGTTGAGCAGCCATTTCTTTTTCAAAACCAGCTTCGTCAATGGTTAAATCACGTTCACGTGCGATATCCGCTGTAAGGTCAGTTGGGAAGCCGTACGTGTCGTAAAGTTTGAATACCACTTCGCCTGGAATTACAGAACCTTTTAAGTTAGCAAGTTCGCCTTCAAGCAATTTCAAACCTTGTTCTAAGGTTTTCGCAAATTGCTCTTCTTCTTTTAAAAGTTGAGCTTCAATACGCGCTTGTTGTGCTTCAAGTTCAGGATAGGCAGCGCCCATCACCTCAATTAAAGGCTTCAACATTTTGTGGAAGAATGAACCTGTCGCACCCAATTTGTTACCGTGACGTACTGCACGACGGATGATACGACGTAGTACATAACCACGGCCTTCGTTTGAAGGGTTTACGCCATCAGCAATCAAGAATGAACATGAACGTGCATGATCTGCAACTACTTTTAAAGACGCAGGGTATTCAACTGGTTTGCCTTCAGCTTGTGCTTTCGCTTCAAGTTCAGCAGTATCTAAACCAATAATTTCAGCTGCAGCTTTAAGCAAATGTTGGAATAGGTCGATTTCGTAGTTTGAGTTTACGTGTTGTAAAACTGCAGAAATACGCTCTAAGCCCATACCTGTATCTACAGATGGCGCTGGAAGAGGGTGAAGTACGCCATCAGCAGTACGGTTAAACTGCATGAATACGTTGTTCCAAATTTCGATGAAACGGTCACCATCTTCTTCTGGTGTGCCTGGTAAACCACCCCAAATGTGATCGCCATGGTCAAAGAAGATTTCAGAACATGGACCACATGGGCCTGTGTCACCCATTGCCCAGAAGTTATCTGAAGCGTATTGACCGCCTTTGTTGTCGCCGATACGGATAATGCGAGACTCATCTAGACCGATTTCTTTGTTCCAGATGTCGAATGCTTCATCATCAGTGTGATAAACCGTTGCATATAATTTGTCTTTAGGTAGACCTAACCATTTTTCATTGGTTAAGAAATCCCAAGCGAATTTAATCGCGTCACGTTTAAAGTAATCTCCGAAAGAGAAGTTACCTAACATTTCAAAAAACGTATGGTGACGAGCTGTGTAGCCCACGTTATCTAAGTCGTTATGTTTACCGCCAGCACGAACACATTTTTGTGACGACACTGCACGTACATAATCTCGTTTTTCTAGGCCTAAGAAGCAATCTTTGAACTGGTTCATACCAGCATTTGTAAAGAGCAAAGTTGGGTCGTTGGCAGGAACTAGAGAACTCGACGCGACACGTGTGTGGCCTTGCGATTCAAAGTAACGCAAAAATGCTTCACGAATTTCAGCTGATGTCATAAAACGAGTACTCACAACCAAGTCACTCCATTAATTCTGTATTGGCAAATAATATGTCTGGGAAATAATGTGCGAATTCACAAAAAAATTCACCCCAGCATACCGGGCTAAAAGTTTAAAAACGCCAAATTATAACGGAATTTGCCACCTGTACCAATGATTTTAAAGTGTTTTAATGACAATTCTCATTAATTCTGGTTTTAGGTGGAATTTTAAGCATTAACGTTGTTGAGACGATTCTTAAATGCTTAAGCTGTGTATCTCGTACGAAGATCAATCAAAAATATTGAGTAGTCATAAGACCATTATTTATTACTGTATATTTTAGAAATACTTTAACATAGAGCTTTCAAGAACTTGTATTAAAGAGTTGAAGGTTACATATGCAGCGTATCGCAATTAATGGATTTGGACGAATCGGGCGAAATGTTTTAAGAGCTTGGTTTGAAAATCCAAAACAATTCAATTTTGAAATCGTTGCGATTAATGATGTGGCTGATGTAGAAACTTTAATTCATTTATTTAAATATGACACCACACATGGAAGATTTCATGGGGAAGTGGAGTTGAGTTATGTGGCAGAGCAAGTATTTCTCAATATTTATGCCTATCAAAAAAAATTATCTATTGAAGTCCACTGTCAAACAGAACCAGATCAACTACCATGGAAGCGTTTAAACGTTGATGTTGTTTTAGAGTGTACTGGTTTATTTAGATCTCGAGCAGAAGCGACACGCCATCTCAATGCTGGCGCTCAACGCGTGATAATTGGGGCTGCACCTTTTGATACGGTTGATGCTGCAATTGTCTACGGGGTAAATCATACAGAGGTTAAAACTACGGATCAGATTATTTCGAGTGTTTCATGTACGACACAAGCATTGGTTCCTCTGGTCAAAATTATTGACGATGCCTTTGGCATAGAAAGTGCGTTAATGACAGAAATTCATGCTGTTACAGCGGATCAATCCGTTTTAGATCATGTTCACCGCGATTTACGTCGTGCGAGGGCATCTGGGCAAAACATTATTCCAACGACTTCATCTGCTCTAGGTGCAATCAAACGTGTCATGCCAAAAATGGAAGGGCGAATAGACGGTTACTCAATTCGTGTTCCTACCATTAATGTGGCAGCTATTGATTTGACATTTATAGCGCAACAGCCAATTACAGACCATCAGTTAAATGAAGCGTTAATTTCAGCAGCACGAGAGCAATTTTCGGAAATTATGTCGGTAACAGATGAGCCTTTAGTATCATCTGACTTTAATCATTCTCCATTTTCACTCATTGTTGATTTAACTCAAACCATGGTGGTCGGGAAGCTAGCTAAAGTCTATGCTTGGTATGATAATGAATGGGGATATACCAATCGTTTACTGGATTTATGTCATTCATTTCCAGATCAGTCATGAAACTGAAATGCTGTGTCTTTTATAAAGGCTTAAGTCTACAACATAGATCAACTGCTAGTGCGTTCAGAATTACCAATAGAAGCTTATGAATAATCTAAAATTCCTATTTAATTATTTAAAAGTCTGATGCACATGGGGGTTGATCGTGATAGACTAGGAGAAATCGGGTGTGTTCCCGATTTTTTTATGCGGATTTGTTCCGCGCTGACAGAATTTAGGTTTACAACATGCCCATTTCAGAGACATGGTTATTACCTGATGGTGTAGCTGATGTATTACCAGAGCAAGCGCAAGTTATTGAAACTTTGCGTCGTACCGCGTTAGATTTCCTCGCAGCTCGAGGTTATCAATTGGTGTACACGCCATTTATTGAATACATCGAATCTCTATCTTCTCTTTCAGAATCGAATCAAGATTTAGACTTAGCCACATTTAAAGTAATCGATCAACTTTCAGGTCGTTTACTTGGTGTGCGTGCAGATATGACGCCTCAGGTGGCGCGTATTGATGCACACGTGTATCCAGTTGAGGGTGTTGCACGCTATTGCTACGCTGGAACGGTACTTCATACCAAACCACAAGGTTTCAATACCACACGTGCGCCTTTACAGCTCGGTGCTGAGTTGTTTGGTTCAGATAGTATCGATGCTGACGTCGAAATGATCGATGTCATGTTGGAATTATTAAAAAATACAGGTGTAACTGAGGCGATCCATTTAGATATTGGACACGTTGGTCTATTCCGTAGCTTAGTTAAACATGCAGGATTGAACAAAGCTACAGAGTCGCATCTATCTGATTTATATCAGCGTAAAGCATTGCCAGAACTTGCTGAATATACGCAACAACTTAAATTCGGATCTGATTTTTATGCTCTTGGTCGTTATGCAAGTGATTTAGTCGCTTTAAAATCACATTTAAGCCAAGAAATCTTAGAAGATTCGGCATTCCAAGAAGCATTTAATGCAGTTCAAAGCACACAAGATGCGATTCAGCAACGTTGGCCAAATCTGCATATTGGTATCGATGTAGTAGAGCTTCGTTCATATCACTATCACACTGGTTTAATGTATGCAGTGTATGCACCAAATCGTGCTGCGCCATTAGCTCAAGGTGGACGTTATGATGGTATTGGTGAGCATTTTGGTCGTGCACGTCCAGCAACTGGCTTTTCATGTGACTTATACGCTTTAAGCGCTGGTCAATTTAAAGCATTGGAAGTGATCGTTGCACCTAAGGGAAATAATGCTGACCTAGTCAAAGCAATTCAAGGATTACGTGATCAAGGCAAAAGCGTTGTGCAGTTGCTTGGTCAAGATGAGTTGAATTCAGTACCTAACGCGACTCACCAGTTGGTGAATCAAGCGGGTGAGTGGAAACTCGAACAGATTTAATCACCTGATTTGAATACTAAATTTCAAATCATGTTCTTCAATTTTAACAGCATGATGCAATGAGGCTATTATGGGCAAGAATGTTGTGGTACTTGGTACCCAATGGGGCGACGAAGGTAAAGGTAAAATCGTTGACCTGCTCACAGATCAAGCGGCTGCAGTTGTTCGCTATCAAGGTGGACACAATGCAGGTCATACTCTCGTCGTAGGTGGTAAGAAAACTGTTTTACACCTCATTCCATCTGGTATTTTACGTGAAAACGTACTTTGCTTAATTGGTAACGGTGTAGTGCTTTCTCCTGAAGCGTTAATCAAAGAGATGACGATTCTTGAAGAGCAAGGTGTGCCAGTTAAAGAACGTTTACGTATTTCTCCAAACTGTCCATTAATTTTGCCAAACCATATTGCATTAGACCAAGCACGTGAGAAAAAACGTGGGAATGCCAAGATTGGTACAACAGGTCGTGGTATTGGTCCAGCGTATGAGGATAAAGTTGCACGTCGTGCGGTTCGTGTCGCTGATTTAGTGCGTGGTGGTGATCATCTTAAAGCATTGCTTGAAGAGTTACTTGAATACCATAACTTCCAATTAACACAATTCTACGGTGTAGAAGCGGTTAAGCTTGAAGACGTGCTTGTGTTATGTGATCAATGGCGTGAAGTTGTTGCTCCACTGGTTGTTGATGTTACTGGCGAATTGCATAAATATCGTAAGAACGGTGACAACATCATGTTTGAAGGTGCTCAAGGCTCACTTCTTGATGTTGACCATGGTACTTATCCATACGTAACATCTTCAAATACGACTGCTGGTGGTGTGAGTTCTGGTTCTGGTCTTGGTCCATTACACCTTGACTATGTATTGGGTATTACCAAAGCTTATACAACTCGCGTAGGTGCAGGTCCATTCCCAACTGAGTTGGTTTATGATGCTGCAAACGATGTTGGTGATGCAATTGGTAAGCACCTTGGTACTGTAGGTTCAGAATTTGGCGCATCTACTGGTCGCCAACGTCGCTGTGGTTGGTTCGATGCTGAAATCCTTCGTCGTTCAGTAGAAGTAAACTCACTTTCGGGTATTTGCTTGACTAAACTTGACGTTCTTGATGGTTTAGAAGAAATCAAAATCTGTGTAGGTTATGAAGCTGCGGATTCAGGTTGTGTAGGTTCTTCTGATGCGCTTGCATTTGAAACTTTAAAACCAATTTACGAAACAATGCCTGGTTGGACTGAGTCTACTTTTGGTGCTAAATCTTTAGACCAATTGCCAGAAGCAGCAATCAACTATATTAAGCGCCTTGAGCAGTTAATCGAATGTCCAATCGACATCGTATCAACTGGTCCAGACCGTGACGAAACGATTATTCTTCGTCACCCGTTTGAAGCTTAATTAGAAGTTTAAAAAAAGCCCTGTGATATCACAGGGCTTTTTTTGATCTAAACAACGACCAAAGTTGTATAAAAATTGGCTGTGCTGAATCTTAGAGATTGTTAAAATCGAATGTATAAAATAATAGAGTGTGCAGGATGCATAAAAATATTTCTGGAACAATGTTTTATTCGTTGTTATTTGCAATGGGGGGGGCACCCACGATTGCGATGATGATAATTCGATCTCAAACAGTAGCCGAAGATGTGGTCTACCAAGTCTTTATTGGGCTGTCGATTATGATCGCTTGCATATTGGTCCCTATTATTTTAATTCAGAACACCTGTTTATTTTTTAAACGTAAAGATGAGAAGCTTGAAACTCGTTTAAAACCGTGGAGTCAAACCTATCTCGTGCTTAATATTTTTTGTTTGGTCTTTTGGATCAGCTATCAATTTGTTTACTAAATTACATAACAAATAAAAAAGTGAAGAAAAATGAGATATTAAGCTTAGTTGAGTTTGTCTATAATTATGAACAAGTACTTTCAAGTAGATTGGAACATTATAATGAAGAACAAATTATTGCTCGGTCTTACAGCATCTGCGGTGATCTCGATTTCAGGGTGTACAACATTTGCGGATATGGCGGGTGCGGACTCAGCGACATTAAATGCAGCTGCTGCACAAAGTTACTCGCAAGCCATTGATACAGCTCGCAGCAAGGGCTTATTGGATACAAGCTCAAATACCTATAAGCGTATTACGAATGTCTACAATCGTTTGCGTCCATATGCTGATCAAATGAATCAAACGGGTCAGCCATTCCAATGGCAGGTATCTGTAATTAAATCGAGTGAATTAAATGCTTCTGTCATGCCAGGTGGTAAAGTTGTTTTTTATACAGGTATTGTGGAACGTTTAAATTTAACAGATGCTGAAATTGCGGCCATCATGGGACATGAAATGATCCATGCTTTGGAAGAGCATGCAAAAAGTAAATTGGGTGCTCAAGCTTTAACTGACTTGGCTTTAGGTGTTGGTTTAAGTGCAGCTGGGGTAGGTCAAGGTGGCGCAGCAGTTGCACAAATTGGTTCTCAACTGGGTGTAGGGTTGCCTTATTCACGTAACTTGGAGAGCCGTGCTGATCAGGGTGGATTAATGTTAATGGCTCGAGCTGGTTATAACCCACAAGCAGCGATTACATTATGGGAAAAGATGGCTAAAGCAAGTAATGGTGGTAATGCATCTTTCTTATCAACACACCCTTCAAATGCTCAACGAATTGAGGCGATGCGTAAAAACTTACCTGCAGCTCAAGCGATTTATAACCAAAGTCGCCGTTAAAAGAATAAAGCTAAAAAAGGATGCGATAGCATCCTTTTTTTATATTCACAACTTAGTAAATTGTTATCACAGTATGGCTTTGATTCAAATGTATTGAAATCGAATTTATGAGACACTTAAGGTGCTGGATTTGGCTGTTGTTTATGGATGATCTCAATTTCCTGAAGTATTTCTTCTGACAATGACACATTAAAAGCATCAATATTTTCTTTGAGTTGATTTAAATCAGTTGCCCCAATGATTGTGCTGGTCACGAAGAACTGCTGTTTAATAAAAGCTAACGCCAATTGCGTTAATGTCAGTCCATGTTTTTCTGCTAAGAGTGCGTATTGTTCAGTTGCCCATTCACTTTCAGGATTACTATAACGCGCAAATCTAGAGTATAAGGTGACTCTGGCATTTGCAGGTCTCGCACCATGTCTAAATTTTCCTGTTAAATAGCCAAAAGCGAGTGGTGAATAGGCCAGTAAACCGATGCCTTCAAATTTAGCAATCTCCGACATACCGATTTCATAGGTACGATTTAATAAGTTATAGGGGTTTTGTACAGAAACAAATTTAGACAGCCCTAACTTTTCTGCTAAATGTAAAAATTTCATGGTTCCCCATGATGTCTCATTGGAGAGTCCGATATAACGAATTCTGCCTTTATTAATTTCCGCTTGAAGGGCAGATAAGGTTTCCTCGAGTGGTGTGATATCTAGTGTACTGTGAGCATGGTGATTGGTATAACCCAATTGACCAAACATATTGGTTGGGCGTTGAGGCCAATGCAGCTGATAAAGATCAATATAGTCAGTTTTTAAGCGTTTAAGATTTAAGTCTAAGGCTGAGCTAATATCGCTGGCAGTATAGCGAGTTGTACCGCTTCTAATATTGCTACCACCTTGACCTGGACCTGCAATTTTGGAAGCAAGAAAAAGTTGATCACGTTGGCCACGCTGTTGAATCCAATTGCCGATAATTTCTTCCGTCGCGCCTTGAGTTTCGACTTTAGGTGGTACTGGGTACATCTCTGCAGTATCCCAAAAATTTAACCCCCGCTCGAGTGCATATTCCAGTTGTTGGAAAGCCTCGGACTGGCTATTTTGCTCACCAAAGGTCATTGTTCCTAAACAAATTTCGGGAACGTGTATATCTGTTTGCCCAAGTCGATTAAATTTCATGCTAAACATCCTTGCTGTATTTTTTAAGCTGATATATTGAAATCATACCTAATCTAAGATTCCAAACGTATGTAAAATAAATTCGAAAGTTTTCAGAAAAAAGGCAATAAAAAAGCAAATCGTCAGATTTGCTTTTTTGAATGTAGATCAGATGAAAATTTATTCATCATCATTGTTGTCAAAGTCTTCTTCAACAGAATTTACTGCTTCTAATGATGAATCAAAAATTAAGATAGCTTTACCATCAGTTTCAATCATGCCTTGTTCTTCAAGTGTTTTAAGAACACGACCAACCATTTCACGTGAACAACCTACAATACGACCAATTTCTTGACGAGTAATACGAATTTGGCGTCCATTTGGAAGAATCATTGCTTCAGGTTGAGCTGACAAGTCGATTAAACAACGTGCAATACGACCCGATACATCAATAAATGCTAGGTCAGTTACTTTTCGAGTTGTATTTTTTAAGCGACGAACGAGCTGTGCGAACACCGCATAGCTAAGATCTGGATACTGCTTACTTACTTCATGGAAGTTAGCATATGAAATTTCAGCAATCTCACATACATCACGTGTACGTACTTCTGCAGTACGCTGAGGATTACTTTCAAATAATCCCATCTCTCCAAAAAAGTCCCCTGGGTTTAAATAGGCTACCACAATTTCACGTTCATCATCTTCACGTAAAATAATTGAAACCGACCCTTTTAAAATTAGATACAGAGATTTCGACTCTGAGCCCGCATCAATAATTGAAGTTCGTTTTGGAAATCTATTGATGTGCGCACGCTTGAGCAAAGCTTTGACAGATTCAGGTAATTGACCTGGCGACAAAGCATCTGTACTAAGTTGTGAAAAATTAGAAGTCATGCTTTTTAAATTCCGATTTGGATAGTAACTAGATCTTTAGACCTAAATAAACTTGCCACGTGAAGCATAAGAGGTGAAATTCCTTATCAGCTCAATATATGCTAGTGTACAGTCCTAAGTAAATTTATAGTTTTTTTTAGGTAGTTGCAATGCATACTAGCGTACATTGGTTAGAGAATGTTGCTTTTGAAGCAAAATCTGAAAGCGGTCACCAAATTATCATGGATGGTGCTGAAGCTTACGGTGGTGAAAACCGTGGTCCACGTCCGATGGAACTCATTTTAATGGGGCTTGGTGGGTGTGCTTCGTTTGATATTGTGACCATATTAAAAAAATCTAGACAAGATGTGAGTGGTGTTCAATGTCAGTTGAAAGCTGATAGGGCAGACACAATTCCTGCGGTTTTCACGAAGATACATTTGCATTTTGTGGTTACAGGAAAAGCAGTCAAAGAAAAGCAAGTCGCTAAAGCAGTTGAATTATCTGCAGAAAAATATTGCTCAGCAAGTAAAATGCTTTCAGATGGCGGTGTTGAAATTACACATGATTTTGAAATTATTGAAGCGGAAGTTTAATTTTATCGAGTTGAAAAAAGCAACCTTAAGGTTGCTTTTTTTATGTAAAGTCATTAAATCAATTTTACTCTTGTACCCATGGCAGATTGTGAAATCGCCAACCATTATAAGTACCACGATGTGAGTTAGGGTCTAAATCACCTTCAAAACCTTGATCGATATTGTATACGTTCGTGAAACCTGCATTATACGCAACACTTGCTGCTGCCGCAGAGCGCTTTCCACTACGGCACATTAGCAAAATGATGTCATATGCATTAACAAAAGATTGTAACTTCTCTAAAAACTCTGGGTTACGTTCAAGTGAGATGCCTGTCAGCCAAGGAATATGTTCTGAATGTTCGACATAACCTACGAATTTTCGCTCTTCATGTGTTCTGACATCAATAATGATCGCTTGTTGGGATTGGAACAAAAGCCACGCATCTTGGGGTTTTAAAGAGCCTGCAAAAAGGAGTGTATGATCTTCTACATTTTTTTTTGCTTCAGATAAAATAAATTTAATTTTATCTTGATGAACTTTATTTTCTGAGAGATTTATAAAATGATTCATGTAAGTATGCCTGAATGATTAAATCATCCGTTTATGGAAAACGGTGATTATTATAAGTTTTATCTATATTCTTTAAATAAATATAAAATTGATTGTTTATCTTATAAATTCATATTGAATGATTTTGCACAACATGTACCGATTAAGTCGATATAAATTCGGCGTACTCCTATGTGATGATTTGAGAACAATAATGAACGTTTACGGGGAATATATTTTCTTTGTCATATCTAGTGAATATTAGATAAATATCATAATCACCATGAAAAAATTGTGAAGTGGTATTGAAAAATGTATGAGCAGCACAAATATTATAATTATAATCTATCTTTATTTTTTAAATAATTGAAATATAAGAAAATAATTAAAAAACCGACTTGAAATATGACGCTTCTCACCCATTAACTAAGCAAGTACCAAATTTGTTGTGAGGAAAATAATAATGCGTTTTGAAAAATTTACAAATCGCTTACAGCAAGCCTTATCTGATGCGCAATCTTTAGCAATGGGCAAGGATCATACAGCGATTGAAGGCATCCATATACTATCGACCCTGCTTGAAGAGCCATCAAATATGAGTTTGTTGCAGCAGGCAGGGGCGAATTTACGAGAATTAAGCACAAAGTTGCAACAAGCGCTTGCTGATGCACCAACACTTGCTCATCCAACTGGTGATATTAATCTGAGTCCAGATGCGGTTAAAGCGCTTAACTTAGCAGATAGTTATGCACAAAAATCGGGTGATGAGTTTCTTTCAACAGATTGGGTGTTACTTGGTTTAGCAGAAACAGGTGCAACCAAAACTATTTTAAATGCGGTTGGTGTTCAATCCGCAGGTTTAAAAGCGGCGATAACTAAAGTTCGAGGTGATGAAAAAGTCATGAGTAACAATCATGAAGATCAACGTGATTCATTAAACAAATACACCATTGATCTCACTGAGCGAGCACTTTCTGGCAAGCTTGATCCAGTGATTGGGCGAGATGATGAAATTCGTCGAACAGTCCAAGTTTTATCACGCCGTACAAAAAATAATCCTGTTTTGATTGGTGAGCCGGGTGTTGGTAAAACTGCCATTGTTGAGGGTTTAGCACAGCGTATCGTCAATGGAGAAGTGCCTGAAAGTTTAAAAAATAAACGTGTCTTATCACTTGATCTTGGATCGCTTTTAGCTGGTGCAAAATATCGTGGTGAATTTGAAGAGCGCTTAAAAGCAGTATTAAAAGATCTTGCTAAACATGATGGTGAAATTATTCTGTTTATCGATGAGTTGCACACTCTAGTCGGTGCAGGTAAAGGCGACGGTGCAATGGATGCAGGTAACATGTTGAAACCTGCTTTAGCACGCGGAGAATTACGTTGTGTAGGTGCTACAACTTTAGATGAATATCGACAATTCATTGAAAAAGATGCAGCACTTGAACGTCGTTTCCAGAAAGTATTGGTTGACGAGCCTAGCGTTGAAGACACGATTGCGATTTTACGTGGATTAAAAGAGCGCTATGAAGTACATCATGGTGTCAAAATCTTAGATTCTGCCATCATTGCTGCAGCTAAAATGTCACATCGCTACATTACAGATCGTCAACTACCAGATAAAGCGATTGATCTAATTGATGAGGCGGCATCTCGAATTAAGATGGAGCTTGATTCAAAACCTGAGTCTCTAGATAAATTAGAGCGTCGTCTTATTCAACTCAAATTACAGCTTGAGGCTGTAAAAAAAGACGAAGATGCAGGAAGTAAAGCTGAAGTTTCATACTTAGAAAAACAAATTGCTGAAGTGGAGAAGGAATACAGCGATCTTGAAGAAGTGTGGATTTCTGAAAAGCGTTTGGTCCAAGGCGATCAACAAACTCAGGCGGAGCTTGATCAAGCACGTATTGCGATGCAAAAGGCACAACGTGAAAATGATCTAGCTGAAATGGCTCGGCTTCAATACGGTGTTATTCCTGATTTGGAGAAACGACTCAGTGAAGAAGCATCTGAAGAGAAAGTTGAACCTAAATTATTGCGTAATAAAGTGACGGACAATGAAATTGCTGAAGTTGTAAGTGCAGCAACAGGAATTCCAGTAGCAAAAATGCTACAGGGTGAGCGTGAAAAATTACTCAGTATGGAAACATTTTTACATAACCGCGTCGTAGGTCAAGATGAAGCGGTAGTTGCAGTTTCTAATGCTGTACGACGCTCACGTGCTGGACTTTCAGATCCAAATCGCCCAAGTGGTTCATTCTTATTTTTAGGTCCAACAGGTGTCGGGAAAACTGAGTTAACTAAAGCTTTAGCAAACTTCTTATTCGACAGTGACGATGCCATGATTCGTATCGATATGTCTGAATTTATGGAGAAACATTCTGTTAGTCGTTTGGTGGGAGCACCTCCTGGTTATGTTGGTTATGAAGAGGGTGGTGTGCTAACTGAAGCAGTACGCCGTAAGCCTTATAGCGTGGTGTTATTTGATGAAGTAGAGAAGGCTCATCCAGATGTATTTAACATTCTGCTTCAGGTACTTGACGATGGTCGCTTGACTGATTCGCAAGGGCGTGTGGTGGATTTTAAAAATACAGTGATCGTCATGACTTCAAACTTAGGTTCAAATGAAGTGCGCGAATTAGGTGACATGGCGACGGAACAAGATGTACGCAGTGTTGTGATGGCTGCTGTTTCTGAGCATTTTAGACCAGAGTTTATTAACCGAATTGATGAGCTTGTAATCTTCCATGCACTGAAAAAATCGCAGATTCGAGGTATCGCGGATATTCAGTTAGATCGCTTACGTGCTCGTTTGGCTGATCGTGATTTAAGTTTGACTGTAGATGACACTGCTTTCGATGAATTAATTGAGGCAGGATATGACCCAATCTATGGGGCTCGACCACTTAAACGTGCTATTCAACAAAAGGTTGAAAATACATTGGCTCAAAAAATCTTGGCGGGAGAATTTTTGCCAGGAGATACAATTGTTATACAAAGCACTGATGGAAATTTTAGTTTTAGTAAACTTAAATTAAATTAGAATTTAATAAACAAACTTAGAAAACCTGAATTCGTTCAGGTTTTTTTTCATTTAAGTGATTTAAAAATAATAAATTTATTTTTAATAAAATTGCTACTCAAATCTATTAAGTATAAGATTGCACTCAATATTTTTGTGAATAAATGTTTAATTTGTTTATTGATTCGCAAAAGGAATTCATTGTTTAGCTTAATGGGATCAATATGCTAGAATTAAAACGACTCCGAAAATTAAAAAAAGAACCTTATAGTGAGTTTGTTAAGGTAAAAGATTTAAAATCCCGTGATATTGAAAAGATGTTCAATATTTACAGTAACTATTATTCGAATACAGTCTTTGAAATTTTTGAAAGAGACCTTCTGGAAAAGACTGGTGTGTTTATCATTCGAGAACCCAAAAAAGATTTTTTAGTGGGTTTCTCAACTGTAATGGAGCGAAATTTTACCGTGAATGGTAAAACTGCCCATGCTTTTTTTAGTGGTGATACCATTATTGAGGAGGCGTATTGGGGTAGTCGAGCATTACAACGTGCGATGTTCCGTTATGTAATGACCTTCAAATTACGTCATACGGGTGTACCGATCTATTGGATGCTGATCTCAAAGGGCTTTAAGACCTACTTACTTCTTGCAAATAATTATTATCACTATTATCCAAATCCAGAAAATAAAGATGAATATTTAAAAGATTATGTTGAAGCGTATTGTCGTGAGTATTTTGCAGAATACTATGATGATGAATCAAAGCTGATTGATTTTGGAGAAAACTATCAGTGTCTGAAACCTGATGTGGCCCCAATAACAGAAGAAATGCGCCAGAAAAATCGTAAAATTGAGTTTTTTGAGGAATGCAATCCATCTTGGGTTCAAGGTACTGAATTACCGTGTATTGGTGAGCTGCGTTGGGTTGATATTTTGCAAACAGCGGTAAGGTTTGTGAAAAAATCATCGCTCAAAAAAAATAAGTCGAATCTGAATAAAGATAAATTATCTAAATCGGCTCAAACCAAAGATCAAGATCAAGATTCTAAGGTGGCCTAATGTCTGTGATATTTGCAGCTCATCAAGTTTTAAATTTGGCCTGTAAAAAATCATTTAAAGACTTTTATCAATACGCTGATCAATTGGAAAAAGTTCAGCGTGATAAATTAAAAGTTATATGTGATGATCCAAAGATGGAATATGAGTCGTTTGCTCAACATTTTCCAGTAACACGTTATGCTGATTGGAAGCAGAAAGTTGAAGCATCACGTAATCAAGGCGTAAATTTACTTAATAAAAGTAAAATTATCCGATTCCAGCCTACAAGTGGTTCAAGTGAAGCACTCAAATTTATTCCATATACCCAACAATTTTTAGGTGAAATAGATCAGGCGATTGGTTTATGGCTCACGAGTTTATATCGTCGTTATCCTGAATTAAAACGTACAACACACTATTGGTCTGTATCTTGGTTGCCTGAAAGCCAGCGTCAAATCACGACCACTCATAATTTAAATGATGATAGTGCTTTACTTTCTTTTTCAAAACGAATTTTAACTCAAATTACGCAAGCAGTCCCTGCTGACATTGCTTTGGCAGAAACTGCTGAAGATGCGATGTTCGCTACGGCTGTATATTTAGTCAGAGATGAAAATCTCGGCATGATTTCAGTGTGGAGCCCAACTTTTGCACTGCAACTGATCGAAATTATCCAAGAAAATAAGAGTGAAATCGTTGAGGTTTTATCGACTGGTCAGTGGAGTCGTCAAAGTTTAGATTTTTTAAAAATCAAAAAATCAGTAAAACGTAGCCAGATTCTAGAACGATTAGATTTGGAAGATCCGACTTGTTGGAAAAAATTGTGGCCAAAGCTATTTTTAATTTCATCTTGGGATACCGCAAGCGCACAGCACTGGGCACAAATTTTAAAAACCAAAATTAAGGGTCTAAGTTTTGAAGGTAAAGGGCTTTGGGCCACTGAAGGGGTGGTGACTATACCTTTAGATGATCATTATCCCTTGATGTATCAAGCTCATTTTTATGAGTTTCAAGATTTAGGTACTCAGCAAATTTACCCTGCTTGGCAGCTTAAACCAGGTCAAATCGTGAGTCCGATTATTACGACAGGGTCTGGCCTAAAACGCTACATTATTGATGATGAATTATTGGTTGATTCTTTTTATCAGGGCATTCCGTGCTTTAAATTTCTCGGTCGAAAGATGACAGTTGATTTGGTCGGAGAAAAGATTGATCAATCTGTTGCTTTGAGTGTGATCGATACATTTAAACAAAACGGTTTTTTACCCATTAGTTTACTCGGAATAGAACAGACCGAATCCAAACCTTATTATGTTTTGCTTTCTGAGGGTAGTTTGAGTGGGCAGCCGTCCGATCAACAGTTAGATCAATTGCTAAAACAAAATTTTCACTATGAGTTGGCACGTAATTTAGGGCAATTAGATGAAGCACGCGTGATGCATGTGGAAGATGCATGGCATGAATATAAGACAATCGCAATGCGCAATGGCATGATTGAGGGGAATATCAAGCCAGAACCGTTGAAGAAAATGAAATTTATTTAAGAATTTAAAAATGACAGAGCAAAATTTACTATATCGATCAAAAACCTCGCCTGAATTTTATCTACGTTATGCTGCGGAGCAAGATGATCCTCAATTGATTGAGCTGATTTCTGAAAGTATGCCGAGTAACGGTATGGTAATTTCATTTGAGCGGAAACCGAGTTATTTTCGGGCTACACATGCACAATATAATAAGCCTGAAATTTTGGTTGTCGTACATCAAGATCAGCCTGATCTAATTATTGCCATGATGAACATCGGTTGGAAATCGTATTGGATCAATGGCGTCACTGAACAATTACGCTATGTATCAGATTTACGAATCAAACTTACAGCTCGGGGTAAAAAAGCGTTTAATGTATTTATGGAATACATTTTTGAATGTTTCCCTCGTGAAATTATCTTCCAAAGCGTGATTTTAGAAGATAATAAAGTAGCTCGTAATATGATGCATCGAGAAAGAGAGGGATACGCTTTACCTTATATCTTTGATTCGATGACTACTTTTACCATTTCTAAGGTACCTAAGTTTAAGCAGTCTGCTGAACTTCGCCTTCAAACAATGACCATAGATAAGATTGATGCGGTCAATGGTTTTATACAAGAAATGGCGTCCCATTATAATTTTTTACCTGATTATGACTTTAAAGTGTTATTGGAAGCTAATCATCCTTTTTGGTATGGGCTGAGGTTAGAAGACTTTCATTTAGTACTCAATTCAGATCATAAAATCGTAGGTTTATTTGGTTTGTGGGATCAAAAAGATTTCAAACAAACTAAAGTGGCGAGTTATTCTACAACGTTAAAACTGTTAAAACCTGTCTATAACACTTATGCTCGAATTACTGGACAATTAACGCTTCCCGAAGAAGGGCAATCCTTTGATTATCTCATGACGCATAGTTTCCTCTGTGATCCAAGTGCGTTAGACGTACTAAAGTTTATGCTGACCAATGTAAACACATTAGTGAAAGCTCAGGGTAAAACATCATTTTGTGTGACTGTGGTTGAGAATGACCCACGTAAGCAAGTTCTAGAGCAGTGTTCATCACATAAAATGAAAGCAGTTCACACGCTTCATAGTTATGAAAGTAAACCCTATGACGTGATTGATCGTTCTAAATACTCTTACTTTGAAGTGAGTCGTATTTAAGAATATGGTGCGTTCATCGGAATGCGGGTGAACGCACTTGATTAGCTGTAATTAATAAATATATAAATAAAATTACAATAATAATTTTCGAGATAAAAAATGGAATTTATAAGCGTTATTTTTCGACAGTCAATTTTAATTTCTGGCATGCTGATGAGTAGTTTTCAATGGGTAACTGCACAGCAATTAGATGAATCTGAACTCATCGAACAGCAAATGATTGATCAGAATTTGAATGAAAATTTAGTGCAAGAATTAAAAAAAGAAGTATTACAGAGCGCTGAGGTACAAATACAAAATCAACAATATTTGGCTCAGACTCAAGCAGAAGAATTTAATCAGAAGCAATTGGTTTCAAATGCGGTTTCTGATTTTGAATTGAGCAAAAAAGCAGATCCTGATCAGATTAGCAAAACCATTAAACCACTGACGTATTATCCTTATGATACGCTACCACGTACTGTCTATGTTTCCACAGATCCAACCATTATTGTGACAAAGGAATATTCACCTTCAAAAAATTTAAGAAAATAAAAAAGGGCAAACGAATTGCCCTGTTTTTTATTAGTCAAGCTCTCAAATCATTAGGCTTGAAGATGTCTAATTTTCCATGAACGGTGAATTTTAGTATTACGTTTAAAGTCTAGACCAATTGTTTCATGGGTGAGTTCTTCAATGTCATAAAATGCTTTGATTTCGTCGTCTAATTCAAAACCACGATAGTTATTTGAGAAATACAGTGTACCACCAGTGGTTAAACGATTCATTGCACGCTTAATCAGGGATAAGTGATCACGTTGAACGTCAAACGTACCATGGAATTTTTTAGAGTTCGAGAACGTTGGCGGATCGATAAAGATTAAGTCATATTGTTCATGACCTTCTTTTAACCATTCAAAACAATCACTGGCAAAGAACTGGTGTTGTTGGTCAGCATGATCAACCGTTAAACCATTTAAGACAAAGTTTTCTTTAGACCAGTTCAAATAAGTATTTGAAAGGTCGACACTGGTCGTGCTCGCAGCACCACCTAACGCAGCATGTAAACTTGCAGTTGAGGTATAACTATATAGATTAAGGAAATGTTTACCTTTCGCTTCAGCAGCGATGCGTAAGCGAATTTGGCGATGATCGAGGAAAAGGCCAGTATCCAAATAATCTGTGAGGTTAACCAAAATTTTCGCTTTGCCTTCTTGAACGATAAAGCGTTTAGAGGCAGTACTTTGTTTGGTGTATTGATTTTTACCTTCCTGACGAGCACGAGTCTTGATAAAAATGGCATCGCGACCTAAACCTGTGACAGCACGGATTGCTTGTAAAGCAAGATTAAAACGTTTTTTCGCTTTTTCAGGATCGATTGATTTTGGTGGAGCATATTCTTGAACATGCAATCGGTCACCATATAGATCTACAGCGACATTGAAGTCTGGTAGATCAGCATCATAAATTCGTAAACAATAGATATTTTCTTTCACTGCCCATTTTTTCAAATTCTGCATATTCTTTTGCAAACGATTTGTAAAATCTTCAGCACCTTCAATTTTATCGAATTGAAGTGGTTGCCAATTAGCTAAGAAAGGTTGTGTCACAACAGGTGGCTTAATCTTACCTGAGCGAATATAAATAGGTAGCTTACCATTCATTAAGCGAAGTGTTTGAGTTTCGCTGAATGCCAACACGTCTGCTTGTTCAATTTGAGCTGCAATAACTGCGGCAGTTTGGTTGGCAAAATTCTTTTGAAGTAAGCCAGATAGACCAAGATAGAATGAACGGCTAGAGCCTTTATCCCCAAGACGCTCACCATAAGGTGGGTTGGTGACAACGACCACAGATTTACCTTCTGCTTTAAAATCTGGCCAATCAGAAAGGGTGCGCTCTTCTATTTGAATTTGATCTAGCAATGCCTCAAATCCTGCAGCGCGGATATTATTTTGGGTTGCTTTTACTGCTTCCCAATCTGCGTCAAAGGCATAGAATTTTGGAAGCGGTTTTTCTAAGGCAACTTTGTGACGTTGCGCAGCTTCACCTTTAATTTGCATCCAAAGATCATGATCATGACCATTCCAGCCATTAAAGCCGAAACGACGAACTAAACCAGGCGCGCGGTCAGTTAACATCATCAAAGCTTCAATAATAAATGTTCCTGAACCACACATTGGATCAAGAACAATATCTGGATTCTTTTCAATTAATTGTGCATGTTGAAGGATGGCTGCAGCCAAGTTTTCTTTGATCGGTGCATCAGTCATATAGTGGCGATAGCCACGTTTATGCAATGAATCGCCTGACAAATCTAAACAGAAAGTATGTTCTTTTTTACCAGCCAAAGCGTAAATGGTTATTTCTGGTTGTTTGATATCGATGCTTGGACGCTTACCGACAGCCTCCATGAAGGAATCTACGATACCGTCTTTCACACGTAAGGTGGCGAATTGGCTGTTGACTTTGATCTCACGTTCGACATGTAAACGCACAGCAAATGTACTTTGAGGTGCAAAAATAAGCGACCAGTCAAAACTATTTGCACCTTCGTAGAGTTCTTCAGCTACATCGCGTGCATCGTGAGTAAATTCAACTTCAAACGTATGGATAGGCGTCAAAACACGTGATGCAAGACGAGACCACATACAAATGCGGTAGGCATCTGCCAATTGACCTTTGAAAACCAATCGCCCAGGGAAACGTTCAACGTTTTGTACTCCTAAACCTTCAATTTCTTCTTGAAGTAAGGTTTCAAGCCCATCTGCACAGGTAACCCAATATGTAGAAAGACGAGGTTTAGAATTCATGAACATTCCCAAAGACAAATAAAGCAATCGCGTATTTTAACTTATTTTTGATTTTAAAACTGCTTTAATGCGCTGATACAACCATTTTAAAAATAATTTAAATTTAAAGATTGATTGAAACTGGTTGATATAGCCCCATAAAACTAAAATACACTAAAAGATAAAAAAATATGCTGGCTTTAATTTTCTCTATGTTTACCTTTTCATTATCGATGTCTATCTCTCCTGGACCTGTTAATTTAACTATTCTCAGTAGCAGTATGAACTTTGGTGTTCGAAAAACTTTTGCTTTTATTTCAGGTGCTACCATTGGATTTACTGCTTTACTTGCAGCAGTTTGCTTTGGTCTATATCAGATTATTTTATTGTATCCGGTTCTTTTGGATGCTATTGCGCTGTTAGGAACGGCTCTGTTGGTTTGGATTGGCTGGAATATTTTAAGTGCTAAAGGCGAGAAAATTCAAACGGATCAACAAGATCTAGAGAAAATTCCAAATTTTACGCAAGGTGCTTTAATGCAGTGGCTGAATCCAAAAGCTTGGATTGCCGCTGTTTTAGGTATAGCTCTATTTTCAGCTTCAGAGAATAGTGTTTATTTAGCGCTTTTTGTTTCGATTTATTTTATGGTCTGCTATGTCTCTTTATGGCTTTGGGATATGCAGGGGAAAAATTGGCTCAGTTTCTTAATGTGGGAAATCGAGCAAGAATTTTTAATATTTGGATGGGATTGATTTTAATCTTTATTTCACTTCAGATGTGTTGGGCGCATTTTTATGGTTAAATTGAATCAATAAAAATGCCAAAAAAATAACCATATGAAAAAAATCGCTTTAATATTGAGTCTGTTTTTTCTCTTTCAAGGGCAAATATACGCACAAATTTCAACACATGCGTTATGGAACGCCGAAAAGACCTTAGCGATTGACACTCAAAAACAAGATAGAAAGAACAAAATCACAATTTATATGCAATTTGGACAAGATTTACTAGAAGAAATTGATATTAGTCAAGTTGAAGGAATGAATTTGGGGAAGTTGGGTCTTTATCGTTCTAATTATTATGATCGAATTGAAACAACACCTATCGCATGGATCAATCGTGATGATGGAAAGTTTCAGGTGGATATACAGACACGTGTTTGGAAAAATGGGCAGAGACAGACAGTGAAAGAATCTGTTGTTTTTGATAAAGATGGAATATTCTATTGGCGTTGAATTGACTCATGTTATCAATCTCGTTGAATCTAAACTACAGCACCTATAAATTTAAAAAAGGGGTAATGTCCATATTTTTAGATATTGAAAGACCATGAAAAAAAGTATCATGTAAACTTATAAAAATTAAATTTTTTAAAAAATTATTGCTAAATAGGATGAAACCTAAACAAATATTTTCGGTATTTATCTAATGGCTTTCTTTAGAAGAAGGAGGAAAGGACCATATTCCGAAAGGTGGGATTTATTATTCAACGACACAAATCAATCATTAATTTACTCAAGTTAGTGCCTAGTGATTGAAATAGACACCAATAATGTACAAGTTGCTAGAATGCAATATCTGATACCTGATGTACCAATAAAAATTGCAGTTGGAGATATACTTCCATTATTGGAAAGGTCTCGAATTGTTGCAAATATATGTATTAAGCGTGAATTATGGCAGCTTGGTTGTATTTGGAATAATTATATTTTTGAAATTTAATTGGTTTCTAGTTTTTAAAGAACTAATGTTTAAAAGTTAAACTGCGGTTAGAAAAGAATTTCTGTATAATACGTTAACTTAACGTATAAGGAATCTCTCATGCACTTCGCTGCATTGCATACACCGAGCCAGATTCAACTCAACCAAGATGGGAATCTCAAACACTTCCTCACCATCGAAGGCCTTTCAAAAGAAACTCTTACAAAAATATTGGACACTGCACAGTCCTTTTTTAATGACCAAAATCAGCTCATTACCAATAATTTGCTTGAAGGCAAAACGGTAATGAATCTGTTTTTCGAAAATTCGACACGTACACGAACGACATTTGAAGCAGCGGCAAAACGTCTTTCTGCCAACGTACTCAATATTGATATTGCCCGCTCAAGTACTTCTAAAGGCGAAACACTGAGAGATACATTGTGGAATTTAGAAGCAATGGCGGCCGATATCTTTGTTGTTCGACATTCTTCATCAGGTGCTGCACATTTTATTGCGAAGGATGTTTGTCCAACTGTTGCGATTATCAACGCGGGTGATGGACGTCATGCGCATCCAACACAAGCAATGTTGGATATGCTTACGATTCGCCGTGAAACCAATAAAAAATTTGAAGATATTTCCATTGCGATCATTGGGGATATTAAACATTCACGAGTTGCACGTTCTGATGTGGCTGCATTGCAAACATTAGGTTGTAAAGATATTCGTGTGATTGCGCCGAATACTTTACTTCCTTATGGCTTCGATGAATATGGTGAAGGTGTTCGCCTATTTAATAATATGGAAGCTGGGATTAAGGATTGTGATGTCATCATTACTTTACGTATTCAAAATGAACGTATCGATTCTCCTGCATTATCTTCACAAGCCGAATTTTACAAAATGTATGGTCTGAACAAAGAGCGTTTAGCTTTGGCGAAACCTGATTGTATCGTGATGCATCCAGGGCCGATGAATCGTGGTGTTGAGATTGATTCAAGTATTGCAGATGGTCCTCAATCCGTGATTTTGAATCAGGTGACCAATGGTATTGCGGTGCGTATGGCGGTTCTCGCGCTGGCGATGCAGGGTCAGTTACAAGAACAAGGTTTAATTGAAGCAGTTGCGGTATAAGGAATCAGTCATGTCTATTGTTAAAGTCGAAAATGTACGCGTCCTAGATCCAATTGCTCAAACTGATCAAATAGAAACTATTTTTATTCAAGATGGAAAACGCATCGAAGCGACTTCAGAGGTTCATGAAAGCATCGATGGGCAAGGCAAATGGCTGATGCCAACGATGGTTGATTTGTGTGCTCGTTTACGAGAGCCAGGTCAACAACAGCATGGAACGTTGAAATCTGAAGGTAAAGCAGCACGTGAAAATGGCATTTTACATGTATTTACCCCACCAGATTCAAAACCTATCGTTCAGGACAATGGCGCTTTAATTCATGGTCTTGTTGAAAAGGCAATGTTAGATGGCGGGATTTACCTAGAGGTGATAGGTGCACAAACACAAGGGCTTCAAGGAAATCAACCTGCCAACATGGCGGGTTTAAAAAAGGGTGGTTGTACTGCTGTATCAAATGCAAATGCACCTTTTGCGAATGACGATGTGGTGCTTCGTACGCTTGAATATGCTGCAGGTTTGAATTTAACTGTCGTATTCTATGCTGAAGAGCCTCAAATTGCGAAAGATGGCTGTGTGCATGAAGGCTTTATTGCTTCACGCCAAGGTTTACCAATGATTCCTGCTTTGGCAGAAACGGTCGCGATCGCAAAATATCTATTAATGATAGAGGCGACAAAAGTCCGCGCACACTTCGGATTACTGTCTTGTGGTGCTTCGGTTGAGTTAATACGTATCGCAAAGGAAAAAGGATTGCCAGTCACGTGTGATGTTGCAATGCATCAGTTACATCTTACGGAATCTTTAATTGATGGATTCAATTCCTTGGCACATGTACGTCCACCTTTACGTTCAGAATCTGATAAAGAGTTACTTCGTCAGGGGGTAAAATCTGGGGTAATTGACGCGATTTGTACGCATCATGAACCACTCAGTAGTTCTGCAAAAATGGCACCTTTTGCAGAGACTTTGCCAGGTTTTACTGCTTTTGATTCATATGTTCCTTTTGGAATCAAATTGATTGAAGAAGGTTTATTTAGTCCATTAGAGTGGGTTGAAAAAGTAACGAGTGCGCCAGCTGCTGTCGCACAAATGACTGAGACATGGAAAGCACAGGCTGGATGGGTGCTGGTTGATCCAGATTTGGAATGGACACTTGATAAATCTTCTATTATTTCTCAAGGTAAAAATACACCATTGATTAATCTAAAAGTCAAAGGTAAGGTAATTCGTACTTTCATAAAATAATGTGAATTCAATCATTTAAAGGTCGATTAATATCGGCCTTTTTTATTTTGGATGATTGAATAATTCATGATTCAGTATATTTTATGAAGATATTTATTTTTTAATAAAATTTAACTGAGAGCTTTAATAAGAATCAAAACAAAACCAATGAGGTTTGGTATCAAGAGCTTGAGTTTGATTGGGGGAGTAGCATGAAACTTCGGATGAAAACATTGACCACATTGTGCATGGTTGGTGCATTGTCAGGATGCCAACAAGTGTATTCAATCATGTATGCTTTTAATCGTTGTGATCAACCTGAAGTGCAATTAAAACTCGAACAAGTCATCCATAAAGACATCGCGAATATCTCAGCGACTCAACTCAAAAGTATTATAGAAAATGATCAAGTTATTATAGATGGTCAACTCTTACAGCGTAGTTTGAAACCAGTTCAATTTAAAATTGAAAACATTGATAAAATAAAGAAATTGAGATCCTCTGATCAGACGATGTGTACAGCAAGAATCATTGCTGAACTACCATCAAATTATCTGACGGATGCTGATGTATCGCGCGCATTAAATCGAGAGTCAAATGTTTTAGAATCAGCTGCACTTTCTCAATTAAACTTTGAGAACAATCAGATCTCTACTGAGTTAAATTATAGTGTACGAATTTCAGAGCATGAAGTAACTGTACAATTGGTGAATGCACTACATTTCACCAGTTTTATGCAAAAAGTTCTAATAGATGCCCATTTAAAACCATCACGTTTGACGGCTTTAGCGTTAGATCGTCAAAAGAAACAAGCACTTTTAAATAATCAAAATAAAACCTCAGATGATTATCAATCCATTCTTATTGCTGAAGCACAACTTAAATTAGATCAAGCTAATGAAGATCTAAATTCTGTATGGAGTAGAGCTTCACTTCAAGCACGCCAAAAAATACAATACGAGCAAGAACTGTGGGCTAAAAAGCGTAATTTAGAATGCAAACTAAATAGTGAAGGCGCCGATAATCCTGAAGTTTTTAGATTGAATTGCGAAACAAATATGGCGATTAGTCGAACATCTGAATTACAGCAAAAAATTTTCACTCTAAGTTAGGCATTGATTAAACAGGGTTGTTGAGCGTTAGCTTTTACGCATCAAATTTTAAAAAAATAAAAATGTGATGGAGTTGTTGTTTTTAATTTGATTAAATATGTCAAAATTATAAATATGCGGTATAAAAAATGACGTATAAGATTAAATTGGCTTTGATTATCTCTACCATCTTCGTTGCAGGTTGTGATCTGAATAAGAAAAGCAAAGACACCTCACAGAATGTAGAAATTGCTGATTGGAGTTGTACTTCTCCTACGAATGTCAAAGAAATTGAACGCTTTGCGCAACAGGAATATAACAACATTTTAGAGCGTCGTTTAAAAGCAACAGATCAGTATGAGTCAGATTTAAAATTACTTTCCCAAATCAACTCATCGCTTAGATTTGAACTCAAGTCGATTACAACAACGAATGATCCTTCAAATGCAACAAACAAACTGACGTGTTCAAGCCAGTTGGTTATCCACCTGCCGAAGGGACTTCAACGTCGTGCTGAAAATGCATATCTTGAAAAACCTTGCGAATATGAATGTGAACATGACGAAGGTAGTTATACGCTCCAACATTGGATTAATGATGTTCATGGCAATATCAGTTATGGGCAAGATAAGCTCACAGGCACTTTGAATTATGAGATTACCAAGACGGATAAAGAAGGTTTAATGCTGAGTGTGCAACCTGATAATGCATTGTTAGATATTGCTGCAAGTATGACGAGATATGCTGTTCAATTTGAAGCATTTCGTAAAGCAAATCAGAATGAATCAAAAGCTTACGAAGAATATGAGGCAGTACAACAAAAACAAAAGGCCTTGGCACTCAAAGCCATGCAATTGAGAAAATCTGATTTAGATAAAGAGCAAGCACGAGCTGTCGAGCGACTTAATTTAACTTGGGATAATTTGAGCAGCGAACAAAAAGAGCAGCTAAAGAGCGATCAAACTGAATGGTTCGAACGTCGTGACGTGGACTGTAAAGTGGTCTCTCAAAAGTCAATTGAGAGTATCCCAGAAAAAGAACGTGAAACTTATCAGCAACATTATCAATATTGGGACAATGAAATGAATCAAATAAATGTTGAGATGCAATATTCTAAATGTTTCATTCAAAAGACCAATGAGAGAATTGTGTACCTAAACAATGTGTTTAATTAATTCATTACAATATAGCAAAAGGGCGAATTGATTCGGCCTTTTTTTATCGGCATGCTTAGGTATACAGAATATATGTGGAAGCGATATGCGTATTAGTGTGATTGGAGCAGGGCGCGTAGCTCATCATTTGGCTCAGGTATTGAGTCAGCATCATGAGATTGTCCAAGTGTTTAGTCGAGAGCAATCTAAAGCCAATTTGTTGGCGGCTTTAGTAAGAGCTAGACCATGCAATGCAATTGAAGATCTCGAAAACACCGTTGATATTGCATTATTGGTGGTGAGTGATAAGGCAATTGAAGAAGTTGCTGAAAAAGTTGCAAAACAGCTTCCTCAGGCTTTAATTGTTCATACGTCTGGCAGTACCCATATCTCGAAAATCACGCAATATCATGCGCGTGCAGGTGTGTTCTATCCACTACAAACTTTTAGCTTTGAAAGTCAAATTGATTGGTTGAGTACGCCAATATTTGTTGAAGCAATGAGCGACCAAGATTTAGCATCCTTGACTCAAATGGCAAAAGAGTTGAGTCAAAAGGTTTATCAATATGACTCAACACAGCGCTTGAGTTTACATTTAGCAGCAGTATTCGCGTGTAACTTTACCAACTACTGCTATGACGTCGCTAAGCAGCTCGTAGATGCACAAAAAGTCGATTTTAATTTATTGTACCCCTTGATTTTGGAAACTGCGAAAAAAGCGACTTTGAATCCCCCAAAGCAGGTGCAAACTGGACCAGCGATGCGTGGTGATCAAAACATTATCCATATGCATCAAGAGATGCTGGCGCAGGCTGGACGTACGGATTTAAGCCAAGTGTATAGTGTGGTGAGTGACCAAATTTATAAAAGACAATCAGAATAAAAAAACAGGACTTAAGTCCTGTTTTTTTATTATTGAATCTTTTTAAATAAGAAGTCGTTAATTTTATGGCCTTCTTCAATTCCACGACGTTCAAACTTAGTTTGAGGACGCCAGTCAGGACGAGGATAACTGTTACCTTTACCCGCCATATTTTCTAAACGAGGGCGGTTATCTAATACATCTAACATCCATTCTGCATAGGGTTCCCAATCGGTCGCAGCATGGAATGTTCCACCCATTTCAAGTTTTTCTTCAACTAAAGGCATACGATCGTGTGAGACGAAGCGACGTTTATGGTGACGTTTTTTCTGCCAAGGATCGGGGAAATAAAGTTGAATTGCATTGATACTGTTATCTGGCATTTCACGCAAAACTTGAATTGCATCCGCATCAAGTAAACGTAAGTTTGTCAAACCAGCCATACCCGCTTCATATACACATTGTGCAATGCCAGGAACATGTACTTCAATGCCGACATAATTGCGTTCAGGATTGGCTTTTGCCATAAGTACAAGAGAGCGCCCCATACCGAAACCGATTTCAACCGTCAATGGACGTTCAGGATGCTCAAATTGCTGACGTAAATCACCAACAGGATATTCCAAAATTAAGTGACCATATTGTTCAAGCGCAGTTCGTTGAGAAGTATTCAACGGAGATGAACGGCGCATAAATGTGACAATTTCGCGATGCTCGTTCAAGTTGTCTAATTCTACAACTTGCGGGTCTAATTGATCGTTCGACATAACTTTGGCAAATGAGAAAAAATTCGAATGCGGTATTTTAAGACCTGAGACTCCTAAGTCAAACCTTTTTCTACCTGAAAGCGCTACGTAGCTATCAATGATTTATCGATCTATTCATGAACTTTTTCAAAATGTCATGAATTGTTCATCAACTTGTCATGCCTGTACACTAGGCTTGGAAAATAATATGAACAATGAATAAGACTTAAAATGAATAAAATAACGCTAAACAAATGGATGTTCAATAAACTCACATTATCTTTATGTTTGATCGGATTTAGTTCAACGTCGTATGCTGAACTCATGATCAGCCAGTATGTGGATGGTAATAACAACAAGAAAGGTATTGAACTATACAATCCAGATGGAGGTGTTGTTGATTTATCCGCGTATCAATTAAAAATATTTCCGAATGGTCAAACCACTGCGAATTTGACGGTCAAGCTGCAAGGAACTTTAACAGCTCAGCAGCACTTTTTAATTGGACATTCAAATTTAAAAACTGAATTGGGTGAAGCTGTTCAGCAAACTGCTAACCTTTCATTTAATGGCGATGATGCAATTGTTCTCTATAAAAACAATGTGGCTGTCGACCGTTTTGGTTCGATTGGAACACAGCAAAACTGGGCAACCGGTTTAAGCTTTGAACGTACTAAGAAAACACATGATGTTGTTTCGATAGATCCATCTGCACCCTTTGAAATTCAAAAAGAGTGGGCTAAATGGTCGGATCGCAATGCTTTTAACCAGTATTTAGCGATTAGTACAAATGAACCAATAGAGCCATCTCCGACGACTCTAAGTTGTAACTCTGCGAATACACCTATCGCTGAACTCTCACAAGCAGCTAAGAATCAAAACTATACTGTGAAGGGGGTGATTACTGCGGATTATCGTTATGCGAATGGATTCTCAGGTTTCTATATCCAAACCCCTGATGCCAAAGCAAAACCCAATCTAACTAACGCGATTTTTGTATATGCTCCTGCTTCAAGTCCTATAAAAGGAGGAAAAGTTGGAGAAGAAGTCGTTCTTAAAGGTCGATTAACTGAATATCAAAATCAGTTACAGATTGATAATTTATCCGAAAATATTTTAACTTGTAATCAAGCGGCAAGCGCTTGGGTAACGCCATTATCAATCGAGTTACCATTTGAGAGTTTAACTAACGCTTCAGGGCATGCGCCAAAGCGTTATCAAGGTATGTTGGTTAAAATACCTCAAACATTAACGGTAAGTGAAAATTACAATTATGGTCGCTACGGACAACTGTCATTAAGTCTAGGGCGTTTGTTTATGCCGACCAATATTTATCCAGCTAAATCAGCAGAAGCAACGGCATTGGCGCAAAAAAATCTTTTGTCCAAAATTGAACTTGATGACGGATATAATGCACAAAATTTAACGCCTACACTGCCAAGTCAGTTTAGTGCTTTAAATACCTTACGTGCAGGTGATCAGTTAAATGCTGTTGAGGGTATTCTAGAATATCGATTCAATTCTTGGCGTATTCAACCTGTACAAGGTCGTACTCAAATCCAAATTAAAGCGAATAACCCACGGCCACCAATGATTCAGAAAAATTCAAACCAAACCCGTGTCGTGGCTTTCAATGTTTTGAACTATGATAATGGTTTAAATGGTTTTCCAACTGAGCGAGGTGCTAGCAGCAAAGCTGAGTTTGAGAAGCAACATGCCAAAATAGTCAGTGCAATGAAAGAAATCGATGCTGATGTATTTGGTTTAATGGAAATTGCGAATAATGGTTATGGTGAAAATAGTGCAATTGCATATTTAACACGAGCACTTGGATCGGAGTGGAAATATATCACTCCGCCAAATTCAAATCGATTAGGTGATGATGCGATTGCTGTTGCGATTATTTACAACAGTAAGCGTGTAAAACCTGTTAACGCTGCTGCAGTGTTTGATGACCAGTCACAAAGAAATCGAGTGACGCTTGCTCAGAGTTTTCAATCATTGAATGGCGGTAAAATCTTTACGGTTATTCCGAATCATTTGAAGTCTAAAGGTAGTTGTCCTTCAAATGATCAATCTGCTGATGCGGATCAAGGTGATGGTCAGGGGTGTTGGAATGCGACACGAGTTAAAGCGGTACAACAACTCATGCAGTGGATTGCAAAGAATCCAACGCAAATTACAGGTCATACGAATACGCTCTTGATTGGTGATTTAAATAGTTATGCAAAAGAAGATCCAATTTTGGCTTTAGAGCGTGCTAATTATACGAATGTACTGGCGGACAAAGTTGTAGGGCTCGGCGAACAGGCGTATACCTATGTATTTGGTGTCGACAGTAACAAAGCTGGATTTGGTGGAGCAGGTAATTTGGATCATGCTTTAGCTGATGCTTCGCTCTTTCCTGCGGTTAAGCGTGCATTTGTATGGCACATTAACGCTGATGAGCCAACGAACCTAGATTATAACGAAGAATTTAAGACTACAGAGCAGAAGTCGCTCTTTTATGTAGATCATGCATTTAGATCATCTGATCATGATCCAGTGATTGTCGACTTAGAACTTAACAGCTCAACAAATGCTGAGCAGCCACAGCGTGACACTAAGTCAGGTGGTGGCTCGTTGAACTGGCTATCCATTTTAGGATTAAGCCTGTTAGCCTTGGTTGGTTGGAGACGCAGAAACCATTCCTAAAACTTAGCAGTAAAAAAAAAGCCATTTGGCTCTTTTTTTAAGTGTTTGAGATACGTTCTATCAATGTTACGCTCGCTTGGTTTAAACCAATCACACGTACCTGAGTCCCTTGAGCTTCAAATTTAGCCACGACATTCGCTAACATATTGACAGAAGTGATGTCCCAAATATGAGCATAGCTGAGATCTATTTCTACTTGCTTGATATCTTCTTTGAAATCAAAAAATGCATAAAAAATTTCTGCGCTACTGAAAAATATTTGACCTTTCACCGTATAGTAGCGCACGTGATTTTCTAATTCAGATTGAACTTTTACTTCACTCTCGAGTTTATTAATGAGAAATAGGGCTGACAGAATTACACCAATCAATACGCCTAGAGCAAGGTTATGTGTTGCAAGAACAATCACCACGACAGTAAGCATGACAACATTACTTTGCACGGGATGTTTGCGGAAATTTTTTACTGAATCCCAATTAAATGTCGTGAACGCGACCATGATCATAATGGCGACTAAAGCAGCCATAGGAATATAAGTCAACCAATCTTTAAAGAAGACCACAAGACATAGCAAAAAAACACCAGCCACTAATGTCGATAATCTTGTTCTTGCACCTGAGCTGACATTGATGATGGATTGACCGATCATTGCACATCCAGCCATACCCCCCATAAAGCCACTTACCATGTTCGCGATCCCTTGACCGCGACATTCTTGATGACGATCTCCTTCAGACTCAGTCATTTCATCAATCACAGTCGTAGTCATCATGGTCTCAAGCAAACCAACTGTGGCGAGCGTGAGAGAGTACGGTAAAATAATAAGTAAAGTGTCGAGATTGAATGGAATTTCAGGAACTAAAAATACAGGCAAGGTATCTGGGAATGCACCTAAATCACTAACTGTTCTCATGTCAGCGCCAAGTAAAAGTGCCAATACACTGAGTACAATAATACACACTAATGGCGATGGTATGATTTTTCCGATTTTGGGTAAATAGGGAAATGCGTAAATGACCAATAAACCAATCGCTAAAAATATATAGCCTAAGCTATTCATTTGAGCAATTTCTGGAAATTGAGCGATAAAAATGAGAATCGCTAAAGCATTTAAGAAACCATAGACCACCGACTGGGAAACAAAACGCATGAGTTTTGCGACTTTGAGATATCCAGCGATAATTTGAATTAAACCTGTCAGAATCGTAGCTGCCAATAAATATTGTAATCCGTGTTCTTTAACAAGAGTGATCATCAGCAGCGCCATTGCACCTGTAGCAGCCGAAATCATAGCAGTCCTACCACCAAAGAAGGCGATCGTAACAGCTATACAGAATGAGGCATACAGACCTACCTGAGGATCAACGCCAGCTATCGCCGAAAATGCGATTGATTCTGGAATCAAAGCTAAACCTACGACTAAGCCTGCAAGTACGTCAGTTCGAATGTTAGAAAACCACTGATCTTTCTTTAAATAAATCACAATTTGCCTTTCACAAAAATGTAGCAGCGCTATGGTAAAACATCACACAAATAAAAGCTGAAAAAAGCTTGAAAATTAATTCAATCTGCACAATATTCATAAGGAGATCATCGATGTTTACGCTTGCTTGCAATTTAAAAAACAGTTCTTATTGAAAAAAAGCGTGAAGCAATTTAAAAATGATAGTAGTTAGATAACAAGGAAAAAGTATGAAGTTGTATTATTCGCCAGGTGCATGTTCACTCGCAGCGCATATTATTTTAAATGAAATTAATGTTGATTTTGATTTGGTTCGTGTTGATCTTAAAACTCATACCACTGAAAAAGGCGAGGATTACTTCGCAATTAATCCGAAAGGCTATGTGCCGGCGCTAGAAATTAATCCTGGCTTAATTTTAACGGAAAATGTCGCAATTTTACCATTTTTGGCACAGCATGATCCTGCTCAAGATTTAATCCCACCTTCTGGATTAGGTCGAGCAAAAGTATTAGAGTGGCTTGGTTATCTAAATTCTGAATTACACGATGCTTATGCAGTGTTTTTCGGTGCACCGCTCACGGACGATGCAAAACAAAAAGCGTATGCCGAAGTTGATCGTTTACTGACATTTATTGATAAAACCATTGGTGAATCTAATAATGATTATTTGGTCGATGACAATTTTGGACCTGCAGATGCGTACTTATTTGTACTCACCAATTGGTCGAATCTTATTGAACATGACTTGAGTCCTTATAAAAATATTATTCATATACGCAATAAAGTTGCAGAGCGTCAGTCTGTACAGATTGCGATGCGAGATGAAGGATTGATTCCTTAACATATAAGGTTTCGTTCCGTTTGTTTCGAGAAAGAGCCGAAAGGCTCTTTTTTTACTCTAAAATTTTCAAAGAAATTTTACAAAGATTATTTAGAAATAGAGAGCATTAAAAAGACAAACTTTTCATCATAATTCGTTTCAGATTCGGTGGTAATTCATTAAATTAGATATCTTTATTCATGATATTTTTTGAACTAAACATTATTTAAGTTGCTGATTTAAATATGATATTTATATTTTGTATTTAAATCGCTGGACTAAAAAATGAGTTTGAAATTATATTCTTACAACTAATCAGGTAACAGTTATAAAGTACGTCTGTTAGCAGCATTATTGAAAGTGGATCTTGGAATTGTAGAACTAGATTATTTCAGTGATGAACAGCATAGTGAGAAATTTTTAAAAATTAATCCAAAAGGCGAAGTGCCAGCATTAGTAGATGGCGATATTGTTTTAACTGATTCTGCCGCAATTTTGGTGTATTTAGCAGGTAAATATTCAGATAAAAACACATGGTAGTCTGAGGATTTAGTAGAACAAGCTAAAATTGTAGATTGGCTTGCTTTTGCTGCCAGTTGGGTTCAATACGGGGTTTTCACGGCACGCGCGATATTGTCTTTCAAAGGTCCATACAATGGTTTGGGATTAGAAAGTACTGAGCAAACACTTAAAGAGGCGAAAATACGTGGTCACAAATCTTTGGCTATTTTAGATGGTGTGCTCAAAGACCGTGAATGGTTAGCGAATAATAGACCAACTATTGCGGATATCGCAGTGTTTGTCTATGTCGCGTTAGCACCTATGGGTGATATTTCTCTAGAGCCTTATCCAAATGTACGCGCTTGGATTGAAAGAATAAAAGATTTACCTAACTTTATCAAAATTGATGGATTGGATGATCCTTCGTATCGTCGAGTGAGTTAAGAAAAACCCACTTTTAAAAAGTGGGTTTTTTTTATTTAAAAAAGTATCCAGTTTCTGGAGAGCTTGCATTTGCCATACGTTTGCGTGGCATACGTCCAGCAAGATAAGCCTCGCGTCCAGCTTCAACGGCTTTTTTCATAGCAGAAGCCATTAGAATCGGATTCTGTGCAGCAGCAATCGCAGTGTTCATGAGTACGCCATCACAACCTAATTCCATCGCAATAGCAGCATCACTAGCTGTACCAACCCCTGCATCCACCAAGACAGGGACTTTGGCATTTTCTTTGATGATAGAAATGGTATGTGGATTAAGAATACCTAAACCAGAACCAATTAAACTCCCCAAAGGCATAATAGCGACACAGCCCATACTCTCAAGTTCTTGCGCGACGATAGGATCATCAGAGGTATAAACCATGATTTCAAAACCATCATCGATCAATGTTCTTGCAGCTTTTAAGGTCTCAGTAATATTAGGATAAAGCGTTTTTTCATCACCTAATACTTCAAGCTTGACTAAATTGTGACCATCTAAAAGTTCACGTGCGAGCATACAAGTGCGAATGGCACTATTGGCATCAAAGCAACCAGCTGTATTGGGAAGAATGGTGTATTTTTCCGGTGGAATCACTGAGAGCAGGTTAGGTTGATCTGGATTTTGACCAATGTTTACGCGACGGATTGCAACAGTAACGATCTCAGCACCACTGGCTTGGATTGCTAAGTCAGTTTCTTGCATATCCTTATATTTTCCAGTGCCCACTAATAGTCGTGAACTAAATGAACGTGATCCTATGATCAACGGACTATCTTCCATATTTACTCCGAGTTAACCACCGCCAACAGCATGAATTATTTCTATACGGTCAGCATCTGAAATAGGGGTATCTGCCAGTTTGCTTTTTGAAATGATCATTTCATTTTTTTCAACAGCAAATCGTTTACCTTCAAGCGATAATTCTTGAACTAGTTCTAATAAGTTTTGGCATTGCGTTTGAATCGACTCGCCATTTAAAAAAATATTCATCGGATGACCTTCAAATTAATGCTGAATTTTGAATGCTTGCCATGCTAAAAGTAGCCAGCCAATAATCATCAATGCTCCACCAAGAGGTGTAATTGCACCCAACCCGCGTGGGAGTCCTAAAGCCATGAGATATAGAGATCCACAAAATAAAATGATACCGAACTGGATGAAGATAAAACTGAATTGAGTTGAAAAGTTTGGAATTATTTTCGGTATGAGTGCGAGTATTAGTAATCCAATTGCATGATAAAAGAAATAATCAGTTGCAGTCTGCCACCATGTCAGTTGGGCTTCGGTTGCACGAGTTTTAAGGCCATGAGCGCCGAAAGCACCCAGTATTACGGCAAGCGCTAAATTAATGGCTGATATTGAGATCCACATCAGGTTATTCCCAATCAAAAATTGCGTCATACGATAGCATACATGACGTACGATTTTTTAAATTTGCATGTCGCGAAATACAAAAAAAGAGCTTGTGGCTCTTTTTTTGGGAATCGTATTAATTTGATGACATGGCGATCTTGATCTTGTCCATGGCATTTTTTTCAAGCTGGCGAATACGTTCAGCGGAGACATTATATTCGGCTGCTAATTCATGCAACGTAGACTTGTCATCATCTAACCAGCGGCGCTGTAAAATATTGCGTGAACGGTCATCCAGCTGATCCATTGCTTCATGTAAAGCAGAGGTGCTCTGAGATTCATAATCTTCTTCCTCTGCTAAACGAGCAGGGTCATAACGATTATCCTCTAAGTAAAGCGCAGGAGCGACATGAACTGAGCTTTCATCATCTTCATCGGATTGAGCTTCGAAGGCTGCGTCATAAGCTGTTAAACGACCTTCCATTTCAAGAACTTGTTCAGCCGTTACATTTAAATCAGCCGCAATAGATTGCGCTTCCTCGAGCGTTAATTTTTTGCTCGATTTTTTTAAGCTTCTTAAGTTGAAGAACAGTTTACGTTGAGCTTTAGTTGTCGCAATTTTAACAATACGCCAGTTACGAATAACATATTCGTGGATTTCAGCTTTAATCCAATGTACTGCAAAAGAAACTAAGCGTACTCCCATATTGGGATCGAAGCGTTTTACGGCTTTCATCAAGCCTAAATTACCTTCTTGGATTAAATCGCCTTGAGGTAAGCCGTAACCTGCGTAACTACGGGCAATATGCACAACAAAACGAAGGTGAGACATCACCAGCATTTTAGCCGCGTCTAGATCTTGGTCATAAAAATAACGTTCAGCTAACTCTTTTTCTTGTTCAGCTGTCAAAATAGGGATCTGGTTTACAGTACTAATGTAAGCACCTAAATTGACCCCGGGCGCAGACAATGACAGGGGCATCAATTGATTGCTGCTGTCAGTCATGAGTACTCCTTATAGGAAAATAGTTTAAAAAACCAATTACATTCATCTTAATCCTTATAGCATACAGAATTAAGCGAATTTGGGTAGTGAAATGTAAATTTAAATACAATATTTATCCATGATTAATTTAGATGAAAACACCTAAGATTCAATCACGTAATGAAATTCAGAATCCGAAACTTGTTTAAATGCGCATGTCAATTTATGTAGCTGACAATAACGTTGAATATCGATTTGACTATTCGGATCTGAAGCTTTTAATAAAAATTGCTGAGGTGCACTATTTTGTTTCATCGATTTCTTAAGTAGCAGTAAAGGTAAAGGGCAAGGTTTACCCATCGCATCGATTAACACTTGAGACATAGTAAAACACGAGATTGAATAATAAAGTTGGTCATTATTCTAGCAAAAGTGTGACTTAAGAATAAAATTAAATGATTTAGATGAACTGTTCAAATTTAGTGCAATTTTTACACTAAATTTGTGTGATTAATATACAAGTTTTAGTTAGATAATTAGCTAAAATTTTTCTATTAATTGTGTTGTACCCATGTTAAGCTCAATGCGTACTTAAGGATTGCGTAGAGAAATTTGTTTTCTAAGCCTTATTTATAATGGATATAACCGGGATTTTGTTAATAGTTTTACAGAATGATTACAAGCTTTGAAATAAAAAATGTTTTAAAATTTGTTTGCTCTGCTGTTTGCAACACCGGGTGGTCCCTTTTCTTACCAACTGAGGATTAACTTATGACAGCTCGCGAACAAGGCGTTGTTAAGTGGTTTAACGATACTAAAGGTTTTGGCTTTATTCAACGCGCAGGCGGTGATGACGTATTCGTTCATTTCCGTGCTATTCAAGGTGAAGGCCACCGTTCACTTCGTGACGGTCAACGCGTAGAATTCAGCGTTGTACAAGGTCAAAAAGGTTTTCAAGCTGAAGAAGTTCAGCCTTTAGACTAATCCTACTTTTCACTGAAAATTAGGTTGCGCTCCAATTTTGATAAATTGGGGCGTTTTTTGTTTATACTATAGACCATTATCAAATATTGATTGTAGAGCCCCTTATATGTCATCAGGTTTCGAAACCCTTAATTTACATCCGCAACTTAAGCAAGCGATTGATGCTTTAGGGTTTAATGAAATGACCCCCATTCAACAGAAAGTATTGAAATATACGTTGGCAGGGCATGATGCAATTGGACGTGCACAAACAGGCACAGGAAAAACTGCAGCATTCTTAATTAGTGTTATTAATGATTTATTGAACAATCCGATACAAACACATCGTTATCGTGGTGAACCCCGTGCTCTAATTATGGCACCAACTCGTGAGCTTGCGATTCAAATTGAAAACGATGCACGTGATCTGACTAAGTTTACCGACTTAAATGTTGTGACTTTGGTGGGTGGTGTAGACTTCGATAAGCAAAAAAAACAACTGGATGAAAATTTCGTAGATATTCTTGTCGCGACACCAGGTCGTTTGATTGATTTTACTGAACAAAAAGAAATTTGGTTGGATCAAATTGAATTTTTAGTCATTGATGAGGCAGATCGTTTACTGGATATGGGGTTTATTCCTTCTGTTAAACGCATTGTGCGATTCTCTCCACGCAAAGAACAACGTCAAACTTTAATGTTCTCTGCTACGTTTAGTTATGATGTACTCAATCTTGCTCAACAATGGTTATTTGAACCTGTTACTGTCGAAATTGAGCCTGAGAAAAAAACCAATGCTGACGTAGAGCAACGTGTTTATGTGGTTGGGAAATCAGATAAATACAAATTGCTTCAAGAAATATTGCGTGATGAGCCCATTGAAAAGGTCATGATATTTGCAAACCGCCGTGATCAAGTCCGTAAGCTGTATGATCATCTTAAACATGATGGTTACAAGGTAGTAATGTTGTCTGGCGAAATTGCGCAAGATAAACGTTTAAAGATGTTGGATCAATTTAAAAATGGCAAACATAACATTATGATCGCAACAGATGTGGCTGGTCGAGGTATTCATGTGGATGGTGTGTCACACGTGATTAATTTTACTCTACCTGAGCAGTCTGATGATTATGTACACCGTATAGGGCGTACAGGTCGAGCAGGAACAAGAGGTGTGAGTATCAGTTTCTTGTCAGAAGATGATGCTTTTTATTTACCTGAGATCGAAAAAGCGATTGGTCAAAAGATTCCATTGACACGTTTAGATGGTTATTGCTAATTGTTCAATAAAAAAGTCCCTTAAAGGGACTTTTTTATTGGCTATAAATTTAGCGAGTTGTATTGCAGCTGAAAGTGATTGTTGTTTGGTAGTCGGTATCTTTTTCGATTGTATTTTTAGTACCGATCACAGAGCCAAGTACTGATGAAGCGGCTGTTATGAGTTTACCAGTCTGTTCATCTACAACACCTTTTAGAGCGCCGTTATATTCAGTTTTTTCGTCAATTAGGACAGGTGAAGAATTCTTACCGCAAGTTTTGTTCGCGGCAGAAATTGCATTATTTTTTGCAAGAACTTGGGTTTTGCCTAATCCTGACACCTCATATTGATTATTTGGTTTTTGAATGGCAAGTGTTTCAGTCGGTGTTGATGCACAAGCACTCAGGAGAATTGTTGTAGTCGCTAATGAAGCCAATGTCATTAATTTTTTCATTTTATTTTTCCTTTAGCATTTGCAATATAAAGTTTGGAGCTCTGTCATGTATCCTAGGGCTTAAATTACAAAGAATTAAGCATGTTTTGTATCGATTTTGAAGTGAAATACCTGATTTATGTTTGATTGTAATCATGCTGGATGCATTGTGTATAAGTATAACTGTAGAGTAGTTTTCAATGTTTATGCTAAGCTTAAGTACATAGTGTTAGTTTAAAGATTAGTCTTCAAATGTCAGATCAATTTTCTCAAGTAGTGCATGACAATATTCATCAGCGTCAATCCGTTGGTCATTTGGTAGAACCTCATCCTAACGCAGAACAATTAGAATTAGCTTTTCAAGCCGCTTTAACCGCGCCTGATCATCATCGTCTGAAACCGACACAATTTATTGTTGTGAAAGGAGAGCAACGAGAAGCATTTGGTGTTTTACTCAGTGAAGCAGTAGCAGACCTTGGTGAAACTGATTCAATTCAAATTGAACGCGCACGTCAGCATCCTATGCGTGCACCTATGCTGATTATCGCTGTAACACGATTTCATGATCATGCGAAAGTTCCATATTTTGAACAAACTTTAAGTTCAGGTGCTGCAATACAAAATCTTTTGCTCAGTTTACAAGCTCAGGGTTTCAATACCATGTGGCGCAGTGGTGCTGTTGTGGAGTCGGATCTATTTAAAAGAAAGTTAGGGCTACAAACGCATGATTTAATTTCAGGTATCATTTATGTAGGGACTGCTTTTAAGGCGATTGCACCACGCACTGAGATTGAAACAGATGCATTCGTCAGTTTTTGGCAGCCGTAATTGCAACTTTGCAAATTTAACGATTAGAAAAAGAATGTTTAGGATTTAAAAGAATGTCGGAATTAAAGTTTTCAGATTTGGTCGAGCCAGTTGCAATTGATCATAAAACAGCCTTGCGTGTTACGATTCTTGGTGGTGGTAGTTTTGGTACAGCCATGGCGAATACGGCAGTGCGAAATGGTTGTGACACCATGATTTGGATTCGTGATGAGGAAATTGCGAATGAAATCAATCGAACACATGTTAATTCAAGATATTTGCCAGATTATAACCTTGAGCCAGCATTAAAAGCAGAATCCAATCTTGAAAAGGCTGTTCGAGATCGAGACATTATTTTGGTCGCTATTCCGAGCCATTCATTCCGAGATGTACTCAAACAGATCAAGCCCTTTATCACTGCTCAGGCGGTTGTATCACTCACAAAAGGGATCGAAGCTAAAACCTTTAGTTTCATGAGTGATATTATTCGTGAAGAGCTTCCAGAAGTACCTTATGGCGTTCTTTCGGGCCCAAATTTAGCGAAAGAAATTATGTCAGGAATGCCTGCTGGAACAGTGATTGCCAGCCATTCTGAATTGGTGAGATATGCAGTGCAGCAAGCATTACACAGTGCACTATTTCGTGTATTTGGAAGCGATGATGTACATGGCGTGGAGCTTGGAGGTGCACTTAAAAATATCTATGCTGTCGCAATGGGGATGGCTGCAGCTTACAACGTTGGCGAAAATACCAAAAGCATGATTTTGACACGTGCGTTGGCGGAAATGAGTCGCTTCGCTGTACAGCTAGGTGCAAATCCACTGACATTCTTAGGTTTGTCTGGTGTTGGCGATTTATTCGCAACGTGTAATAGTCCTTTAAGTCGAAATTATCAAGTTGGATTTGCTTTAGGTTCAGGTAAAACCTTAGAGCAGGCAACGACGGAACTGGGTCAAACAGCTGAAGGGATTAATACCATTGTGCAAGTGAATGCAAGAGCCAAAGAGCTTGATGTCTATATGCCAATCACCACAGCACTCTACGAAGTGATTTATGAAGGTGCACCACCATTACATATTGCATTATCTTTGATGAAGAATGGTCATCGAAGTGATGTTGAATTCGTATTGCCGCATCATAAAGTTTAAGATTAATGAATGGTTTATCATCATTGTCATAATGTTTAGATATGATGGATGACACATGGTTTAGGGAAAACAAATGCAACTCACTTTAGTTCGTCATGGTGAAGCCGCTCCACCAATTAATGGTAATGACTCGAAACGACCACTGACTGAGCGGGGTCATATTCAAGCTGAACAAACTGCGCACTTTTTAAAAGACGTAGTAGCACCTGATATATTTGTAGTGAGTACTTTGCTCAGGGCGCAGGAAACTTTAAAACATATACAGCAATTCTTTCCAAATGTTGAAGTTTTAGTATGTGATAAAATTAAACCTGACGATGATGCTAAAGTTGCAGTTGAGTGGTTATCTCAACTACCTTTTGAGAATATTGTGGTTGTATGTCATATGAATGTTGTGGCATATATTGAAGCAATTATTACGTCTGAATTTTTTAATCCTTTTTCGCTTGCTGAAGCGCGGATTTATGATCAGACAGTCATTGCTGCGGGACTTTCCACAAAATTAAAACATTTTGTACCGTCAGCTTAATAACCATAAGTGTTTAATGAATAAAACGGCAGAATAAAATTAATGTTGTATTTATGGATGCCAGTGTCGAATGGGGTTTGGCTCTGGTCAAATGGTGAAAATTGGAATTCATCAACAACGCTAGAAGAGTTGATTCAAGATACTCAGCCGTATCATGGACAAGAAGCTGTTGTATTCTTTTCAAGCCATGATGTGCAAATTATTCAACAGAATATGCCCAAAGCACAATTCAAGCAAATTGGAAGCGAAGGCACTAAATATTTACTTGAAGAATATACCATTCACTCCATTGATCAGATGAAAGTGCTTACTCAATTTGAGGCACCAGATCAGTTGTCAGTAATGGGGATTAGTCAATACCAAGTTCAAACAATGCAACATGCTCTGAACTTGATTCCGGTGAAAGTGGTTGCGCTATTACCCGATTTTTTGGTCTTACCAGTGCCAGAACAGGGGCAAACTATTTTAGCCAATATTCATGGGCATTTATTGGCGAGAGCAGGATCAAATCAAGGTTTTGCGATTGATGATTTAGCATTGTTTTTAAATTTACTGCCAAAGCCTATACATATTTTGCATGATCGTTTAAATGATGATCAGATGATGAGTTTGATTCATGCAACGGAACAAAATGAGCGGGAAAGCTTTAATTATGTATTTAAAGCTGAAAAAAAATTAAAGAATCATCCATTCAATGTTTTGCCTAAAGCAAAAAACACAGAGGGTAGAATCTCAGACTATTGGAAAGCATGCGCAGCACTGCTTGTGGGTTTGCTTGTAGTGCAATTCAGTTATGATCTGGTACGTTGGGTAAAGTTAAAAAAAGTATCTGATCAAACGGCTTTGGTTGCGGTAGAGCAATATCAATCTTGGTTTGGACCCAATAGTCGTCTCAATGAGCAAAATTTGCGAAGCCAATTTGAAAGTAATTTGCGGATGAGTAAACCTGCAAATACTGAGGTCTTACAGTTAATCAGCCGTGTAGGTCCGATTTTAATGCAACATCAAATTATCGCAAATCGTGTTTCTTATGAAGCATCTGGTTTAAGTATGGATTTGGTGGCGGACTCATCCGAAAAATTACAAAATCTAATTCAACAAATGAATCAGCAAGGCTTCAAAGCTGAACTTGGGAATGTGCAAACTCAGGATAAAATGGTCGTTGGTTTGGTGAAAGTACAATAATGAAAACTTTAGAAAAATTTCAAAATCAATTTGATCAATTATTTGAAAAGCTTGATGACTATTTATCGTCATTGAGTGTGCGTGAGCGTATCCTTGTCATCGCTGCAACGATTATCGTTGTCATCGCATCAATTGGATCTGCTTTGTGGAAAATGCACGAAGTAGCAGATAATCAGCAAAAAAGATTGAATGAACTGAAAGACACATTGGTGTGGATGCAATCCAATGTGGTGACAATGAAATCTTCAACAGATTTAAGCCTAACACCTTCGGATAAAATTCAGCGTGTGGCACAACAAGCAGGATTATCTGTGGTCACACAACCAAGCGATAATAAATTGATGATCAGTGCTGAGCATGAAAACTACGCGATCCTCGCAAATTTTCTTACCCAATTGGTTCAAATGGGTTTAAGTGTTGAAAAATTGGAACTTATTAAGTCTGGAGCTGCGATTAAATTAACAGCATCAGTACAGTAAGTGGTGAAAATAAACCTATGACAGGCATAGCCTTTTGGGCATACTCGGCCTATAATGTGGCAACTTAAAAAACCGCAGTTTTTGAGATATGTTATATTCGCTTGCTCGTCCATTTCTATTTTCGTTGGCGCCTGAGCGTGCACATGATTTGACATTATCAATGCTTAAATCGACATACAAGTTTGGCATAATGCGTCAAAAAATAGATCCAAAGCCAGTGACTTGTATGGGTATTCAATTTCCAAACCCAGTTGGTTTGGCTGCAGGTTTAGATAAAAATGGTGCATATATTGATGCACTTGCGAGTTTAGGTTTTGGTTTTATCGAAATTGGAACCATTACCCCTCGACCTCAATCTGGAAATCCTCAACCGCGTCTATTCCGCCTTCCAGAGGCTCAAGCGATTATTAATCGTATGGGTTTTAATAATGATGGTGTAGATCAGCTGATTGAGAATGTTAAGGCAGCAAATTATAAAGGTGTATTAGGCATCAATATCGGTAAGAACGCCGATACAGCAGTTGAAGATGCTGTAACTGATTATCTAATTTGTTTAGAAAAAGTTTATAATTACGCGTCTTATATTACTGTTAATATTTCATCTCCGAATACTAAGAACTTACGTAGTTTACAAAGTGGGCATGCATTAACAGAACTTCTTGAAACTTTAAAAAATCGTCAACTTGAACTTGCTGAACAATATCAACACTATGTTCCACTGGTATTAAAGGTTGCTCCAGATTTAACTGAGTCAGATGTTGAATTTATTGCATCTCAATTAATTCAATTTAAAATTGATGGTCTGATTGTGACCAATACGACTTTGTCACGTGAGGGTGTAGAAAATTTAGCGCATGGTGATGAAGCAGGTGGTTTATCTGGTGCGCCTGTATTTGAAAAAAGTACACAATGTCTATCTGCATTTTCAAAATTACTTCAAGGTCAAATCCCATTGATTGGTGTTGGTGGTATTCTTAGTGGTGATCAAGCCGCGACCAAACAGCAATCGGGTGCGCAATTGGTTCAAATTTACAGTGGTCTAATTTATACAGGGCCAAAACTGATTAAAGATTGCGTACAAGCTATGACCTAATCTATGAATACCATCGATATCTTTATACTGATTATTCTGCTCATTGGAGGGCTTAACGGTTTGCGTCAAGGATTCGTTAAAGCCTTTGCGAACTTGGTAGGATGGATTTTTGCACTCATTATGGGTGCAAAATTTGCGGGTCAAATTGCGCCTTCAATGTCCGCACTCAGTCAAGATCCAGTGGTTCAAAAAATAGCGGCATTTGCTTTTATTGTTCTGATTATTGTTGTTTTGACTTGGATCGTCACTGCAATATTAAATCGGTTGCTGAAAAGCTTAAAGCTTGGTCCATTAAATCGATTGGCAGGTGGTGCATTTGGCACCTTGAAAGGTCTCTTAATCGTCCTCATTACTATGCAAGGGATTGGTTCATTTGTAGAGAGCTCTCCACATTGGAAACAATCTAAGTTTATTCAAACTTTATTGCCTTACGCACCTTTAGCGACTGAGTACACCAAAGAGACAGCGTCAAAAGCTTTAAGTCATATGAAATCAGAAGAATCGAATCAATCATCAGATTCTTCTCGTCAATCATCTTCTGAACAAGATGATTCGTCATCTCATTCAACGAATAATCCTTTTTATTAATCCTAGCTTGTCTGCGAGGTTGCTATGTGTGGAGTTGTTGGTATAGCTGGTAAATCACCTGTTAACCAAATGTTGTTTGATGCATTAACGATGTTACAACATCGTGGACAAGATGCTGCAGGGATTGTGACATGCCATAATGGTCGTCTCTTTTTGAGAAAAGACAATGGCATGGTGCGTGATGTATTTCATACACGTCATATGCGTGCATTGTTAGGTAATTACGGAATCGGTCATGTGCGTTATCCAACAGCTGGCTCATCGAGTAGCGCTGAAGCACAACCATTTTACGTAAACTCTCCTTATGGTATTACCTTAGCGCACAACGGTAATTTAACCAATGCTGAAGAGATTCATGATGATCTGTTTAAAACAGATTTACGTCACATGAATACTGATTCAGATTCAGAAGTATTATTAAACGTCTTTGCACATGAGTTGCAAAAACGCGGCAAACTTACACCGACTGCGGATGATATTTTCCATGTAGTCACTCGTGTTCATGAGCGTTGTAAAGGTGGTTATGCTGTTGTTGCGATGATCACTGGTCATGGTTTGGTTGGTTTCCGTGATCCAAATGGTATTCGTCCTTTAATTTTAGGATCGCGTGATACCGATGAAGGTGTTGAATATATTCTTGCTTCCGAATCAGTTGCTTTAACAGCGCTTGGTTTTAAAGTTGAACGTGATGTGATGCCAGGTGAAGCAATTTTTATTGATGATGCGGGTAATCTATTCACGAAGCAATGTGCGGCTAACCCACACCATAGCCCATGTATTTTTGAGTATGTTTATTTTGCTCGTCCAGATGCCATCATTGACGGAATTTCGGTATACAAAGCACGTTTGAAAATGGGTGAGAAGTTAGCGCAGAAAATCCTGCGTGAATGGAGCGAGGAGCATGACATTGATGTTGTCATTCCTATTCCAGATACTTCGCGTACATCTGCCTTAGAACTTGCAAATACACTCGGTGTGAAGTTCCGTGAAGGTTTCATGAAAAACCGTTATATCGGTCGTACCTTCATTATGCCGGGTCAGCAGTTGCGTAAAAAGTCTGTACGTCAAAAGCTAAATCCAGTTGAATTGGAGTTTAAAGATAAGAACGTTTTGCTTGTAGATGACTCGATTGTGCGTGGTACAACGTGTAATGAGATTATTCAAATGGCACGTGATGCTGGTGCTAAAAAAGTTTTCTTTGCATCTGCTGCACCAATGGTGAAATACCCGAATGTCTACGGTATTGATATGCCAGTTAAAAACGAATTAATTGCTTCAAATCGTGATGTTGAAGAAATTCGTGAAATGATTGGTGCTGATCGTTTGATTTTCCAAGATTTGGAAGATTTAAAGCAAGCTGTTCGTACGAAAAAAGTACCTGAGTTAACTGACTTTGATTGCTCAGTATTTGACGGTATTTACGTTGCGGGTAACATTGATGAGTCGTATCTCGATGGTTTAGAGCGCAAGCGTAATGACTCTGCCAAGAAAACCAAAGATGGTTATATCGATCTAAATATTGATGCAGCCTCAGTTGATCTGAGTGGTATTAAAGAAAATTAATTTATAGTTTTCTATTTGAAAAAGCGGGTATTTCCCGCTTTTTTAATTTATGATCACAACACAATGTAATGAGGAAATTTTACATTGAAAGATGTGAGTGGTTACTTAATTAAAAACAAAAATATGCTGTGGTCATTAAGTGTATGTTTAATTGTTATTGTGCTCGCAATTATCATTTTAAACACGACGCTCGGATTGTTGGTTCATTATATTGATCCTTCTGAGTCCATTTGGTGGCATTTTCTCAGTCCATATATGATGGTGCTATTGATTAGCATTATTGGTGGTTCTGTCGTTTATGAGTTTTATGTCTTCCGCTCTGGTGGTCATACGCTCGCAAAACAATTGAAAGCACGACAACTCACTTTTATTGAAAGTACTCCAGAAGAAAGTACAGCGCTTAGGCTTGCTGAAAAATTAGCACATCGTTTCTCAATTGATACACCTACACTCTATGTCTTACCCGATGAAATAGGGGTTAATGCACTGACTGCGGGTTTTCATCCCAAAGATACTGTAATTATTCTAACTTGGGGGGCGCTACAAAATCTTGATGAGTTAGAGCTTTATGGATTGTTGGGTCATGAATTCCATAAAATTTTATCGGGTGAAACTCGAGAAAATACTCGTCTTAAAATTTTATACAGTGGGTTAATTACCTTTAGCCAATGGGGCAGCAAAATCGCGAAGCAGGGATTTCGACGTAATCGGGATCAATTGAGAGATAGTTTGGAAACAACTTTTGTGGCGATCGGTGGAGTCATATGGTTAATTGGTAGTTTAGGCGTCTTTATTACGCGTCTGATGAAATATATCACTTTGGGTAGTCGAACATTGTATAACGATGCAATGACAAGACGATTATTGAGTAGTAATGCTAATATTCAAACCTTATTGAGAATCTATGTTCATCACGCAGGATCACAGATTCATAGTGAATATTCTGAAGCTATTTCTCATATGTGCTTTGCTAACTCACTTAGTCCTCAAAGTTGGTTGAATATCCAACCTTGTATTCAAGATCGTATATATGAATTAAATCCGAATTTACTTGAGGATATTCAATTAGAAAATTTACAAAAATTACGCAATCAACCACTATTTAGTTTAATGCGTTCTTTAGAAGAATCGATTGCTGAAGAATATAATCCATGGATGTCACCACAGCCACTTCCATTATTAAGATTATCACCGATCAGCTTTGCAATTAAGGATGCCATCAAACCCTTAAATAGTGAAGTTAGACAGCAGATGAAACGTCCAGAACTCATTCAAAGGGCTTTGCAAACTTCGACTGGTTCGCGTGAAGTGATGGTGGCGATTTTAATGATTCGGCAATACCGTGAATTTATTCCTTCTGATGCGCCTGTAAGTCGTGCAATTGTCGACTCACTGTTAAATATAGATGGACGAGTGCATATTCAAATTTTTCATGAGGCATGTAGGCAATTGGGAAATATGCCTGCTACAAGTGCACGTCAGTTCATTACTAAATTGGCTAAAATTATTCAAGAAGATGGTGAAATTGGGCTTTTGGATGCTTTACTGATTGAAAAGGTGAAGTCTCAACTGGATTTATTGCCAATACATCGTCCAACCTCAATTGAGGATGCTAAGCCGCAAATTGTTAGGCTAATAGATGCGTTATTACATGTTCAGCAGTTAAATACTGCTAATCAGCTTGAAGTTAGAACCCAAATCTTAGAACGAATTTTAACTCGTGATGAAATTGAGTTTTATGAAGAAATTTCAGATGAACCTATCGACTTAGGTGAAATTCTCAATGATATTGCTGGATTGTTGTTGAGAGATCGGTTGAGTATTTTGGGTGTTGCTGAATTATGTTTATGGAATGATCGAATCATTACACAAGATGAGTTGGATGTACTTGAATTATTATATTGGCGACTTGGATTTGAAAGTGATGAAATTGTGGATCAAATGCATAAGAAAAACAGCGTCATTATTGTTTAGCTATCAATGCATTCTGAATTTAAAAGCAGCAAGGATATTAATGTGTCAGAAATGAAATTAAGTTATGATTGTTTGCGGATTAAAAGTTCAGTAAAAGATTAAAAAAGTGGGTAGAATACCCAGCCCTCATGCCAGTCCATCTGTAATGAATGTGAATATGTTAGAGCATCAAAGAAGCCTCTTAGCTGTGATGGGAATCGATATATGGATTCCACAAAATACGGCACAAACACGTCATTACAAACCTTCCTTATATCGCGATCAAGTTGAAGAAAATCATCCAACAGATGTATCTTTTCCTGAATTTGCGCAAGCTCAATCAGAACAGTTCATCACAAAACCAGCTTCACAAGCTGAACAGCTAAATAAAGATGACTCTTCGCTTCAGTTAAAAAGTAATCCAGACGGTGTGCAGCTTCCTCGAGAGTCTGTGGAAAATTACAAACAGTCTCAAGATGAGGTTGTTGAGCGTCAACCGCTTGTACTCGATGCTTTTGAAATTCAAGCGATGATCACTCAAACACATACTATTCTGCTAGATGCTACAGCGCTCACCACAGAACAAGAAAACTTATGGATGAATATCCAGCGTAGTGTGAGTTCGCAGTTTTACGATTTAAAATGGCCATTTAATTTCGCACAATTCCAAGATGGAAGAGGTGCTGAAGTATTTATACAGGGTTTTATCGATGCATTATCTGTTGATAAAAAAATATTGAGCTTAGGGTTTTTGCCGCATATATCGACGACGCAGCATATGCAGATTGCAAGTTTACAAGACATGATTGAGCAGCCATTGTTAAAACGTCGCTTGTGGAACTTAATTAAAAATTAAATCGATACTGGATCTAAAGAGGGAGTTTTATGAAAAAAAAGGTTGTGGTATTTAGTCAGATAGATCCAAAAATATTAAGTCAATTAGAATCGAAATATCAGGTTGCTCAAATAAATCCGAAACAGGGTGACATAAATGAGCAACTTTTAAGAGAAATTGCAGATGCAGATGGGATGATAGGCGCTGGACGTCGTTTAAATCAAGATAACTTGAAGACTGCAAAAAAACTTAAAATTATTTCGTCGGTCAGTGTGGGCTATGATAATTACGACGTTGAATATTTAAAACAACAGGGTATTTGGTTGACCAATACGCCTCATGTGTTGACAGAGACGACTGCTGATTTGGCTTTTACCTTATTGATGAGTGCGGCTCGTAAAGTGACACATTTAGATTCTTGGACAAAGCATGGACATTGGACGCGTACCGCTGGTGTTGCACAATTTGGTCAAGATGTTTATGGGAAAACGCTCGGTATCATTGGCTTAGGTCATATCGGTGCTGCGATAGCTCGACGTGGTTTTTATGGATTTAATATGAATATTCAATACCATAATCGAAAACCATGTATAGAGCGAGCTGAGCCTTTAAAGGCGAAATATTGTGATCTTGATACCTTACTTTCAACGTCTGATTTTATCGTCATTGCAGTCGATTTAAATGAACAATCGAAGGCGTTAATCGGTCAAGCTCAATTTGAGAAAATGCAAAAACATGCTGTGTTTGTGAATATTGCCAGAGGATCAGTTGTTGATGAGTCGGCCTTGATTGAGGCGCTTGAAAATCACAAAATTTTTGCTGCTGGTTTAGATGTTTATCAGAAAGAGCCGCTTCAAGAATCACGGTTGTTTCAATTGGAAAATGTCGTGACATTGCCGCATGTAGGTTCGGCGACAGCAGAAACCAGAATGAAAATGGCAAATCTTGCTTATGATAATCTGGTAAAAGCCTTAGATGGGGATGAGCCTCAATATATTGTGAATAAATAAAGTCTTATGAGCGTGATAATAAACGTAACAGTTCATCATTAATCTTCACATTATTCAGTGTTATAGTCGATGGAGTACACGTTTAGGAATACAGGTTTGAAGAAGATCATTTTGGCTTTATTGATAGCGAGTTCGAGTTTTTCAGCGGCGGCTGATGAACTCTACAATGCCAATAAAATTCAATTTGAAGTGCCTGATATTAATAGTGGTGTTGGATTTATCGATCAACAAAAAGAGAAAATGATCGGTGAAAAAGTCTATCGTCAAGTACAGCAGCAACTTCCAGTGTTAAACAATGTTTGGTTGGAAGATCAATTTATGGCTGTATTCCGAAAAATTATTGCGCAAACACAGTTAGGTCAACCAATTGCCTTGGTGATTGTAAACGATTCACAAATTAATGCCTTTGCTGTACCTGGCGGTTTATTTGCATTGAATAGTGGGTTAATTACGTCTGCAAAGAACATGGATGAAGTTGCGGGTGTGGTTGCTCATGAGGTAGCACACGTTTCGCAAAGACACTACAGCCGTTCTCAAGAGGCTTTTAAAGGGCAGGGATTGCTTGCACTCGCTGGTATCATTGTGGGTGCTGCAATTGCATCACAAGCTGATGGTAATGCGGGTGCTGCACTGATGATGGGAACGCAGGCTGCATTGGTGGATCGACAGTTAAGTTATAGCCGTAATCAAGAGCGTGAAGCAGACCGTATTGGAATGCAATTGATGTATCGTGCCGGATATAACCCGTACAGTATGTCTGAGTTTTTTGAAACCATGAATCGTGCGACTCCAAAAATTAGTTATCTTCCTGATTTTTGGTTAACACATCCTTTGACTACTCAGCGTATGAGCGAGGCTCGATTACGAGCAGATCAACTTCCTAAAGTTCCGTATAGCAACACACTCTCTGAGTTTGATCAGATCAAGTGGTATACCGCAGTTGTGACCAATCAAACCAATGAGGAACAGTTAAAGGGAGTGGTGAGAGCAAATGCATTGGCTGGAAGAATTGCACTGTCTGCTTTTTATTTAAAGCGAGGAGATTTTGATCTAGCACAAAAAGAAATTGAGGTTGCTAAGAAAATCCAGCCAAATCATCAGCTTATCGCGCTTATTCAAGCAGATATCTACTTGGCGACCAATCAATTTGATTCTGCGCAGGAAACGATATTGGTGCGTCAACGAATAACGCCTGAAAATCGTGCTTTAAGTTATAAATTAGCTGAAATTTATATTCGACAGGGAAATTTTGTTGCTGCTGAAAGGTTGGCGAATAAATTTATCCAAATCAATAATCGTGATACGCGAGCATGGTTCATCCGACAACAAGCGGCAAATTTAGATATTAAAAATCCTTTACGTACTGTAAATGTATTGCGATATCGGGCTGAAGTTGAATATTGGAAGGGAGCGGAAGAGAATGCGATTCGCTCACTCATTCATGCTCAGCGTTTAGCCAAGGAAAATAACTCTATGAGTGCAGTCATCAATCAAAGGCTGCGGATGATGCAGGATGAGCGTCAACAAAAATTATAAGAGGTTTAAATGATAAAAGGTCAATGCTTATGTGGGAAGGTGCAATATATTTATCATGGTGATCTTGAGAAAAGTATTTTGTGCTATTGCAAGCACTGTCAGTTGGCTCAAGGCAGTTTTGCTGCATGGAATAGCCCGATCCCGCTTGAAAACTTCGAGTTAATTTCTGGTGAAGATGTGCTTAAGTCTTATTTTCATACCGAGTTAAAGGCAAGAGTATTTTGTGGTGAATGTGGAAGTCCTTTATATTCACATCGGCTTGATTTACCAGGCGTTATACGTTTAAGGCTCGGTTCTGTTGTTCAAGGGAAAATACCGCCACCTTATGAAGAGTTTTTTCAGGAATACAAACCTAACTTTATTGAAACTATTCATTCTTAATGGTTAGATTGTTTTAGAATGATGAATGAATAAATATTTTAAATTATGTGATTGAATCTAATAATGAAATTGCCACTATCTTTTATGATGTTGTTTGGGGTAGGTGTGTTAACCCATGCGGAAACACTTCCTGTTAAATTTACTCAAGAAATTGAAGTTGTATCGCAAAAATATAATGCCGATATGAGGCATTTTCTAAAAACACTAGCGCCAAATACAACACATTTTAGCGTTGATCAGACTCAAAGATATTGTGTCATTGTTGGAACTTATGTCGATGGCTTTTATCAGGTGGTGGATAAATATCGAAAGGATTTACCATTTTCCTACTCTAGAATGAATAAGCAGGATGTTGTTGTGAAAGTGAAGCAATCGAAAGAAATGCAGATTTTACAAAGATATAATATTCAATGTGAGCTTAAATAATCAGAAAGTGAAAAACTAAAAAGTATTGTTGTAATAATATCGGGGATACGTGATTTAGACTGGACTATTTAATGACATTATTAAATAGACCAAATCAAACATAATACGAAAACTTAAGAAAGTTGAGCTTTAATTTTACTCGAAACTTGTGCAGGATCGGCACGTCCGGCTATGATCGGACGTAGAGAATTCATCACCTTACCCATATCTTTCATGCTAGTAGCTTGTTGCGCAGCAATCGTTTGCGCAATAATTGAATCAAGTTCTTCCTCAGTCATAGCTGCTGGTAGAAATTGAGATAAAACCTCAACCTCGGCTTGTTCCTTACTAGCTAAGTCTTGTCGATTAGCGCTTTCAAAAGCTTTAATCGATTCTTTACGTTGCTTGATTTGTTTTTCAATGACCGCGAGAACTCGACTATCATCTAGTTCTACGCGTTCATCGACTTCGATTTGCTTAATTGCTGCTTGGAGACTACGAATCACCGTTAACTTATCCATTTCTTTAGCACGCATTGTTGCTTTCAAAACGTCAGTAATTTGGTTTTTTAAAGTAGTCATTTATATATCCGAGCAGTCAATCACAAATTAATCTTAGTAAAGGCGAGTAGTACGTACTGATTCACGCGCCAATTTCTTTTGGTAGCGTTTAACAGCAGCAGCTTTTTTGCGCTTACGTTCTTGAGTTGGTTTCTCGTAGAATTCACGTTTACGAACGTCAGCTAAAACACCCGCTTTTTCGCATGAACGTTTGAAACGACGGATAGCTACGTCTACTGGTTCGCCTTCTTTCAATTTAACTTGTGGCATGAAGAATCCTCTAGTTTATGGATAAGACTAAGCGCCGAATTGCGCTGAGTCACAAGTGAAGGTCAGTATTTTACTCATTTACATCTCATATCACAAGTCTATAATAGCTTTAGCAATATTTTGAAATGGGTTAAAGGCAATTTAATGATCGTTTTAGGCTTAGAAACGTCGTGTGATGAAACTGGTCTCGCACTCTATGACAGTGAAGTCGGCTTAAGAGGACAGGTGTTATATAGTCAGATTAAATTGCATGCTGAATATGGTGGAGTGGTACCTGAATTGGCATCCCGCGATCATGTTCGTAAATTAATTCCTTTAATCAATCAATTGCTTGAAGAAAGTCAAATCAAAAAATCTGAGATTGATGCGGTGGCTTATACACGTGGTCCAGGCCTAATGGGTGCACTCATGACTGGAGCATTATTTGGTCGTACGCTTGCATTTGCGTTAAATAAACCAGCGATTGGTGTGCATCATATGGAAGGGCATATGTTGGCGCCTCTTTTATCAGCTACTCCACCGGAATTTCCGTTTGTCGCTTTGTTGGTCTCGGGTGGGCATACACAATTAATGGCGGCATATGATATTGGACATTATGAAATCTTAGGTGAATCGATCGATGATGCAGCGGGTGAAGCATTCGATAAAGTTGCTAAGATGATGGGGCTGCCTTATCCAGGTGGTCCAAATATCTCTAAACTTGCTGAACAAGGTGATGCCACTGCTTTTGAATTTCCACGTCCTATGTTGCATCAAGGTTTGGAATTTTCATTTAGTGGCTTAAAAACAGCGGTTTCTGTCCAAATGAAAAAATTAGGTGATGAAAACCGAGACGCTGATATTGCTGCGAGTTTTCAAGAGGCTATTGTTGATACATTGGTCAAAAAATCAGTTAAAGCATTAAAACAAACTGGTCTTAAGCGTTTGGTGATTGCTGGTGGTGTGAGTGCCAATAAGCGTCTTCGTGAACGTCTTGAAGCAGATTTAGCTAAAATAAAAGCTCAAGTATATTATGCTGAACCAACTTTATGTACGGATAATGGCGCCATGATTGCTTTTGCTGGATATCAACGTTTAAAAGCGGGACAGCATGATGGCTTAGCCGTGACGACGACGCCACGTTGGCCGATGACGGAACTCAAAAAACCTACTGAAGCATAAATGTTTGGTCACGAGAAAAAAGAGGCTTATAGCCTCTTTTTTTATATTTACATTACTGAAAGAATTTGCATGTCTTCTGGTGAGAGTTGAAGATTCACTGCATTTGAAAATTGGGTAATTTGTTCAAGATTTGTTGCACTGGCGATTGGTGCTGAAATATGCTTTTGCGCAAGTAGCCAAGCCAAAGCTACTTCAGCAGGTGCCGCATTGTGGCGCGATGCCACTTCTCTGAGCTTATCTAAAAGGTTTAAGCCTCGCTCATCAAAATATTTTACAAGCGTATCTGCACGTTGACGCCCTTGAATATTGTCTAAGGACGAATATTTCCCAGATAGAAATCCACTAGCCAGACTATAAAAACTTACGACACCAATTTGATGGCGTTCACAAATGGGTTGCAGTGTTTGTTCAAATACATCGCGATCGTAAAGATTATATTCAGGTTGAAGTACCTGATAATGTTGCACACCAATCTTTTGTGCAGCTTGAATAGAAGCCTCTAATTGATCAGCTGAAAAATTAGAAGTGCCATAGGCGCGAATTTTTCCTTGATCTTTGAGCTTTGAAAATGCTGATAATGTTTCCTCATGAGGTGTGTTTTCATCAGGCCAGTGTGCAAAATAAAGATCAATATAATCTGTTTTCAAACGGCTTAGAGAGTCTTCAACTGCTTGCATAATCCATTGTTCAGATAAACCTTGATGGCCAGGAATCCCCATATCTAAACCGACTTTAGTAAATAGCACGATGTCTTCACGTTTACTTGGATTTTGTTTTAACCAATTACCAATGATTGTTTCTGACTCGCCACCATGATTGCCTGGTGCCCAAATGGAATAGAAGTCTGCTGTATCAATGGTGTTAAATCCACGCTCATACAGTGAATCTAAAATTTTGAAACTTTGTTTTTCATCAACCGTCCAACCGAATACATTTCCTCCGAACACGATGGGAGCGATGAATAAATCAGTTTGTCCAAGTTTTCTTTTTTGCATGAACATCCTATGTAGAATAATACGACTTATTCTAGCTATACAGGATTCGTCTATTTCTCGCTATCCAAATAATGTATAAACATTATCCAATGATTTTGACAAAAAAAGAGGCTAAAAGCCTCTTTTTTAATTCTCTATGTATTCAAGCAGAATCAGAAACGATAACCTGCGCTGATGTTGAACCCATCAAATTTAGCCCCATCAACTTTAGTACCTTCATAACCGATATTGATCGCATATTGCGGAGCAGGATTAATATTAATACCAACACCATATGCAAATGCTGTTTCACTTAGATCCATGTTTTCGTATATGTTCAAGGCGCGATATGAACTTTCAACTTTTGAATGCGCGATCCCGACAACACCATAAACACTGAAATTCTCATTAAGACGATAAGCAGGGCCTGCTAGCAAAGAAAAATGCTTTACATCTGTATCTTGGCGTTCACCTGGTTCAATCCAAGTTTCATCACCAGTTTGATACGACATTGTTGCCATAACGCTTAAAGGAGTCTCGAGTTCATAGCGATATTGAGCGTGAACACCACGAATATCAAAGGCATTTTCAATTTCAGACTGAGCATAACCCAATGAAACGGTATGTTGTTGGGCAAAAGTTGTCGTTGTTAAAGTGGTCATCGAGAGGATTAAACCCAATTTAAAAAATTTAGTTATCATGGCGCATGCTCATTATTTGTGATTTATTTATCTTTAAATGCAAAAAATGGTGATCATTTTTTGGTAAATGCTATTTTACTTTCTATTTTTCTATTGTAAATAAAAATTAAAGAAATAGTTTTGTTTGTATTATAAATGGTGTGAGAATGTATTTATTGACTCGCAATTAAGTTTTTAAATCGTTCTTTTAATGCAATATAGTGAGAATGCTGTTTAGCTTCATCCCATTTCACTTTAAAAATTCGTGCTGCTGCAGCCTTAATTAGGTCCTCTTGTTGGCGTGGTAGTTCTTCACGCCCGTGAGCACCACTTAAACCTTTTTTGTCATTAGGTACAGGACCTTTATATTTTTTTCCACCTTTATAGTTGGCATAACGTCTCGCTCGGGTATAACCCATTTGTAAAAATTTACGAGCCATATCTGCACCGACAAAATCATCGACTGCTAAATATTCAAGAAAGAGTTGATAAATCTTATTAGAACTCTCTCTAGCTTTATCTTCATCTGCAAATTTCCAAAAAGGCAGAATTTCAGATTTGTAGGGTTCGACGAGTAATACACCCTGTTCACCACGACCAATTCGATAGAGTTCCGGTCTCTCTCTGAAATTAATTTTTTTAAAGTCCAAAGAGTAGTCAAAACTTTGAGAATAAACACGAGTGCTTCTATGTGAGATGGTATCAAGGTCGTTATGATTGCGAGTCATCACGTTCTCTTTTGTACTTTTAAAAAATATATTAGGTGATCTGAAATGAAAAACGATTATAGAATTGTGAGTGATATTTTAAAAATGTGATTAGTTGTTTTAAAGAGATGCGCTAAACACGCCGAAAGATTGAAATTGAACTGTACGAGAAATCAAAACAACGAATTAGGCTATGGACGATAGCGGGGCGAAATTAAGTTTTAAACTTAAAATCTAGTAGACACAAATGATTAGACATGGCGATGCTCTATAAGAAACATTTTGTCATATTAATTTTATATCTATGGATTAATCTAAGCGATACGTATAAAAATAATTTTGGAAGTCTGATTGGATCTTATCATCATCATTTTTGGCTATCTATATGGTCGTAAATTTCATCCCAAAAACTACATTGAACAAGTATTTTTTTTAGCCCTGATTTTATTTATATTTTTTTGCACTGTTTACGCAGCTCCAAACCTACTCGCATTAGAAAATCCTAAAGCTGTTTTGAGTAAGTTAGTTATTCTCGCACTCGGGGTATGTGCATTTACTTACTGGTTTAGTTCACTATTTTATAAGAAAAAACAGCAGGAAAACAGCAAACGTAAAACAATCCAAATTAAGAACATCATAAAAATATTGACAGTGTATCTTTTGCTTATTTTGGTGTTTGTGGGAGGGATCTTCACTTATCGAATGGATTTAATAGATGAGCAAGTAGTCTTAAGTATTCAAAACGTTCTGATCTACATTATTCTATTTTTGATCGGAGTTTTTATATCAGCATTTAACATCAAAACATTGCAATGGCATGATTTTAAACTCCCAATCATAATGGTATTGGCAAATACCATATTTGCCTGTTTTATGCTGATAATTTGGAAGGAAAGTGCTGTACTGCTTTCTGGATTCGGTTGGGCAAGTCTGTCTGCTGCGATGATTTCACAAAAACTAAATCCCTTATTGGCAGTTCAAGCTTTAATTGTGGATATGATTCGAGGGATGATTTCCATTATTTTTCTACAAGTTTTTGGAAGACATCAACCACAAGCAGCAATTAGCACCACAGGTGTACTGTCCTGTGATGCATTTTTACCAATGATTAAGCAACATTGTGGTGAGCAATATGTGCTAGATGCGTTTAAAGCGGGACTACTATTGTCGCTGTTTTGTCCATTGAATATATTTATTGCGATTCATTTTACCCAAAGTATGACAAGTTAAACGGTAAAACACCTCAAAGGCAGTGATTTTCGCAATCACTAACATGCCATCACCATTGATATATCCGGCATTGTGATTCAAAAAAAATGCAGCATCCTCATTCATATTATCGTGTTCGTGCTTACAACCGCGTGTTCCTCCAAGACCATCGTTATAAATAAAAACATGGCCAGATTTTGAAAGTTGATAATTGAATTGCTGAGAGAATAGGGTGCAAAGGTCTTGCATTTCTGTATTGTTATCGAGGTTTAGGCGAGTAGGCCATGTATTTTTTTTGAAAGCATATCGTGTAATTGCACGATAACTTGAGGGATGTAAACACACAGCAAAAAAATACGATGGTGCTGGGTGGCGGAGCATTTGAGAAATAATGAAATAAATGTATTGGAATTTTAACAGATTTGATTTTCGATAGGCGCTAAGAAGACCTGCTTGACCACGAAAAACATTTATTGTCTTGTCATACTTTTTGACTTCATAACGTTGCATACATAAAAATCCAACAGGTTTTTCTTCATCAAAATAGATCAAAACCCGTTTGCTTGCAGCATCATCGGGGGCATAGGCTTGAGCAATGTCATTCAAATCACAACCCTCTGGTGTCATGAAGATCGCTTGATGAAGCGTTTTTAATATATTTTGAACATCTGGGGATTGTGTATGTTGGTTACTATATTTTTTAATTTGGAGCATGGATGCAGCCTTTTTCTATAATTATTTGCGTCCCTCATACTATTTTTGAATTGTTAAGTTTGGGTTACATTATTTTTTTCGAAAAACAAAAAATGGTTGTTATGTTATATTGTTTCAAATTTAAATTATTTTTTTAATTTTTATTTATATAATAAATTTTATTTAAATTAATAACTTAAAGTAATATTTGAGATTTTTTTATTTAAAATTTTTTGATATCGATAGAGAGCAATGAGTTAAATTGTTAATTTTATCTTTATAATTATTCATGAATAATTTATTAACTTTTATCGTAATAAAAGCTAATAACTTAGCTTAAAGAGTGAAAGTCGAGAAACTAAGATGTCATTCCATCTTAGTTTCTTATTGCAGAAGCTGATGTAAATGCTTAATCACGCTTTAATTGAGTAGAGCCGATCCAATGCTTTGAAAATTGGAATGCAGAACGACCTGAGCGTTGACCTCTGGCTTGGCACCAACGTAGCGCTTCAGCACGTACTTCAGGTGTCATTTCAATATCAGATTTTTTTAAGTAGTGCTCTACAATCTCTAAATAAAGATTTTGATCCATAGGGTAGAACGAAAGCCAAAGACCAAAACGATCAGACAATGAGATTTTTTCTTCGATCGCTTCTTGTGGATGTAATTCAGTGTATTGAGGCACGTCTACTTTAGTGATCGGAGTGTTTTCATGCATAAATTCTGGGAGTAGGTGACGGCGGTTACTGGTCGCATAAATAATAAAGTTGCCAGAACCTGACTCAAGTGAGCCATCTAACACACTTTTTAAACTACGATAATTTTCGTCCTCAGCATTAAAGGCTAAGTCATCGCAATACACGATAAATTTTTCAGGACGATCTTCAATAATTTTTTGTATTTCTGGTAGGTCTGACAGATCATCACGCTCAATTTCAATGATGCGTAAACCACGGTCAGCATATTTAGACAGTAAAGATCTCACAATAGATGATTTTCCGGTTCCACGAGATCCAGTCAATAAAATATCGTTTGCAGGTAAACCTTGTAAAAATTGTTCAGTGTTTTGCAGTATTTTTTCTTTTTGTTTTTCGATACCTTTTAGATCATCAAGATGAATCATTTTAGGTTTTTGAATGGCGATTAACCGTTTATTTTGCCATTTGTATCCTAGTGCTGAGAAATCAATTTCCTGACTCGGTTCAGACAATGTGTGATTAAGTTGATCAATAAGTTGAGAAATTTTTGTTAACAGTTGATCTGGTAGTTCTAGAGTCGCCATAGGTATTTGTGAAATACAATTCAATAAAATCAAGTTTAATCTACATGATGACGACAGCGATGTGAACTGATCTAAGGGATAAATCTATGATGACTGGTCGATACAAGAAATAAATTTTATTAAGTTGATTATTTTCTGCTTTTTTTGCATAGTTTAAAAACTAAACAAAACTAATTGAATTAATAAAATCAAAGGACTAGCTCAATGGTTTTAGGCACTCGTAGTCAAATTAATCCGCATCAGGCGTATCGAATTAAAAAAATGCAACATGAGCTTGAACGTGCGGAGAGCTATGAAGAGTGGAAGGACATTGCCTTAAAGCTGGATGAGGAAACAGGCGCTCAAGAATGGAAATTTGATAATACTTCACCCTATTTTGATGCTGAAATTATATCACATCGTTTAAATCTTTTACGCCGTTACAAGCTGAATCATCGTGTAATTGATCTGATCTATATATTGCGAGAAGGCCTGAGTCATGATGTCGCCAATATTGGTCATCCCATGCTGTTCACACAAACATATATTGGCACTAAGAAACTCATTGAGGACTATATTGAAGAGGTTTCACAAAGTTTAATTTATATCGCTTCAGATGAATGTTCAGGTTTGACGCATCAAGAAAAATTTGATTTCTTTAAAAATTGTCAACTGACCTATGGTCAACCTGCAATGATGTTTTCTGGTGGGGCATCTTTAGGTTTGTTTCATACAGGCGTGTGTAAGGCACTGATGGAACAAGATCTGATGCCGAAGGTTCTATCAGGTTCAAGTGCTGGTGCGTTAATGACGGCGATGTTAGGCGTTTCTGATCAAAAAGATATTGATCAGCTGCTGACAGGAGAGAGCTTTTATAGCGAGGCATTTCACTTCAGAAGTTTTAAAGAGTTGCTTAGAGGAAATGGTGGTATTGCTGATGTGCGATATCTTAAGAAATTTTTAGTGGAAAATTTAGGAGACTTAACATTTCAAGAAGCGTATGAAAAGTCTGGACTTGATATTAATATCAGTGTCGCACCTTATGATGTCGCTCAGGAAGATGCTCGTATCATGAATAAATATACTGCGCCAGATTTACTGGTGTGGAGTGCAGTATTGGCATCATGTGCGGTTCCTATCTTATTTCCTCCAGTACGACTGACCAGTAAGCGTTATGATGGGGTGCATACACCATACTTGGCAAGTATTCGTTGGGTGGATGGCAGTGTGAAAAGTGATTTTCCACAAGAGAAAATGGCTCGTCTTTACAATATTAATTACACCATTGCCAGTCAGGTGAATCCACATATTGTGCCATTCATGCAAAGTGATGCGGAGCGTTTTAGAACAGATCTACTCAGCTGGCCGCAACGTTTAGTGCGTAAACATGGTAAAACGATTGCGATGGATGTCATGAATTTCACTCGTGACCGAATGGGCAGTGTGCCGACGATTAGACGACTATTGGATCATGGTTATGGTATTGTTGATCAGCGTTATTATGGTGATTTAAATATTGTAGGTAATTATAGTCTGCGACATTATCATTATATGTTACAAAATCCGCGACCTCATTTGTTTAAAGTCCTTCAAAGAGAAGGGGAACGGGCAACTTGGTCAAAACTGTCCAGTATTGAAACACATGCGCGTATAGGAAAAACCATTGAACATTGTTTGGATATGCTGACAAAACTGAAACAGCAAAATGAATCTCTTGAAAAACAATCTACAGTGGCAAACCATTCAGCCTCTGCTCAGGCAACCAGTTAATTCTGAACAAAGTCAGCAGTATGGTCGTCTAATTTATTGTATCGAAATAGACGACCAAACGTATTGGGTTAAGCGACAACAGCAGGGTATCAGTTCACAGCATGAGCAGTGGTTCGACAATGAGATAAAACACTACCAATCACTCAGTACTGGCTCTTCAAAGATCTTAGTGCCGTTTGAGATCGTGTATGACGAAAACAGTAGATTCAATACACCTACATCAAAACATGATTCTTCATCATTGATTCTGATTGAAAATGCGGCGCCGCTATTTGAAGTAGAAAATTCTGTGAATACCCAAATGCAGACATCTCGACAAAATGAGTTTTCAAATGTGGTCAATTTATTATTACAAAGTTTAGATGCATTACTATCGATTCATGAGCAAGGATTGGTTCATGCAGATCTCAAAAGAGAACATTTTAGAATATTGAATGGTCAACCCAAATTAATTGATTTTGAACAGATGTTTCACTTTGAGTGCCATCCTCAAGTTTCTACGCATGGAACACCAAGGTATATGGCGCCTGAGTTGTTTCATGGTGAATCAAAATCACAAGCATCTGATATATATGCACTCGGCATTATTTGGTTGGAATGGTTAAATCAGTACTCAATCCCTAAAAAAAGCTATATAGATTGGGCAAAATGGCATTGTCAGCAATTAAAAGTTGAAATTATTAAGCCTTTTTCTGACTTAACACCAGTACTTCAGCAGATGTTGATGAAAAATAAATCACAAAGATTGAACAATATTTATCAATTAAAACAGTTATTAAGCGAATTTGTCTAAAGAAAAACCAGTAAAATGGATAATTGTTTTATATTTAGTCAAACAATAAGGTTTTTCAAAAAAAGGGCTTGTCATGAGATAATGATCTCTATAATATACACAGCCATCGGGGACGTGGCGAAATTGGTAGACGCACTGGATTTAGGTTCCAGCGCCGCAAGGCGTGAGAGTTCGAGTCTCTCCGTCCCCACCAAGTAATTTACTAGGTGGAACGACCGAAGTAAGTGAAATAGAGGATTGGTGTAATGGTAGCATGACGGTCTCCAAAACCGTTCGTCAAGGTTCGAATCCTTGATCCTCTGCCAAGTTTTATGAAGCTCAGTAATATAATTGAGTATTCAAAGGGGACGTGGCGAAATTGGTAGACGCACTGGATTTAGGTTCCAGCGCCGCAAGGTGTGAGAGTTCGAGTCTCTCCGTCCCCACCATATTAAGGCAAGGTTTGATACCTTGCTTTTTTATTGCCTATATTTTATATAAATACAGGCTGAAATATCTAAACATAAAAAAATCGCCTACAAAGAGGCGATATTAATATTTAAATGATCTATTCAGTATTCATTCCTTTGAATTAAGCTGAAATTAAGCCTTTAAGTGATCCTCGAATTCTTCACCTAATTGCATTGCCAACGTATTTCCAGATAAGTCACACGTCACTAAACCATATTCTTTTTTAAAACTGAAAGTGAAGCCTTGGTTATCCTTTAAATTTCGAACGGAATAACCTAATTTTTCTAACCAAATTCTGAACGCAATTAAATTTTTTGCTTTGACCACTTTCTTCATGAGACAACTCCTTTGACTAATGAAATATTAATAAGGTTAATGATGGTCTTTTTAAAGGGCTTGACCATAAATTAATGTAAATTTATTGTAATTTTATAAAAATGTATATATTTCATGCGATTGAAAGAAGAAATTTGATCAATTTTTTATGAAGTGTTGAAGTAAAGAATAGAAAATTTTATCTTAAAGGGATAAAAAACTGAGCGAATGTCGCTCAGTCATACACCGCTATATTTTTGGTTAAATTGTGCTGAATTTAGAAATTGTCTTTCATTTCTCGAATACGTTTAAATTCTTCAGCGCTGTTGACGCGCAAGAAAGGATTGGTCTCAAGTTCAATTTCAATGGTGGAAGGTAAGGTTATTTGATTTTGATCTCGAAGTTTCTGGACTTGCTCAAATCTTTCTTGTAGTGCCTTATTTTCAGGTTCTACATGTAAAGCGAATTGTGCATTTGAAAGTGTGTATTCATGGGTACAGTAGACTTGAGTTCTTGGAGGGAGCGCTGAAAGTCGGTTAAGTGATTGATACATTTGTTCAGCCGTTCCTTCAAAAAGGCGTCCACATCCCATTGCAAATAAGGTATCTCCACAGAATAAACTGTCGATTTCATCTGCAAATATCGCGATATGACCTAAGGTGTGGCCAGGAACAGCGATGACGTCAAGTTTTAAGTCATTAAAATAAAATTCATCATCATGATTGAGTGGACAACTGATAAATGGAATTTTAGATAATTCTTCGCGTGGACCATAAACTTCAATATTTTTTTCCGCGATTAACTCTGGTACACCACCAATATGGTCTTTATGCCAGTGGGTTAGCCATATTTGCTTAAGTGTTAAACCATTCGAGTCACAATAGTTGACCACCAAATTGGCTTCTGTAGGGTCTACCACTGCAATTTCTTGGGTTTCAGTATCTTCAATAATCCATATATAGTTTTGTAGCGTATTGTTAACATCAATTACGCGAACTTGATAACGCATCCTAAATGATCCTAAAGCATGTGACTTATTTGATCTCATCCTAGATCAAGCTTATCAAATTGTAAAATTCCCCCAAATTTTAAACAGCGATGTATTGTAAATATTGATTTCGAATTTGATGAGGTGCAATGTTGTGACCCTAAGATTATCTGATCTGATGAATAAATTTCGAGTAAAAAGTAAATGAAGATAAAAGTGAGATTGAGTGCTTGCATCAGCGCAGTGATGAGTTCGATTATTCTTGTTGGTTGTATGCATAACTCTCAAGTTGATCAACTGCAAAAGTCTCACTTATACGAGCGTCCAAGCAGCTGTAAGGTCAATGAGACAATCGAACGTAAAGCGGTTCCTCAAACACCTAACCAAATGAGCCTTCCGAGTTTTGGGCAAGGGGTTATCGGTTGGGCGACAGGGCCAGAAGGTGCTCAAGCACGCTTAGAAAGTATATCCAAGCAAGAAATCCATCAGTTAAAGGCCCAAGGTGTTAGTTTGGAAATGATTCGCGAATGGCAAGCGTTTTATACGCATGAAGCAAAGCGTAATCCATGCAATCCGACTGCGCCGTTACGTGCGCAATTAATGGAAAAAATCGCTTCACTTTGGATGGATTGATGATAAAAAAAGATCTCATTTGAGATCTTTTTTTAATTTACTATCGCATTTTGGCGAGTTTTTCGCCTGTCATTTGCACCAATTGTACCAGTATTAAAAGAACAATGACGGTGAGTATAACGACACTGGTATCAAAGCGTTGATAACCATAGGAGATCGCAAGATCACCAATGCCGCCTGCACCGACCGCGCCAGCCATGGCTGTTGCACCAATTAAGCTGATTGCAGCTGTAGTTAAATTGAGAATGAGGGAGCTACGTGCCTCAGGCAGAATAAACTTGAAAATAATTTGTAGTGGTGTTGCGCCCATAGCTTGCGCTGACTCCACGATACCTTCGTTGACTTCAAGTAGTGAAGTTTCAACCAGACGACCAATATAAGGTCCTACATAAATGGTTAAAGGAACAATAGCTGCCCATGTCCCAATAGAAGTACCCACAATCATTTTTGTAAGTGGAATAACCGCGATCAGGAGGATAATAAACGGGAGGGAACGTAATGCATTCACAATAGGGTTTAATCCATAGTAAATCACACGATTGGCTAAAATCCCGTTTGGTCGTGTAATGAGTAGGGTTATCCCTTGAATTAAACCCCAAATCGTACCGAATAGCATTGCAAAGAAAACCATATGGAAGGTTTCTTGTAGGGCTGTCACAAATTGATCAATTGAAAGCGAGCTTTTCCAAAAAGGTTCAGTAATTTCTGTTAGCCATTGAACAATCATATCTCTCATGCACGTACTCCTGATTGCTCAACTTTAACGCCATGTTGTTGGAAAAAGCTGATGGTTTCTTGAATAATGTCTGGGTCACCCAGTAATTGTACAAACATTTGCCCAATCACAGCGCCATTAATTTCGGTCATGTTGGCAAATAAAATATTGAGACTAATATCAAATCGTTTAATGGCAGCTTGTACAACAGTTTCTTGGGCCGAAGTACCTAAGAACTGCAAGCTATAAATACTGTGGTGATTTTGATTTTCTAAGTTATTTAAAATATTGATAGGTAATTGCTGCTGTAAAACAGTTTGAATAAATGTTTTGGTCGTCGGGTGTTGAGGTTGACTAAAGATATCGAGAGTACTGCCGTGTTCAATCACTTTGCCTTGTTCCATAACTGCAACAAAGTCGCAAATCGACTCAATAACATCCATTTCATGCGTAACCATAACAATGGTGATTCCTTGCTCTTGATTGATTTTTTTCAAAAGGGCAAGTACAGACTTTGTCGTTTGAGGATCAAGCGCTGATGTTGCTTCGTCACAGAGTAGAATTTTTGGATGATTGGCAAGTGCCCGAGCGATACCTACACGCTGTTTTTGACCACCAGAAAGCTCATCTGGAAAAGCATCGCGTTTATGTTTTAAATCGATAAACTCAAGTAGCTCATCTAAGCGTTTTAGACGCTCAGCTTTACTCCAGCCAAGAAGTTTCATTGGCATTTCAATATTGGCTGCAACGGTTTTGGTTTGTAATAAATTGAAATGTTGGAAAATCATACCAATATTGGCGCGTTCTTGACGTAATTTTGAAGCGCTCAAAGCAGTAAAATCTTGACCGTGGATGATCATTTGACCTTGATTGGGTCTTTCTAGTAAATTGATCAAACGGATCAGTGTACTTTTACCTGCACCACTATAGCCTATAATTCCGAAGATACTTCCATCTGGAATCGTCAGATTAATATTGTCTAAGGCGTGAATAGTTTGGCCTTTGAGCTGATAATGTTTACTAATATTTTTAAATTCAATCATAACGTCAAGAACTATTAAAAATGAAAAACAGGCAAATTAAATTTGCCTGTTAAAAATACAGAAGTCTAGAATTATTGAGCTTCTGTGAGATATGTCGTTGGTTTATCAACATTAACTTTAGTGCCACCAAAGTTTTCTTTCACATATTGCTTAACTGCATCTGTATGATATAGCTGACCTACCTTTTGCAATACAGGATCATTCTGACGGCCTTCAGCTACAGCCAGTACATTCACATTCATTTTTGTACTTTGATCAATTGGCTCGTAGTAGATCGCATCTTTTAATACGTTCAGACCACCTTCCATTGCTAAGGTGTTGCCTAATACAATGGCATCCACTTCATCTTTCACACGTACCGCAGTTGCCATTTGAATCGGTTTGATGGTGATTTGTTTAGGATTCTCAGTTACATCAGAAGTTGTGCCTTTGACATAGTCAAATTGAGGTTTTAACTTTACTAAACCAGCAGATTGCAATAATAAAAGGGCACGTGATTCATTAGCACCATCGTTTGGAATTGCAATGGTCGAACCTGTTTTGAAATCATTTAAATTTTTAACTTTGCTTGAGTAAATCCCCATTGGCTCAAGATAAGTCGTAGATAATGGCGCAATTTTTTGAGTATTAGCATCATTGTATGCAACCATATATGCATATGATTGGAAGGCATTGATATCAATCTCTTTATTGGCTACCGCAGTGTTCATTGAAACATAATCAGTAAAGTTTTTAACATCTAACTTTAAACCTGCAGCTTCAGTTTCTGGCAATTTAGCAATGAACTTCCAGATATCTGCATCTGAACCTGTAGAAGCGATTGTAATGGTTTGAACTGAATCTTTATTCGTGTTGTTTGCAGCGGTTTCTGGAGCATCTTGTTTTGAGCATCCAGCGATACCCACTGATAGGCCCAAAACTAAACCAAGAATTTTCTTCATGATATTTCCTGAGTATGTTGAAACAATCTTCAACTTACATATGCAGTGAGATGAATAGTGAAATGAACTGTCCTTGTTTAAAGAGCATTTCAACCTATTCATCTGCTAGAGATAATTCGGTATTTAGCTATCAATTATTTAAGCATTGATAACAAAAAAGTTGGTTGATGATAACAATTTTTTTTTATTCAATATAGTGATGTTAATGAACTAGCTTAGCATAAAGCATCATATACAATTTATGAGAATGTATAAATAAACTTTAAATATCATACTTATAATTTGAGTGTTTAAAATTAGAAAGACCCGTTATCAGCCGAACACCTTATAATGATTTAATATATCAATATGAATAATATGGATTTAATTTAATTTAGAAATTTGCTTGGTAAGATCATTATTGTATTTCTGCCGATATTGGCTAGGGGTCATACCAAACCAACGCTTGAATGCTCGTCTGAAATTTGAGGCATCGTGATAATTAATAAGCATACCAATTGTTTCAATCGTGAGTTGCGTATGCTCAAGAAAATAAGCACTTTGTTGTGCAAGCACCTGATCTTTGACCTCTTTAAAGGTTAAACCTTCTTTTTCTAAATGACGAGCTAAGGTACGTTTGCTCATGAATAATGAAGCGGCAATCTCAGATTCATTTTTGGGATCTGATAAATGCTCAATCAGTATTTTTTTGACACGAAACTGATAAGTATTTTGGGGTGTAAGAAGTTCCTTAAGTACATTTTCACATTGTTTTTTTGCAATGAGATAGTTCTCCTGACTTGCTGAAGCATTCGGGATTTTACACACAGATAAAGGTATCTGAATGCCATCAAAAGATTGTGAAAATGCGAAATCACATTGAAAAATTTTTGTATAAGCAGCATGGTAAGTAGGTTTAGGATAGCTAAAAAGCAACTTCGCCTCAGTTAATGGCTTACCTAAAATAAATTCAGCACACTCTTTAAATACCACCATGCAAGACTCGATCATGCTTTGATATACAAGGGTGGAGCAATCGATATTAAAGTGAATTTTACAATTCATCTGCTGATCACGCTTTTCGAGAATGACTTCTGCAAATCCAATTCGAGTAGGTAGATAATGTTGAATCGCTTCAAGTGCAGCATAAAGGTTTGGGCAACTGTGCATCAAAAAGCCCATTGCGCCATGAGTCGTGGGTTTAAGGCGATGCCCAAGTTCTAAACCGAAATCGGGAACATCTGTCATGTTCAATGCATTTTCAAATATACGAATAAAATCAGATGCTGAAATCCGAGAATCTTCTTGTTGAATAAATTCAGCAGTCAGTGATGTGCCATTCAATAAAGTTGGGAATACACGCAGCCCACCTCCCAATTGTTGCGCAATAATTCTGACATAGGCGCAGGGAATCAATGCCCGAATTGCATTATTGTCCTGATTGCTATGTTCTATTCCTTTAGAAATCATACTCAAGTCCAGATAGCGTGATACTGATCTTTCTTAAATCTAGCCTCATTAGAGCTGCTAATTTGGATAAAAAGAATGTCAAAAAATGACTTATTAATGTCAAAAAATGACCTGATTGTGTATTTTTAAAATTCTATGCTCAAACACAGATCATCAGCTTAATGGAATAAAGGCTGAATATAAATTTAAAGATGAGATCACATAGGACACATTGTCATGAATAATTTTGTCAAAAAAATGAATGCTGTTCGAGTAGATTTGGTGAATTTTAGCGCTCGCTATATTCCCTTAGAAAATCATATCAAAGCTGCCCATGTATACCATAAATTAAAAAGTAGCTTATTTAAGAATCCTGATTTTGATCAAATTGAAGAAACTCAACTTCCAGATCCAAATGTTTGCCCCTTACAAGAGCTTGATGTCAGTAGCCCTTTTTTATACAAGCAAGGTGTATGGAAGGATACTTTTAAACGATTACGGAAAGATGCACCGATACATTATCAATCAAACAGTTTATTTGGTCCTTTTTGGTCGATGACACAGTACGAAGATGTCATGTACGTTGATAAAAATCATCAGCTCTTCTCTTCAGAACCGATCATTATGTTGGGTGAGCAACCGCAAGGTTTAGAGCTTGAAATGTTTATTGCGATGGATCCACCGAAGCATGATATTCAGCGTAAAGCTGTGCAGGGGGTTTTTGTACCAAAAAACTTAAAAGACATGGAAAGCTTGATTCGGACACGTACCCAAGACGTACTTGATCACTTGCTTTTAAATGAAGCTTTCGACTTTGTAGATCGGGTTTCAATTGAACTGACCTCAAGAATGTTGGCGACATTGTTAGATTTTCCTTACGAAGAACGACGTAAATTGGTGTATTGGTCTGAAATTGCATCCTCATCGCCAGGTACGACAGGCGGTACGATGACCATTGAAAATACTTTTGATGGTCTAAAAGAGATGGTGAGAGATTTGTCTCAACTCTGGCATGATAAGGCTGCACGTATAAAAGCAGGTGAAGCTTCAACTTTTGACTTGATGAGTATGCTTATTCGGAGTGAGGCGACCAAAGACATAATCAAACGACCTTTAGAGTTTTTAGGTAATTTAGCATTGTTAATTGTTGGTGGGAATGACACGACTCGTAACTCGATGTCGGGCGGGGTTTATGCAATGCATTTGTTCCCTCAGGAATTAGACAAGCTGAAGAATAATCCTGATCTGTTGCCTAATATGGTTAGTGAGATTATTCGTTGGCAGACACCATTGGCGTATATGCGCCGTGTAGCGACTCAAGATCTAATTTATAAAGGTCAGTATATCCGTAAAGGTGACAAAGTTGTTATGTGGTATGCGTCTGCTAACCGTGATGAAACTGTGTTTGAGAATGCGGACGAATTTCTTATTGATCGTGAGAATGTAAAAAAACATCTGTCTTTTGGGTATGGAATTCATCGATGTATGGGTAGTCGTTTGGCTGAGATGCAACTGACCATTCTGTGGGAGGAGATTCTCAAACGTTATGACAGAATTGAAGTGCTTGAAGAACCTGAAATTGTTCAATCTAATTTTGTTCGTGGGTATTCTAAGATGATGGTAAAGCTGCATCCAAAGTCAGAATCTAAATAGTCCAAAATCCCTCATATTAGAGGAGGGATGTTTTCTTATAATAAATAATGTAGAAATGTATTTGTTCTTTTTGATGGCTGTATGAGGGTTTTATTGCTTTTAAATTTAAGATTATCTTCTATATACAAAAGGAAAAAGATCAAAAACTTTTTTAGCAGGGTAGTCATGTAAATATTTATATCTAGAAAGGCGATAATATTCGTTCCAATAACTTACAGATCTTTGATAAGTGATATAGCTGAACTTCTTGTTTTCCTGAATAAATTTTTTAATAACAAATTTGTTTGCATTTATATATAGGTAGAGATCTTCAATAATTTCTAAAACATACTCACCTAGCAAAAGAAAAATATAAGGAATTACAAAGTCATTTTCCTTTAATACAGGGTGAATTTTCATAATATGTTTCACCATATCATGACGTATAAATCCATTGTGATGACGTGTATAAATACAAAATAAAATAAAGGGTTCTTTCATAAATCATTTTTTACTCAGTTCTAAATTATAAATCCCTGCGATTAAACTGAATCTCAATCCCAATCTTTTGCCACGGTTGCGATATCGCTCAGCAAGGATTTTGAAGGTCTTCAAAGTCCCAAATACATGCTCAATCCCAATTCTTCTTTTATTGATTTCTTGATTGTAAACTTTTAACTCAGGTTCTAGTTTACAGTGCTTTTTTGCTTTTAATGGCACTAGACTATTTAGATACACCTTATAAATCCCTTGATAGCCTTTATCTGCAAGGATAAAAGACCCTTTAGGAATTTGATTCAGGTTGCGTTTGAAGAGCTCGAAATCATGTACTGCACCACGACTCGTGCATAAACT
>NZ_VPDP01000041.1:0-5565 GCF_013417635.1 Acinetobacter sp. YH12239 | reverse complement strand
AAGATCATTAAGAGATTATGAAGAACAACTTGTGTGGATTTTTACTGGTTGATTGATCGATATATATTATCATTGATTGATGGTAGAAATTACTCGAAGTTTATTTGAGCAAATTTTTTGTCAGTAATTGATGAGCCGAGATTGGTACACTATATGTACTATTGATTTTAAACTGAAGAGTTTGATCATGGCTCAGATTGAACGCTGGCGGCAGGCTTAACACATGCAAGTCGAGCGGGGGAAGGTAGCTTGCTACTGGACCTAGCGGCGGACGGGTGAGTAATGCTTAGGAATCTGCCTATTAGTGGGGGACAACATCTCGAAAGGGATGCTAATACCGCATACGTCCTACGGGAGAAAGCAGGGGACCTTCGGGCCTTGCGCTAATAGATGAGCCTAAGTCGGATTAGCTAGTTGGTGGGGTAAAGGCCTACCAAGGCGACGATCTGTAGCGGGTCTGAGAGGATGATCCGCCACACTGGGACTGAGACACGGCCCAGACTCCTACGGGAGGCAGCAGTGGGGAATATTGGACAATGGGGGGAACCCTGATCCAGCCATGCCGCGTGTGTGAAGAAGGCCTTTTGGTTGTAAAGCACTTTAAGCGAGGAGGAGGCTACTAAGATTAATACTCTTGGATAGTGGACGTTACTCGCAGAATAAGCACCGGCTAACTCTGTGCCAGCAGCCGCGGTAATACAGAGGGTGCGAGCGTTAATCGGATTTACTGGGCGTAAAGCGTGCGTAGGCGGCTTTTTAAGTCGGATGTGAAATCCCCGAGCTTAACTTGGGAATTGCATTCGATACTGGGAAGCTAGAGTATGGGAGAGGATGGTAGAATTCCAGGTGTAGCGGTGAAATGCGTAGAGATCTGGAGGAATACCGATGGCGAAGGCAGCCATCTGGCCTAATACTGACGCTGAGGTACGAAAGCATGGGGAGCAAACAGGATTAGATACCCTGGTAGTCCATGCCGTAAACGATGTCTACTAGCCGTTGGGGCCTTTGAGGCTTTAGTGGCGCAGCTAACGCGATAAGTAGACCGCCTGGGGAGTACGGTCGCAAGACTAAAACTCAAATGAATTGACGGGGGCCCGCACAAGCGGTGGAGCATGTGGTTTAATTCGATGCAACGCGAAGAACCTTACCTGGTCTTGACATAGTAAGAACTTTCCAGAGATGGATTGGTGCCTTCGGGAACTTACATACAGGTGCTGCATGGCTGTCGTCAGCTCGTGTCGTGAGATGTTGGGTTAAGTCCCGCAACGAGCGCAACCCTTTTCCTTATTTGCCAGCGGGTTAAGCCGGGAACTTTAAGGATACTGCCAGTGACAAACTGGAGGAAGGCGGGGACGACGTCAAGTCATCATGGCCCTTACGACCAGGGCTACACACGTGCTACAATGGTCGGTACAAAGGGTTGCTACCTAGCGATAGGATGCTAATCTCAAAAAGCCGATCGTAGTCCGGATTGGAGTCTGCAACTCGACTCCATGAAGTCGGAATCGCTAGTAATCGCGGATCAGAATGCCGCGGTGAATACGTTCCCGGGCCTTGTACACACCGCCCGTCACACCATGGGAGTTTGTTGCACCAGAAGTAGGTAGTCTAACCGCAAGGAGGACGCTTACCACGGTGTGGCCGATGACTGGGGTGAAGTCGTAACAAGGTAGCCGTAGGGGAACCTGCGGCTGGATCACCTCCTTAACGAAAGATTGACGATTGGTAAGAATCCACAACAAGTTGTTCTTCATGACGATGTATCTGAGGGTCTGTAGCTCAGTTGGTTAGAGCACACGCTTGATAAGCGTGGGGTCACAAGTTCAAGTCTTGTCAGACCCACCACTACTGACGAAGCAATTCATACAGAAGAAAGATACATTGATCTAAATGATAAGCTGGGGACTTAGCTTAGTTGGTAGAGCGCCTGCTTTGCACGCAGGAGGTCAGGAGTTCGACTCTCCTAGTCTCCACCACGTATTCATTCGAATACGTAGTAAGCAAACGAGTTGATAGCTTATAGAGCTTAGTGATAAAGCTGTGTATACTGCACGCCTTGATTATTAAGCTCTGTGATTTATCACAGTTGACTGCGATCTGACGAAGACGTAGTGAATCATTAACAGCATATATTTGAGTTGAAATAATTTGTTCATACTCATAGAAAGAGCGGAAACGAGATAACGTAAGTTATTAAGTTGAAGTGATTGAAATGAGAACTAGCGAAATTAACTGAATCAAGCGTTTTGGTATATGAATTTGAATTGAAGCTGTACAGTGTTTAGATACACAGTACTTCAAACTGTAATGTTGAACGATCTACTTGTAGGATCGAACGACTGTTTGGGGTTGTATAGTCAAGTAATTAAGTGCATGTGGTGGATGCCTTGGCAGTCAGAGGCGATGAAAGACGTGATAGCCTGCGAAAAGCTCCGGGGAGGCGGCAAATATCCTGTGATCCGGAGATTTCTGAATGGGGAAACCCACCTATCATAAGATAGGTATTGCAACATGAATACATAGTGTTGCAAGGCAAACGCGGGGAAGTGAAACATCTCAGTACCCGTAGGAAAAGAAATCAATTGAGATTCCCTCAGTAGCGGCGAGCGAAAGGGGAAAAGCCCATTAAGTTATGTAAGCTTTAGTGGAATGCTCTGGGAAGTGCAACCATAGTAGGTGATAGTCCTGTACACGAAAGGGCTTACATGATGATGTCGAGTAGGGCGGGGCACGTGAAACCTTGTCTGAATATGGGGGGACCATCCTCCAAGGCTAAATACTCCTGACTGACCGATAGTGAACCAGTACCGTGAGGGAAAGGCGAAAAGAACCCCTGTGAGGGGAGTGAAATAGATCCTGAAACCGCATGCATACAAGCAGTGGGAGCCACTTCGTGTGGTGACTGCGTACCTTTTGTATAATGGGTCAGCGACTTACATTCAGTAGCAAGGTTAACCGAATAGGGGAGCCGTAGAGAAATCGAGTCTTAATAGGGCGTTTAGTTGCTGGGTGTAGACCCGAAACCAGGCGATCTATCCATGAGCAGGTTGAAGGTGAGGTAACACTTACTGGAGGACCGAACCCACTGTCGTTGAAAAGCCAGGGGATGACTTGTGGATAGGGGTGAAAGGCTAATCAAGCCTGGTGATAGCTGGTTCTCCCCGAAAGCTATTTAGGTAGCGCCTCGGACGAATACCATTGGGGGTAGAGCACTGTTTCGGCTAGGGGGTCATCCCGACTTACCAAACCGATGCAAACTCCGAATACCAATGAGTACTATCCGGGAGACAGACTGCGGGTGCTAACGTCCGTAGTCAAGAGGAAAACAATCCAGACCGCCAGCTAAGGTCCCTAAATCATAGTTAAGTGGGAAACGATGTGGGAAGGCATAGACAGCTAGGAGGTTGGCTTAGAAGCAGCCACCCTTTAAAGAAAGCGTAATAGCTCACTAGTCGAGTCGGCCTGCGCGGAAGATGTAACGGGGCTAAAACTATGTACCGAAGCTGCGGATTTGCAATTTATTGCAAGTGGTAGGGGAGCGTTCTGTAAGCCGATGAAGGTGGATTGAGAAGTCTGCTGGAGGTATCAGAAGTGCGAATGCTGACGTGAGTAACGATAAAACGGGTGAAAAACCCGTTCGCTGAAAGACCAAGGGTTCCAGTCCAACGTTAATCGGGGCTGGGTGAGTCGACCCCTAAGGCGAGGCCGAGAGGCGTAGTCGATGGGAAATTGGTTAATATTCCAATACTTCTGTGTAATGCGATGAGAGGACGGAGAAGGTTAAGTCAGCCTGGCGTTGGTTGTCCAGGTGGAAGATTGTAGGCATGTATCTTAGGCAAATCCGGGGTACTCTATGCTGAGAATCGATAGCAAGCTAGTTTACTAGCGAAGTGGCTGATACCATACTTCCAGGAAAAGTCTCTAAGCTTCAGTTACACAGGAATCGTACCCGAAACCGACACAGGTGGTCAGGTCGAGTAGACCAAAGCGCTTGAGAGAACTCTGCTGAAGGAACTAGGCAAAATGGTACCGTAACTTCGGGAGAAGGTACGCTGCCGGCGGTGATAGGACTTGCTCCTTGAGCTACTGGCAGCCTCAGAAACCAGGCCGCTGCAACTGTTTATTAAAAACATAGCACTCTGCAAACACGAAAGTGGACGTATAGGGTGTGATGCCTGCCCGGTGCTGGAAGGTTAATTGATGGGGTTAGCGTAAGCGAAGCTCTTGATCGAAGCCCCAGTAAACGGCGGCCGTAACTATAACGGTCCTAAGGTAGCGAAATTCCTTGTCGGGTAAGTTCCGACCTGCACGAATGGCATAATGATGGCGGCGCTGTCTCCAGCAGAGGCTCAGTGAAATCGAATTCGCCGTGAAGATGCGGTGTACCCGCGGCTAGACGGAAAGACCCCGTGAACCTTTACTGCAGCTTGACATTGAACTTTGATCTTACTTGTGTAGGATAGGTGGGAGGCTTTGAAGTAGAAACGCCAGTTTCTATGGAGCCGTCCTTGAAATACCACCCTGGTAATATTGAGGTTCTAACTCTGTCCCGTTATCCGGGACGAGGACCATGTCTGGTGGGTAGTTTGACTGGGGCGGTCTCCTCCTAAAGAGTAACGGAGGAGTACGAAGGTGCGCTCAGCGTGGTCGGAAATCACGCGTAGAGTATAAAGGCAAAAGCGCGCTTAACTGCGAGACCCACAAGTCGAGCAGGTACGAAAGTAGGTCTTAGTGATCCGGTGGTTCTGTATGGAAGGGCCATCGCTCAACGGATAAAAGGTACTCTGGGGATAACAGGCTGATACCGCCCAAGAGTTCATATCGACGGCGGTGTTTGGCACCTCGATGTCGGCTCATCTCATCCTGGGGCTGAAGCAGGTCCCAAGGGTATGGCTGTTCGCCATTTAAAGAGGTACGCGAGCTGGGTTTAGAACGTCGTGAGACAGTTCGGTCCCTATCTACCGTGGGCGTTGGAAATTTGAGAGGATCTGCTCCTAGTACGAGAGGACCAGAGTGGACGAACCTCTGGTGTACCGGTTGTGACGCCAGTCGCATCGCCGGGTAGCTATGTTCGGAAGGGATAACCGCTGAAAGCATCTAAGCGGGAAGCCTACCTCAAGATTAGATTTCCCAAGGACTTTATGTCCTCTAAAGAGCCGTTGAAGACTACAACGTTGATAGGTTGGATGTGGAAGTACGGTGACGTATGAAGCTGACCAATACTAATTACTCGTGAGGCTTGACTATACAACACCCAAACAGTTGGTGTTGTGGTTCAAATCATGACAAATAACTTGATTTAGTTAGATAAAACGCTAAACTGCACAAATTAAAGCAACTCAAATAGCTGTTAATAACTTCTTTGACCAAGCAAAGGCACGCAAACAATATGTGCGAATAAGACCCAAGCAAAGTCACAACAGTTGTGCTGGCGACAATAGCAAGAGTGAACCACCTGATCCCTTCCCGAACTCAGAAGTGAAACCTCTTAGCGCTGATGGTAGTGTGGGGTTACCCATGTGAGAGTAAGTCATCGCCAGCTCATTATTCTAAACACCCCCTTCA
>NZ_VPDP01000040.1:0-5588 GCF_013417635.1 Acinetobacter sp. YH12239 | reverse complement strand
TCGAAGGTGATGAATACCTTTGGGATGACTTTGCATTTGCAACGCGTGATGGCTTAGTGGCAACTGCTGTAGATGTAACTGATGAAGCTGAAATTGCTCGTCGTGGTCTGAAAGGTGCGTTCAAACATATTCAATTTGACATTGAATTAGTGAAAGACGTTGAAGATGCGCCTTCTACTGAAGTTGAACGCCGCCGCGCATCAGCTTAAATCAATTAGTCGGAATCGGGATAAGTCAATTATCCCGATGACTTCCCCTCAATTTGGAAAGTCGGAGAACGTCCATGCCACGTATTCCTGTAATTAATACCAGCCATCTAGATCGTCTTGATGAGTTACTTGTAGACAACTTTGAGACAGGTGAGTTTAAACTTCATCGTTCAGTTTTCACTGATCAAGCCCTTTTTGACCTTGAAATGAAATACATCTTTGAGGGTAATTGGGTTTACTTGGCACACGAAAGCCAAATTCCAAATAACAATGATTATTACACGACACACATCGGTCGTCAGCCAATCGTGATTGCTCGTAACCGTCAAGGCGAGCTAAATGCAATGATCAATGCGTGTTCACACCGTGGTGCACAACTTTGCCGTAACAAACGTGGTAATAAGGCTACTTATACTTGCCCATTCCATGGTTGGACATTCAATAACTCAGGCAAACTTTTAAAAGTTAAAGATCCAACAGATGCAGGTTATTCTGACTGCTTTAACAAAGAAGGATCACATGATCTTAAGAAAGTTGCACGTTTTGAAAGTTATAAAGGCTTCTTATTCGGTAGCTTAAACCCAGACGTCTTGCCATTAGAAGAATTCTTAGGTGAAACGACTAAAATTATCGATATGATCGTGGGTCAGTCTGATCAAGGTTTAGAAGTTTTACGTGGTGCTTCAACTTATACATACGAAGGAAACTGGAAACTCACTGCTGAAAATGGTGCAGATGGTTACCATGTATCTGCAGTTCACTGGAACTATGCTGCGACTACGCAACAGCGTAAAGAAAAACAAGCTGGCGACAATATCCGTGCAATGAGCGCAGGATCTTGGGGTAAACAAGGCGGTGGTTCTTACGGTTTTGAAAATGGTCACATGTTGCTTTGGACACAATGGGCTAACCCTGAAGACCGCCCTAACTTTCCTAAAGCTGACGAATACTCTGAGAAATTCGGTCCTGCTATGTCGAAGTGGATGATCGAGCGCTCACGTAACCTTTGCTTATATCCAAACGTTTATTTGATGGATCAGTTCGGTTCACAAATCCGTGTACTTCGACCAATTGCTGTCGATAGAACTGAAGTAACAATTTACTGCATCGCACCTGTAGGTGAAGAGCCAGAAGCTCGCGCACGCCGTATTCGTCAATATGAAGATTTCTTCAATGCTTCAGGTATGGCGACACCAGATGACTTAGAAGAATTCCGTGCATGTCAAGCAGGTTATGCTGGTATCGAACTCGAGTGGAACGATATGTGCCGTGGCTCAAAGCATTGGATCAATGGCCCAGATGATGCAGCAAACGAAATTGGTCTAAAACCTAAACTTTCAGGCGTTAAAACTGAAGACGAAGGTTTATACCTTGCGCAACATCAACATTGGTTAGAAGAAATGAAACGTGCGATTAAAGCAGAACAAGCTTTAGCTGAACAAGGAGATAACGCATGAGTAACGCGAATCTTGAAGCAACTTTAGAATCAGTGAGCCAGTTCTTATTTAAAGAAGCGCGCCTACTTGATGATGAACAGTGGGATGAATGGTTAGAGTGTTATGCACCTACAGCATCGTTCTGGATGCCATCTTGGGATGACTACAATACATTAACCGAAGATCCTCAATCAGAAATCTCGTTAATTTACTATCCAGATCGTCAAGGTTTAGAAGACCGCGTGTTCCGTATCAAAACTGAACGCTCTTCTGCAACAATGCCTGATACACGTACAAGCCACAATATTAACAACATTGAAATTCTTGAACGTCATGAAGATAAGGTTGTTGTTCGTTTCAACTGGAACACTTTAAGTTACCGCTACCAAAAGTCGTACAGCTACTTCGGCATGTCACGCTACGAAATCAATTTGTCTGGTGAAAAACCACAAATTTTAAATAAATATGTGGTACTTAAAAATGATTACATCAACCAAGTAATCGACGTATATCACCTGTAATTAGTAAATAACAAGTTCAGTAACTACCAAATGGAATTTTGGTAGTTACACCAAAAAATTGTTCAAAAGATTCTTAAAGGATATTCAGCCATGTCAAACCATAATGTTGCACTTCAATTTGAAGATGGCGTAACCCGATTTATTTCAGTTGCACAAGGCGAAACGCTTTCTGACGCTGCATATCGTCAAAAGATTAATATTCCGCTGGATTGCCGTGATGGTGCATGTGGTACTTGTCGAGCTTTTTGTGAGTCTGGCAGCTATGACATGCCTGAAGAAACTTATATTGAAGATGCACTTACACCAGAAGAGGCTGAGCAAGGTTATATCTTAGCTTGCCAGTGCCGTCCTACTTCAGATGCAGTTTTCCAAATTCAAGCATCATCTGATGTATGTAAAACTCAAATTCATCAATATCAAGGTACACTTTCTCGTGTAGAAAACTTATCTGAATCTACAATTACCTTTGATATTCAACTAGACGAGGGTCAGCCAGATATCAATTTCCTTGCTGGTCAGTATGTAAATGTAGGTATTCCTGGATCAACTGAAACACGTTCATACTCTTTCAGCTCTAAGCCAGGCAACCGTTTGACCGGCTTTGTTGTTCGTAACGTTCCTAACGGTAAGATGAGTAGCTTCTTAAGCAGCGAAGCGAAAGTCGGCGACAAAATGACATTCACTGGTCCATTTGGTAGCTTCTACTTACGTAATGTAGTACGCCCTGTAGTAATGCTTGCTGGTGGTACAGGTATTGCTCCATTTATGTCGATGCTTCAAGTATTAGAAGAAAAAGGTTCTGAACATCCAGTACGTTTAGTTTTTGGTGTAACCAATGACTTTGACCTAGTTGCTATTGAAGAACTCAACAAACTTCAAGAAAAACTTGATTGGTTTGAATACCGTACCGTAGTTGCAAACCCAGAATCTGCACACGAACGTAAAGGTTATGTAACAGGTCACATTGAAACTGAATGGCTCAACGGTGGTGATGTAGACGTTTACCTCTGTGGTCCTGTTCCTATGGTAGATGCAGTTCGTGGTTGGTTAGATGCTGAAGGCGTTAAACCTGCAAACTTCTTATTCGAAAAATTCTCTGCGAATTAAAGTGGAGAGGAACATGAATCAAAGATTTGAAAATAAAATCGTAATCGTCACTGGTGCCGCTCAAGGCATCGGTCGCGGTGTTGCTCTTCAAGCAGCTAGCGAAGGTGCAAAAGTTGTACTGGCTGACCGTGCTGAATACGTGACGACCACACTTGAAGAAATTACGACTCAAGGTGGCACAGGTGTTACTGTCTTAGCTGATCTTGAAACCTATGCTGGTGCACAATCCGTTGTAAATAAAGCGATCGAGACTTTTGGCCGAATTGATGTGCTGATCAACAATGTTGGTGGTGCGATTTGGATGAAACCTTTTGAAGAGTTTTCTGAAGAGGAAATTATTAAAGAGATCAATCGTTCTTTATTTCCTACTTTATGGAGTTGTCGTGCAGTTTTACCACACATGCAACACCAAAAATCTGGTGTGATCGTGAATGTATCATCTATCGCCACATGTGGAATTAACCGTCTTCCATATTCTGCGGCTAAGGGTGGTGTAAATAGTTTTACTCAATCAATGGCATTTGCACATGCTAAAGATGGTATCCGCATCAATGCTGTGGCTACAGGTGGTACTGAAGCTCCACCACGTGTAATTCCACGTAATACTTCACCACTATCTGAGCAAGATCAAGCTTGGATGCAAGAAGTGGTTGATCAAACAATTGACCGCAGCTACATGAAACGCTATGGCACTATTCAAGAACAAGTAAATGCTATTTTGTTCCTTGCTTCAGATGAGTCTTCATACATTACAGGCACAGTCGTACCTGTAGGTGGTGGTGATCAGGGTTAACCCTGATCACGGACTCTTTAAATTCACAGGATCATTGACGCAAGGAGGCAAATACAATGGCAACCCTGTTTAAAACACTAAAAGAAGATTGGTCTATTTCCGCCACTGTCGCCGGCTTTTTAGCCGTATTGATTTCATATGCCGGACCATTAATTATTTTCTTTCAAGCAGCACAACAAGCCCAAGTTTCACCAGACATGATGATTTCATGGATTTGGGGTATCTCAATTGGTGCTGCTGTAGCTGGAATTCTATTATCAATAAAATTTAAAGTTCCTGTCATTACCGCTTGGTCGGCACCTGGTACTGCTCTGCTAGTCACACTTTTTCCAGATATATCACTGAATGAAGCAGTTGCTGCATATATCACTACAGCTGTAGTGATTTTCATCATTGGTATTACCGGATATTTCGACAAACTATTGGCTTTGATACCACAATCAGTGGCTGCAGGAATGATGGCTGGTATCTTATGTCAGTTCGGATTTGGTCTTTTTACCGCGACCAATACCATGCCATATATTGTATTTGGAATGCTTATTTCGTATCTGATTGCTAAGCGTTTAACACCTCGATATGCCATGCTTTTTGTATTGGCAGCTGGTATTTTCATGAGTTTAGTCCTCGGAAAATTCAATGCTGTGAATATGGAGTTTTCACTTGCAATACCCCAATTCATTGCGCCCGAGTGGACGCTTAACTCTTTTCTAAATCTTGCAGTACCTCTTATTTTAGTCAGCCTTTCTGGTCAATTTTTACCTGGCATGGCAATTTTGAAATTAAGTGGCTATGACATTCAAGCAAAACCGATTATTACCACTACCAGTATCGCATCGTTAGCTGTTGCTTGTGTGGGCGGGATCACCATTGTCCTGGCATCAATAACAGCCGCACTCTGTACAGGTAAAGATGCACATGAGCTCAAAGAGAAACGTTATATCGCAGGTATTGCGAATGGTATTTTCTATATTTTAGGTGGTTTATTTGCAGGCAGCATTGTGATGCTCTTTAGCTTACTGCCTAAAGAACTTGTTGCTGCATTAGCAGGTTTAGCACTTTTAGGTGCTATTGCTACAAATTTACACGTTGCTATGTTCCAAGAAAAGGATCGTGATGCAGCTCTCCTTACTTTCTTGGCGACTGTTTCAGGCATGCAATTTTTAGGTTTAAGTTCAGTTTTTTGGGGAATCTGTATTGGTATTTTAGCGCACGTGATTTTAACGAAGCGTCAAAATACTACCCCATCATCGTCTACATCTACCTGATCGTATTAAAGGTAAATATAGATCGTTTGTTTAGGAAGTGATTATGATTGATAAAAGCTCAGCGTCTTTAACCGAAGCCCTCTCCCAAATTAAAGACGGTTCAACCATTATGATTGGTGGGTTTGGTACTGCAGGTCAGCCTGCTGAACTCATCGATGGCTTAATTGAACTCGGTATTAAAGACTTAGTGATCGTCAACAACAACGCAGGTAATGGTGATTACGGCTTGGCTAAACTGTTACAAGCAGGCGCTGTAC